>OZ244141.1:0-511782 GCA_965216295.1 Minisyncoccota bacterium | reverse complement strand
TCTTCTTCTTCAGAAGAATTCTATAAAGTATATAATCTTCCCGTTATTGTCATACCGCCAAACGCACAAGTGCAGCGTATTGATGGTGGTGATGTTGTTTACCAAACAGAACAAGCAAAATTTAGAGCGGTGGTTACAAAAGTACAAGAACTCCATGAGAAGAAACAGCCAGTGTTGGTTGGTACAGCGTCCATTGAACACAACGAACAGTTGTCGAAACGGTTAAAAAAGGCGAAGGTACCGCACGAAGTATTGAATGCAAAGAATCACGAGCGGGAAGGTGAAATTATTGCACAAGCAGGACAGAGTGGTAAGGTGACTATCGCAACAAACCTTGCTGGACGTGGTGTTGATATTCAACTGGGTGGAACACCATATGATGCAAAACAACACGAAGCAGTGAAAGCACAAGGAGGACTCTTTGTGTTGGGCACAGAACGGCATGAAGCTCGACGTATTGATGACCAGCTCCGTGGTCGTACAGGAAGGCAGGGTGATGAGGGTGAGACACAATTCTTTGTTTCTCTTGAGGATAACTTGGTTCGTGTGTTTGGTGGTGATCGCATTCGTGCACTCTCAAAACGGCTCGGTATATCAGAAGATCAAGCAATAGAGAATAAATTTATTTCCAATGCCATTGAGAGTGCACAGAGTAGGATTGAAGGACATCACTTTGATGCTCGACGATACAGTTTGGAGTATGATACGGTCCTTGATTCACAACGCAAAGATGTCTATGAGAAACGCCATCGTATACTCTTACATATGGATGGTACTGAAACGAACATTTCAGAAGAATTTTTGACTAAAGAAATGGTGCAACGTACCCAGGAGCGGTTGGGAAAAGGGGTGGTTGTTGCACTGCACCAGACACTGTTGCGTGCTATTGATTATGCTTGGGTTGAACACCTTGAAATCATGGATTATGCACGGAGTAGTACGGGACTACGGTCGTATGGACAGCGTGAACCACTTTTGGAGTATCGTCGTGAAAGTACGGCACTTTTTAAGAATTTTTGGCCACGGGTTACCGAGATTGCTGAAAAATTGGTACAGCAGATTCAGGTAAAAGAGGATGAAAAACAAGCGTCTCATCAGGATGGTGATCAAGTGCCTCCTGCAGGGGAAAAAGGACAGAGCGCTCAATAAGCGTATACTACTAATGATGCTAGCATTTCTACTTCGTACAGTGGTTTTTTGTGTAGCGCTGTATCTTGCCGTTACCTATATTCCTGGTGTCTCTATCTTCAGTGATGCAGGTATGACATTTTGGTATACCTTTGGTACTGTTGTTATACTCGTCGTTATTGCTGATTCCTTTATTCTTCCAGTACTCTCTTTTCTTACCATTCCTGTTCGTATTGTGACACTTGGTATCTCATCAATATTTTTGCATGGCATCGTTCTGTACGCTATCACAATAGTGTCATCGTTTGCTATTGACGGATTTGTCACCCTTCTCCTCCTTGCTGTTATCTTTACTCTCTTACGACTCACATTGTCATATGTTCGTTGATGAAAGAACAATTATTGTATGTGGCGGGTCTGGTGGTAACGGTATTGTGCACTGGCGACGAGAAAAGTATGTTGCAAAGGGTGGCCCCGATGGTGGTAATGGTGGTAATGGTGGATCAGTGTATCTTCATGCGGTACGATCAATCACGGCGCTGAACACGTATCATAGTATGGAAAGAAAGGTCGCGAAAAATGGTGGTGCAGGAGGAGGTATTTTGAAGCACGGCAAGAACGCTGAAGACTTGCTACTCTCAGTCCCTATTGGTTCTATTATTGAAAATCTTGATACCAATGAACGATTTGAATTACTCGAGGAGGGTGCAACAGCACTTGTTGCCTCTGGTGGTGAGGGTGGGCTTGGTAACGCACACTTTAAATCTTCTACGAACACAACACCAACAACAGCAACGCCTGGAACGGTGGGGCAAGAGTATACGTTGCGTATCCACCTCCATCTCATAGCGGATGTTGGTATTATCGGTTTACCAAGCGCAGGGAAAACAACACTACTCAACGAGTTTACCCGAGCACATGCAAAGATTGGTGACTATCCTTTCACGACTCTTGAACCAAACCTTGGATCATTCCATGGTTTCATGCTCGCAGACATCCCTGGTCTCATTGAGGGTGCTTCATTGGGAAAAGGATTGGGGCATCGTTTTCTCAAACACATCACCCGCACCCGCATGATCGTCCACCTTGTTTCAGCTGAACATGACGATGTTTGTGCTGCGTACCATACTATTCGCAAAGAACTTGAACTATTTGAACCAACCTTGGCTGAGAAGATGGAGGTGGTGGTACTCTCCAAGATTGATTTGGTGACCAAGGAGACATTGTTGAAACAACGTGCTGCGCTTATTGATTGTCTTGCAGGAGATGGAAAACAAGAGATATTTGGAATATCCATCATTGATGATGTGAGTATGAAAAATTTTGCCGCTATACTGTCTCGCGAACTTAATTCGCTATAATATCTATATGTATACTCCAACGATAGGTCTTGAGATTCACGCCGAATTATTAACAGAGAGTAAACTATTCTGTGGCTGTCGTAACGATCCAAATGAAGAGTCACCCAATACATACGTCTGTCCTGTTTGCATGGGATACCCTGGGGCATTGCCGTACATCAACAAAAAGGCAATCGAACATGTTCTTCGCGTTGGTATTGCGCTACACGGTACGACGGCAACGACAACACACTTTGATCGTAAACATTACTTCTACCCTGACATTCCCAAAGGGTATCAGATTAGTCAGCATCAAGAACCTCTGGTAACCGACGCATCACTCATTGGTATACCAATAGAGCGTGTCCATCTGGAAGAAGATACTGCCAAAAGTACTCATGATGCACACCCAACAAACACACTCATTGATTTCAATCGATCTGGTGTGCCACTGATGGAGTTGGTAACGAGGCCAGCAATGCACACTGCAGAGGAAACAACACAATTTGCTGAAACACTGCAGATGATTTTACGATCTCTCGGCGTTGCTCGAGCGCGAATGGAGTGGGGGGAAATGCGTGTTGAAGTAAATATATCTATCAGTGAGAGTGATACACTTGGTACCAAAGTTGAGATAAAAAATCTTAATTCATTTAAAACAGTCCGTGATGCCGTTTCGTTTGAAATTATTCGTCAAGAAAAAGTACTACAAGAAGGTAATCAGGTTATCCAGGAGACGCGTGGGTGGGATACAAAAAAACAAGAAACCTTTTCGCAACGTATCAAGGAGGTTGCTGCTGAGTATCGATATATGCCAGAGCCAGATTTGACCACCTTTGCTATAACAATGGTGCCAGAATGGGACCCTGCAGTGCTACAGAAGACAATACCAGAGTTGCCCTACCAAAAAAGTGATCGGTATACCAAGGAAATTGGTATTCCACACGAACAAGCAGCAATCATTATACGTATTCCAAAAGCGGCAGATGTGTTTGAAAGTGCCATCGCTCATGATTCAGTTGAACCAACTGCTATTGCCAATTACCTCACAACAGATGTTCTTGCACATTACGAAACAGTCGGTGCGATTTTGTTTGACAGGATAACTGGTTCTGTACTCGGTGAGATTATCGCTATGGTGCAGAGCGGTGAACTCTCATCGAGAGGGGCAAAAGAGAGTATACGCATCATTGCTCATGAGGGAGGTGATCCACGAACTATTGCAAAAGAGCACAATTTGTTTCAAGAATCTGACGCTGGGGTGTTACAGTCTGTTATTGAAACCGTTATTGCCAACAATGAAGAAGCAGTGACCGCATATCAAAAAGGTAAAGAGGCGTCGTTACAATTTCTCGTTGGGCAAGTGATGCAGGAGACAAAAGGACAGGCAAATCCACAGCAGGTACAAAAGTTACTCATAACAGCGTTGAGTAGCTAGAATGTTTCTTTCTCTCGGTGGTTGCGCAGCGTGGTGTACAATGCGAATTGGATATGAAACGTGTTGCAATAAATGGTTTTGGTAGAATTGGGCGAGCATTTTTCCGCCTTGCACAAAAGGCAGAGGATATTGATGTTGTTGCTATCAATGACATACTTCCCGCTGAAACAATAGCGTACCTCCTCAAGCATGACACTGTATATGGTGTGTATCCTAAACAGATTGCAATACAAGATGGTGCGTTGTGTGTTGATGGACTGACCACAACGCTTCTTTCAAAGAAAAATCCGAGCACATTGCCGTGGAAAAAATTACAAATAGATACCGTTGTGGAATCAACTGGTATTTTCTCTTCGTATGATGCAGCACGTGCGCATCTGACTGCTGGTGCCAAACGAGTTATTATCAGTGCACCTGTGAAAGATGATCCACCAGAAGATCTCTTAGCAGAAACGGTGCTTGTTGGTGTGAATACAAATCGTGCAAAACTATGCACGATTACCTCAAATGCTTCATGTACCACCAATGCAATTGGTATTCCTATGAAACATCTTGATGAGGCGGTAGGGATAGAGAGCGCTGTTCTCAATACTATTCATGCATATACTGCCACTCAGCATATTGTTGACGGCGGAAGTAAAAAAAAGGGTGTGTCTCGTTTTGGGCGGGCAGGTGCTGCAAATATTATTCCTTCAACCACTGGTGCGGCAATTGCAACAGCAAAGGCACTTCCTCAGTTAGAAGGGAAATTTGATGGTATTGCACTCCGTGTTCCCGTTGCCATTGGCTCAATTGCCGATGTCACCTTTGTTGCAAGTCGTCCAACAAGTGTTACTGAGATAAATGAAGTATTACACGGGGCCATTGGAGGACTCTTTACCGTCACCACTGAACCCATTGTTTCATCAGATATTATCGGAGAAGAATTTGTTGCCATCGCAGACCTTCCTCTGACTCGTGTGATTAACGGTACATTGGTCAAAGTGATGCTGTGGTATGACAATGAAATAGGGTATGCTCGTTCTCTCCTTGAGCATGTTCGGATAGGGTAGTATACTACTCATGAAATGCAGAAGGGTACAAAAAATATTCAAGATATAGTAGTACAGGTAGCAACCGATCATGCAGGTTTTGCATACAAAGAAGCGTTGACGAGTTATTTTACTCGTTTTGGTATTACCTACAAGGATCACGGTGCAGTGACGTACGATGACCAAGACGATTATCCAGATTTCATACTTCCTCTTGCCAAAGAAGTGAGTCGTTTAGATGGTGTGGGTATCATTTTTGGTGGTTCTGGTCAAGGTGAGGCAATTGTTGCAAATCGTGTTCCTGGAGTACGTGCTGTTGTCTATCAATCGGAGAACCTTGAAAGTGTTGTTTTCGCACGCGAGCATAATAACGCAAACGTACTGTCCATTGGCGCTAGGTTTATCTCACAAGAAGCTATGATACAGGCAGTAACTACCTTTTTACAAACACCATTTTCAGATGATGAACGGCACATTCGTCGTATTGCAAAAATTGATTATGAAATCTGAACAACACCATATCATTATTCCCGCCGTACTTGAAAAAACATTTCAAGATATTATCACAGCAATTGCACGAGTGTCAGCAAAGAGTCAGCATGTGCAGATAGACATTGTTGATGGCGTCTTTACCGGCAATCCCACATGGCCATTTTTTGATATGAATGAGGTGCACCACGTACGGACTGTGTTGGAGACTGTTCCGACAACGTATGAATTAGATCTTATGATAGAGAAGCCAGAAAAGACACTCCCGCTATGGCTCTCAACCAGTGCACAGCGACTTATCTTCCACCTTGGTTCAACACAAGAAATGGAGCGATGTCTCACGGAAACTAAAAAGTCAGGGAAAGAGGTAGTCGTTGCATTACTACCACAACACGATGTTACTGCTTTGGTAGCGTGGCGAGATTTGCTCGATGGTGTGCAGTGTATGGGAATTGAAACGATTGGTCAGCAGGGCATACCATTCAGTGAGCGGGTGTTTGACACTATCCGTGCAGTACAGACAATTATCCCTACTGTTCCTATTGGTGTCGATGGTGGTGTTTCGTTAGATACCATTGTACGACTACGAGATGCAGGGGTCACTCGGTTTGCAATTGGTTCTGCACTCTTTCAGGCAGATGATATTGGCAGTGCTCTTGATGCCTTTGCAAATGCCGTTATAACGCCGCGATAAGGTCGTATAGTTGACAGTTTCAAATATAATGATATGTTGGAGGTAGGAGGGAGCGTTAAACAGATAGGAATTAGCCTGTCTGTCAATAGTTTCCAAAAATAACAAAAGGAGGATTTTGTTATGCTCGATCTTTTCAAGCGTTTCAAACATTTCATATTTTTAACATTTTCCAAAAAGGAAGAAATTCCAGAAAAAGCTTTGGAAAAAATGCAGCACCATCGAAAAAAGCTTTTAAACATGAAACTGGCGAATGAGGAAGCAGCAATAAAAAGCCATAAATTATTCAACAGAAAGGCAGAGGATTACTCAAAAAGTTTTAGGAATAAGAAGGAGAATCAATGGATACCTAATGAAAGCGAAGATTATTACAATTTTCGCATGGAGGTGATATATCAAGAGTGGTTTCAAGAAACTCTTTTTAGAGAGATATGTGATGGCAATCTACCCTACTTCACACACAGCTCAAAGGGACAGCAGGGGATTCCAAATCAGTTGATTGTTCTTTCTAAAATTATTGCATATGCCGATCCAACTCTTCCTATGAAAAAGAGAGTAAAGATTGTTAATGAGTTTAATCTGGTAAGAGATGATATTATTGATCAGTATTTTCGTGATACGCCAGAAACACCTGATTCCAACATGGTATTGCGCAAGCTTTTTAAAGACATGTCTGGAGAACGTCGTATTTTAGTGATGCCTCCGAGATGGAAGCGTTAACTAAAAACAAGGACGCATTGCGATATTCGTGATGCGTTCTTTTTTTATATACAGAAATGCTGCATTGCAATGATGAATACTACTTTCTATTTTTAATATCACAAAACGTACAAATTTTTTTCTCATCGTGAGTATGGTTGCTCATAGTATCATCACAGACATCACACTTCCTTTGCTGTCGATGTTGTAATCGACGTAGAGAATCAATGAGTTGCAAGAAAAGAGAGAGGCTGATTAATGCGATGAGAATTGCTAACACCTGTCCAGTGCTACCGACTAATTGTACTGTTTCAGACCCTGTACTCACATTTGTAATTGAAGAGATAGTGAAATCAAGTGCATCAAGTGGTGTATTGATATACTCATTCGTATCCCTTTGGAGTACGTAGACAAACTCAGTGATGATAACGATAAGGACAATGAGATGACTGAGACTAATGAGTAACTTTTCCCATCGCATCACTCGTTTCGTTATCATTCGTATGTCTGGTATGATTTGATACAATTGTATAATGCGCAATATTCGAAGGACTCTCAAGAAACCGAGGTTGTGGAATGGTGCGGCGAGGTACCCTATGATGATAAGTATGTTTGAAATGGAAAGTGGATGAGAGAGGTACGCCGTTTTGTCGTTAGAGGAGATAAAGAGGAGAGTGTATTCCACGAGGAAGTAGGTTCCGAGTGCTAATTCAAACGGCACAATGGGTTCATTCCACCAATAAATTGAGAGGAAAAAATAGACAATGGCAACAATATCAAAGAGTATTGATATTGCGTGAAATGCGTTGGTATTAGTAAGAGTGCTTGCAAATTTTTTACCTTTTCCCATGTGCTCTTATTGTACCAAGTATTCAGAGCATTCATTTTCAAATGTGGTGATGCACAGAGGGTTGAATGAGTTGAAAATATGAGTGATGTATATGTTAGAATTACAGTGTTGGCACTGTGCAAGCGGTGTCAACAAATGTACCTTCGCCGGTTTGGTCAATTTTTTGATTGAGCTGGCACCAGATGCAGACATCGTCTTTGACGATGTCTGCATCGTGTTATGATGCCTATGATGCAACATCTTACAGATACAGACGTTGCAACCATTGAGCAGAAGGCAAATGCGATTCGCATTAGTATTATAGAATCTCTTGATGCTGCTGGGTCTGGGCATACGGCAGGACCGCTCGGTATGGCTGACATTTTTGCAACACTTTATTTTGCCGTATTAAACCATAGACCAGAACAGCCAGATTGGAAAGATCGAGACCGACTGATACTTTCAAACGGTCATATCTGTCCAGTGTTATATGCTGCTATGGCGCACGCAGGTTATTTTCCTGTGACAGAATTACAAACACTACGTCAGTTTGGATCTCGTCTCCAAGGGCATCCACACAGAGAGACGCTTCCTGGTTTAGAAACAAGTTCTGGACCACTCGGTTCTGGATTATCACAGGCGCTTGGCATGACGCTTGCAGAGCGTATTGATAATCCACAGTCACAAAAATATTTTTACTGTTTAATGGGTGACGGGGAATTAAACTGTGGTCAGGTATGGGAGGCAGTTATGCATGCGGGAAAAGAAAAAGTACATAACCTTATTGCTATTATTGATAGAAATGGCATACAAATAGACGGATTTACTCGTGACATCATGCCACTTGAACCATTGCGTGAAAAATTTGCTTCATTCAATTGGCATACCATTGATGCTGATGGTCATACGATAGAAGATATCTACCAAGCGCTGAGTGAAGCGCAGTCAGCGGTGCGACCAGCAGTCATACTTGCCCACACCATTCCCGGTAAAGGAGTATCAGCGTTTGAGAGAGATTTTCGTTGGCACGGAGTACCGCCTGGGAAAGGTCCTGAAGATATCGTTCCAAAAGATAAACAAATTGCAGTAGCGCTAGAGCAACTGCGGGCTTTTAAAAAACGTGTGCCAAAGAAAAAATAAGTATTCATATGTTAGTAGAACAAGCGGCACTTCACCCAAAACTATTTACCGACGCGGTAGAAAAACTACCAATCCGTGAAGGTTTTGGGAGAGGATTGGTGAGTGCTGGTGAAAACGATGATCGGATTGTTGCACTCTGTGCTGATCTCACAGAATCAACAAAAATGCATTATTTTCGTCAAGCATTTCCTACTCGTTTTATCGAAGTAGGTATCGGCGAACAGTCAATGGCAAGTGTTGCCTCTGGTATGGCTGCAATGGGTAAAATACCTTTTTTTAGTTCATACGCAGTGTTTTCTCCTGGAAGAAACTGGGAGCAAATACGCACCACAATTTGCTATAACAATGTTAATGCGAAGATTGTTGGCTCTCACGCTGGAGTTTCCGTTGGACCTGATGGTGCAACGCATCAAGCAATTGAAGACATTGCCATTACGCGTGTTATTCCACGAATGACTGTTGTTGTGCCGTGCGATGCAATGCAGGCAGAGAAGGCAACACATGCCATTGCCCATCACATTGGACCAACATACCTCAGGCTGCAGCGAGAAAAGACACCACAGTTCACCACCGAGCAGACGCCATTTGAGATTGGCAAGGCGTACTGCTACTACCGTAGTAACAATCCAAAGGTAACGCTGTATGCTTGTGGTGCGATGGTACACACAACACTCGTGGTAGCGGAGCAGTTAGAGAAAATGGATATTGGCAGTATTGTTGTAAATGTGCCAACGATAAAACCACTTGATGGTGCGATTGTATCGTATGCGCAGGAAACAGGGCGGGTGGTTACCATAGAGGAACATCAACGAATCGGTGGGCTAGGATCTGCTATTGCAGAAATGCTTAGTGAACAGGCACCGATGCCAATCCACCGTATTGGTATCACAGATGCGTTTGGTCAATCGGGAGAGCCGGCAGTACTTCTTCAGCACTATGGACTTGATGCTCCACACATCATTGCTGTTGTGAAAGATCTTGTCGAAAAGGCGGTGGTTAAAAAATAAACAGAATTGTGTATGATTGAAGCTAGTGATATTATCGGAACTACAAGTGTCTACCTTGCGGAGAATCAAGTAGTCATCAGTCTCATCATTCTTTTAGTTAGTGGTGAGGTTGGATCACACATTCTCGGCACCCTTGCTGGACGAGAAGATATTTCATTGATGGTTGTGTTGCTCGTGACACCATTATTCTTAATGACAATAGATATACTATTTTATGGTATTGCACAGAAATTGCAAGGTGTCTTTGCAAAAAGTATCAAGGTAAGTCAGGGCAATCTAACCGTACAAAAAATACAGAAACATTTTGCTTCCATGAAGATTGAATTTCTTGAAAAACCTGTCACAACTCTCTTACTTATAAAGTTGCTACCAGCATCAAAAGTACTCATTATTCCGTATGTCCTATTCTATAAAATGCCTCTTCGACGATTCATCTACCTTGATGCCGTGGTGACGATACCTCTATCAATACTTCTCATTGGTACTGGTTGGCTTGTCGGTGTTGGTCTTTTCGGAGGTAGCGGTACAGAGGGATTTATATTTCTCTTAACTTACATTATTATCCTTTTGATACTTATCAATCTATTTGGTGAAAAAATTGGCAGAAAGGCAGTGATGTTTTTTGAAAAACTATTGAAACGGGAGACAGACAAGAAGCGTCCTTAAAGAGTGGTTATCCGATAGTCTTCAGGTGCTTCATCGAGGTACTGTTCAAGTTGCTTATCTGTCAGCAATCCTTTTTGTGCGCCAATATGTTGCACGACGGACATTGAGTTAATGGGTGCACGCAACAGTGCGTCTGCAAAGGGAAGACCTTTTGCAATATATGCTGTGAGGGTTGATGAGAAAGCATCTCCAGCACCAGTTCTCTCACGAGGTGGTACTTTATCAGGATACGCAGGGACAAAATAGTAGTTGTTGTCATGGAGTGCGTAGGCACCTTTCGGTCCGTCAGTAATGACGGGGATTTTTGGTCCACGATTGCGAATTTCCTGTAAGAGTACCTTACTATCTTTTTCGGTGGTTTGTAAAATGCTCTGTGCTTCCTGCTTATTACAGAAAAACAAGTCTGTGGCGCGGTAAATATTTTGTAGGCGTTCATACCCAAGTTGTATTTGATGTGTTCCAGGTTGGAATGCCATCTGTGTCTCGGGGGATTGTTGTAACCAAGTTGCTATTTTTTCTTGGTACGTGTGTGCATGTTCACCAAACGATGAAAGGTACACCCATGACACTTGATCTGGTTTTCGTACCGTATCATATGAGTAGTTTTCATGCTTGATTAAAATAGTACGTTCTGCTTCATATGAGAGTACAAAGTGATAGTTGGTTGCCTTGCCTTCTTCTTGAGTAATATACTTTGTTATCACACCCTCTTTTTTAAATTGTGCTATACACTCACCACCAGATTGATCATTACCCACAAAGGTTGCAATACCAGAGGTTAACCCAAGTCGTGCCGCACACACTGATGCGTTGGCGCTGTTACCCACAGCAGGAATAACAGTAACATCGTTAAAAACAATCTTATCACCCCACCGCATACACATAACGCATCGCTCACCCTCTCCATCACATTGTATCTTTACATCGCACAGGGAAATAAAAGCATCAACGGTAGTGTCTCCGATAGCAAAAAAGTCACATTTCATATGGTCAGTGTATCACGCTCACTCTCAAAGGTGTTTGGTAAATAGTGGGGTATTCTGCAAGTACTATGGAAGTACTGGTGACTCACCGCATCCCTGAATCTGGCATTCGTCTCTTGCGCGAAAAGAATCTTTCTGTCACTGTGTTGCCAGAAAACTCACTGACAAAAAAAGAACTTATCGCAAAACTGCGTGAAAAGCAGTACCAAGGACTTCTTTGCCTTCTCACCGACATCATTGATGAAGAGGTGCTTGATGCGGCAGTACAAATGAAAGTCATTGCCAACTATGCCGTTGGATTTAACAATATTGATGTTGCGGCGGCAAAGAAACGAGGTATTGCCGTGACCAATACACCAGGTATTCTTACCAATACCGTCGCTGAACACACTGTTGCCCTCATTCTTGCGGCAACGACACGTTTGCCAGAAGCAGATGCGTTTGTTCGTGCTGGTTCTTTTGTCGGATGGAAACCGACATTATTTCTAGGAAGAGACATCACGGAAAAGAAACTCGGTATTATTGGTGCAGGTCGTATTGGCTCTCGTGTTGCAGAGATGTTGTTTCGAGGATTTGCCATGCAGATTTTGTACAACGACGTACGACAAAATGCTGTTCTTGAAGATACGTGCAATGCAAC
Source organism: Minisyncoccota bacterium (assembly GCA_965216295.1). GTDB lineage: Bacteria > Patescibacteriota > Minisyncoccia > Phycocordibacterales > JABAAK01. The sequence goes on along the minus strand of OZ244141.1, from coordinate 499,701 downwards.
CTTTCTCGCGGCTCCTGAAGATGTTTTGCGCGATGCCGACATTGTATCAATTCACTTACCACTCCTCGAATCAACCAAGCACTTTATTAACTCTGCTCGTTTGTCTCTCATGAAACCAACAGCAGTCTTGGTGAATGCTTCTCGTGGACCAATTGTCGATGAAGACGCGTTGGTACAAGCACTTACCAACGGTACTATTTTTGCTGCTGCCTTGGATGTTTTTGAACATGAACCACGCATTTCCAAGAAACTTCGCTCGCTACCAAACGTTATTCTCACACCACATACCGCATCAGCAAGTGTTGAGACGAGAAGTCGTATGGCGGTGGTCGCTGCAGAGAACATTATCGCCGTCTTACACGGCGGTACGGCGAAAAACCCTGTAACAGAATAGAAGTCAATTGTAAAATATGGTAATGTGTGGAATACTATTTTCGTATGAAGTTATCTTTTTCTGAGAGAACAGAACGGGGAACAAGGCAGGCGCGAGGTTTACGGACACGTGGTCTCATCCCTGTTGTCTGTTATGGCGCTGGCAACGAAACTGGCAGTTATACTGTTACTGTCCGTGATTTGCAATCCATTTTGCTTTCAGATGCTGTTGTCATAGATGGGGATGGTGTTTTGACTGGTAAAAAGGTATTGGTGCAGGAAGTTGATTACGACCCACGGACGGATATACCGAGACACGCAGACTTTATTTTTGTTGACGAACGATATGAAGTTGAGCACGAGGTACCTATACAGATTATTGATGAGGCACCTGTTGTGAAGAGTCGTGATGGTCAAATGGTGATTGTCTCTGATGCTGTATTGGTGAAGGCGTTACCAAAAAACTTGCCTTCTCATCTTGACGTGAGTGTTGCGGAGCTCTCTGAGGTAGGATCACGTTTCGTTGCTGGTGATGTCACGCTTCCACTAGATGTGGTTCTCGTGACACCACCAGGTGACGTTTTAATTTCTATAGTTGCTAAACGTGAAGAAGAGGTAGAGACATCGGCACCAGAGCCAGCAATTGATTTATCTGCCATTGAAGTCTCTGACAAAAAGGGTAAACAAAGTACTCAAGATGATAGCGCAAGTGATACAGATGAAACAGCAACAACACATACTTAATAATTGGTTTGTTTTCACGATATTTTCGTGGATTGGTTTTTTTATACTTTTTTCTACTGTTCCATTTGTTGTTTTTGCAGATGAGAGCTGTTTAAATAAATTAACAAGTCAGCAGGATGAGATTCTTTCAAGTAAAGATAGAGCGCTGTTGGAAAAGCAGATAGATCTGTGTCAGAGAGAGATTGAAAAGGATCAACAGCGCTTATTGAACCAAAACGTGAAACTCACTGATACCGAAAAGGACATTGCCATCATTGATTATGAGGTCAATCAGGCATTGCTTCGCATTCGTTCAAGTGACCTTTCTATATATAAAACAAATCAGGAAATTATTAAAAAAGAAGAGGTGGTTGAGGTGCTCAATAATGAACTCTTGACACAACAAGAAATTCTGAAACATTTAATGCAACAGATTAATGAAAAAGAGCAGGAGGGCTTTTTGTCTCTCATTCTTTCTGATTTTTCATTATCTTCATTTTTCTCTCGTACGGGTGACTATGAGTCCCTTCGTTTGTCTCTTGCCGATTCCATTAAAGATATCAACTCGTTGCGTACGAGAAGGACAGCAAACGTTATGCAACTCAATCAGCAACAGGAACTCCAGAATGGAACAAGAAATCAACAGCAAGCGGAGAAGAATCGTGTCAGCGAGAGAAGGGTTGAGAAAGAAAGCATACTCGCTTATCAAAAAGAACAGGCAACAAAAATAGAGATTGATATTGAGGCAAAGAGTCAGCGTATTGCCCAAATACAAAATCGATTGTTTGAATTGCGTGGTGGTGGAACGATTAAGTTTGGTGAAGCAGTTCGTCTTGCAGAGCTATCAAGACAGCTTACTGGTATTAATCCTGCTTTTCTTCTTGGTCTCATCAAACATGAATCAGACCTTGGTAGAAATGTCGGCACAGGAAGTTGGCGGGTAGATATGCACCCATTGCGTGACCAGCCGGTATTCCCCTTTATCACAGAAGCACTTGGTTTTGATCCAGATGATGTTATGGTTTCTGCAAATCCTGGTTTTGGTTGGGGTGGTGCTATGGGTCCTGCACAATTTATCCCATCAACGTGGGTAGAGTATGGTGGTTTTGTTAACGAAAAGACAGGAACCTGTTGTTACAACGGAGCGCTTTTGACAGGTGAAGGGAATCTTGGTATTGGAGCTAGCGGGGGAGATGTTCGTCGATTACAAGTTTTCTTGAATACGCAAAACTTTACCATACAGAGCAGTGGGGCAGGAAGTCCTGGCAATGAAACAAGTACGTACGGCTCTCGAGTTGCTGCAGCTGTTACCCGTTTTCAAGAGAGGTATAGCAGTTACATTCTTCGTCCAGGTGGGTATAGCAGAGGAACTGGTACCGTTGGTCCAAGGACGAAAACTGCTATCAACTTACTCAACTTCTATTCTGGACCATGGCGTTACAAAAAAAGTGAAGACCAAATACGCAGTCTCACCGGATCAAATACACCGTCAAATCCGTGGAATCCACGAGACGCTTTTCTTGCATCGTCGTTGTATCTTGTTAGGCTTGGCGCAAAGAATGATGAGTGTACGGCAGCACGAAAATACTACGCTGGTGGTAATTGGCGCAGTGCCGTCGCACGTAGTTACTGTCAATCCGTCCTTGCAAACGCAAACACTTTCCAGAGGGAGATTGATTTCCTACGATCATAGCGATATTTTTCTATAGTGCGCACTATTGTACTTTACGGCGGCTCTGTGTAGAATGCGTATGTTATGAAAAAAGACACACATCCAGAGATGCATCCAGCTATATTTAGAGACACCAGTGCTGGTGTTGATTTCTATGCACTTTCAACTCTCACCTCTGAAACTACTGAGGAAAAAGAGGGTGTCGTCCACCAGGTTATTCCTGTTGAAGTGAGCTCAGCAAGCCATCCTTTCTTTACTGGTAAAGAGCATATTATTGATACTGCGGGTCGAGTAGAGAAATTCAAAAAGCGCATTGAGCAAGCCAAACGCACTAAGTAACTTGGCTACACCACTAGTATGGTATCTCTAGAACCTTTTTTGTCGGACCCTCGTACGTTGTACCTTGCAAAAGAGTACCAACGACTTGCTGGTGAAGTAGACCATCTGAAACAGATGACAGATGCAAGTATGCGCGATTTAGTGACAGAGGAGAGGTCTGTGTTAGAAAAAAAGATGCAAGAATTACTAGAACAGATGGAACAAATTACTGCAAAGGAAACAGGGGGTACTGATGTGGGTGAGATTGTTCTTGAAGTGAGAGCAGGAGCGGGTGGTAATGAGGCAGCGCTCTTTGCCCATGATCTCGCATCTATGTATGAACACTATACTGAATCACAGAAATGGTCATTTACAGAGAGTCATGTGACAAAAAACGGGCTTGGTGGCTACAAAGAAGCCTCATTTATCATCAAAGGGAAGGGTGCATATCGTTGTTTGGAGCATGAAACAGGGGTACACCGTGTTCAGAGAATACCAGCGACTGAAAAATCTGGTCGTATTCATACATCAACAGCATCAGTTGCTGTGTTACCAGTCTATGTTGAGTCAACGGTTGTTATTAATCCTTCTGATATAAAGGTAGAATTTTCTCGTTCAGGAGGTGCAGGAGGTCAGAATGTGAATAAAGTTGAGACAGCTGTTCGTTTGGTACACATTCCTACTGGTATGGAGGTTCGCTGCACTGCAGAGAGGACACAACAGAAGAATCGTGACTGTGCTATGACTATCCTTCAGGCACGATTGCAAGAAGATGAGCGGAGAAGGAATAAAACGGCATACGGATCAATGAGACGATCACAAATTGGAACAGGTGACAGATCAGAGAAAATACGCACCTACAACATACTGCAAGATCGCGTTACCGATCATCGATTAAAGAAAAGCTGGTATGGTGTTGAGCGTATTCTTTCTGGGAGTCTTGAGCAGGTAGTGACCGCATTTCATACAAAAAGCCCTTCAGAGGAGAAAAAAGGCTAGTAAAATCAATCTCTAAATACCACTAAGCATTGCTTGACATTTATATATAATATGGTATTATATGTATAGAATTCTTAGTTGAGAGTTCTGTGGACATGTTGTCTTTGAGGTGTCTTTATTGGTACCTCTTTCAAATCTTTTTTCATTGGAGGAAATAACTATGGAAAAACAAAATAATAGGATTAGAAGGGGTATCATCTACTTGGTATGTGTTATTCTTATCATTTTTGCTATTGTGCCTAATATTCTGGGTAATCCCAACACCCTGAATATTAATATTAAACCAACAACAAGTGCCGTTAAAGTTCCGCACTCGGTTGCAGCGGTCAAAAAGTTGGTGTCTGTTTCTCGGAAACTGCCACCAAGTTTGATTGGTCTTTTTGCAGATAATGCCATGTTATTTGAATGTGTCAAACTGTACGAAGAAGCGAGTCAAAAATACGACACCGTTGCCTATGCCAAAATATGGTTTAAAAGATACGATGGAGTGAGAGTTGAAATACATACTGGAATAACTTGTTATGCGTACGGTAAAGATGTTTTTTTGCATCAAACTGTCATTCGTAATGCTATTGCAGATGAGATGGCTTTGGTAAAACAGGTCATTGATAATCAATACCGGTACTTGGAACACAACATCTGTATTGCATTGTATGCCAACTTGCGCAATTGTACTCTTGAAGATGAGAATAATATTAGGCTTTTCCTGAAAGGCCCTTATGTGAATTCTTCCCCATCTGGTATGTTGGAGAATTGTATCAATGGACTTCGGTCAAATACATATTCTAAAGATTGTATCAATAAATGGAAGTTACTTGTAGGAGAAAAAAATCGACTGCAAAAAAACGCTGTTTTTTATGACGAGATGGTTCGTTTGTACAATCGGACCTATCGTTCTGGTACTTTTGATGAATCAATCCGTACTGCCATTAGCTATCTCGTGTTTACCGACAATGAGTATAGGGTGGCTAAAGCAAAACTGAAGTCTTCAGGGTCTCGTTCGCGCGCGGCAGTGAAAATTTTACAATCTGCTTTAAACCGCTGTGTTGGTGTTAAGCTTTCGGTTGATGGTGTTGCTGGGAATCAAACTCACTTAGCAATCAAGCAATTTCAATCAGGTTCAGGTTTTGGTTTGAATCCTACTGGGGTTCTTGATCGAAGCACGTTTAATGCGCTTAATCAGTGCGTTACTTCTAGCTAGAAACTAGAGTCTGTATGATAGTTGTTTAACCATTATCGTTGTTCTTTTAACTTTTTGTGACCCCGCCTTCTGGCGGGGTTGCTTTTTTTTTAAATAAATTGTATAATATAAACAGAATAGAATGTTTTCTTTGAAAGCAAGCTTTTCTACTTAATGATCCTTACATTAGTGAGGATTTTTGTTCATGTTGTCTAATATCGGAGGTAACGATAATGTCAGATGTAGATCAGAAATCACCATCCAAAGGTGATGAAGATGTTGTAACCAAAAAGAGGAAAAAGGGAAAAGGTAAAAAATCACCAAATAAGCAGAAAGGGAAATGGCAACGTTTTTCGCGCAATGATGTGTTTAGCTTAGTCTCTCTCTTTTTTGCTGGAGTCATATTTATAACCGCTCTTTTTCTTAGGGGTGGTAGTGTGGTGGATATCACAATAAATACAAGTGCTTCAGTACGCTCAGGAGGTCCTTACGGTTACGAGGTGGTGGAAACATACTCTCAAGACGCAGGAGTCATCAGTACCAATAAAACGGTGCAGAAGAATCCCCCTGAATAAGGAGAGAGAGGCAACTCTTTATCACACAAGGCACATATACCTACCCAAAAGCTTTCCGGCTGATGGGTAGGTGTATTTTTTATAATCACTCATATCTTTCTTATCTTATATATATTAATTGCAATGATAGTTATTGACGTATTCATAAAACATGGCACTCTGCATACAGCACGGAAGATTTTTACAAAAGTTTTCTGTAATATTTTTTTCAGATATTAGTGTTTGAAAATTTTTCTTTTACTACTCACTGCGGAGGAAATGTAGTATGCTTTTCAAAAACAAAAATCAGTATTTCTCTCTATTGAGAAATTTTTTTTCTAACAACGCACCAGAAATCATTATTATGATGATGGGTGTTTTGTTTTTCTCATATGCAATGTCTATTCGAAATGTTGATGTGTCTACTGATTTAATCGGTCTTTTCTCAGATACTGATGAGAAGGCACACCAAACACGTCCCATATGGGTTAGTAACAGATCTCTCATTCTCACTGTTGAGGATATACTCAATACTGAACCGAATGATCAGATAGCGGTAGAGGATATCTGTCGTTATGTGCTTGGTCAATACTGTAATGATTCGTATCGTACGATTGTTACAGGTTTTGTTCAGCGCTACCGAAATGATGACAAGAATACAATAGATTATTGCATTTTTGAAGACATGTCGTTTAATTTTCGAAGTGAGGAATGTGCAACACTGTGGACATCATTGATGTGGACAGACACAGGATACGCTAGAAAACTTGTCGAACAACACCGGATTTTTCCTAATATGTTGTTGAATAAAGACATTATATACCTCGGCAATCTTCATATTGGTGGTCCATTGAGATTTGATGGTTTTGATAATCACCGTCCCTATAGTGAATCGGTGGTTGTGTTGCAACGAGCATTAAATTTATGTTTAGGGAGGAATATTTCTGCTGATGGAATAGCTGGACCTCAAACAAAAGGAGCGTTGATTCAGTTTCAAAGAAGGATAGGTCTCAATAATCTTTCCGGAGTTCTTGATTTGAATACGTTGAATATGCTCAATTCATGTCATGGATGATATGGGTGTGAGGTAATCATCCTTATGGTTTCGCTTTCGTAGGTTACTATTGAAAGCGAGCCTTTTTTTATACCATTTGAGCACTCAGGGAATACAATACGGTTAGTTGACATAATCGTAAAAAAATATTATTATATTAATGAGGTTGCGTACATTTTCTCTATTCGCTTGCGATGTGGGGAAGGGTATGTGATTTTTGATTCTTTATATATAGGAGGTTTCATGTATGTTACAAAATATGCATCAGGATATATCATCACCGCCTGAACAAAAAAAGTTTTTAGTGATGAATTTTACACTGAAAGGAGTTGTTGTAGCCTGTTTTGGGTTTGCAATGGTTCTGTCATTATTTTTTATACCCACACCAACCACTTCTTTTGCGGTAGGTGATGAATTAAAGAATGACGATGACGACAATCGTGTAAAAGTTACAGAAGGAGTTGTTGATGAGTATGCTGGGTACGTAGAACATATAACTGGCAAGGTTATAGTTATAGAAGAAGTTGCTGATGAGTATGCTAGGTACGTAGAACGTATAACTGGCGTTGATCATGCAATTTTAATCAGTACAATAGCAATTGAGTCAAACTTCGGTAATAATACTGGTGATGAATATTACATTGGTCATATGCATCCAATGCGTGATCAGCGGATATTTCCACAACTTACTGCAAGCATTCTGAAAAAAAAACCAGAGAGTGTGGGTGTTTCACCCAGACACAACGGAAATGGTTGGGGTGGTGCTATGGGTATTGCACAGGTACTACCATCAACATGGGTTTGTTACGGCGGATTTATCAATACTCTTACAGAAAGTTGTAAGATGGACACGGTACTTCTCACGAGAAACCTATCTCTGAATGATAACCATGATGAGGTGAAAAACCTGCAGAGGTTTTTAAACCAAATTGGTTTTCTTGTTGCTCAATCTAAAAACGGTAGTCCCGGTAACGAGACGAATAGTTTTGGTCCAGCAACAAAGAATGCATTGAAGAAGTTTCAAAAATCTTTTTCATTACACGCAGATGGTGTATTAAATTATAAGACACGTAGAGCGATTAATAAGTTACACTTCTCCATAGGTCCTTGGTATTACGATTCTAGTCGTGACAGAATCATGCAACTTTTGAAGAAACATAACCTTGTCGCTTTGAACGATCGTTCTAAATCAAATCCGTGGGTTCTTTTGGACGCCTTTGCATTTATCGCTCTTTACTTACAAGATCTTGGGTTTCAAAAAGACCGTTCTGAGGCGATTAGGCGATATCACGCTGGTAGATCGTACAAAACTCCAGTTGCGTGGACATATCTTCGTAAAGTAGAGAATTACGCAAAGGGTTATCGTTCTCAAAGAAGAAGTAGCTGAATGTATGGTTGGGATTAGACTACTATCTTGTCCACCTCATGTTGAACCGTGAGTTACCATATTTATCCGTTGCTGTAGCAAATTGTTACAGCAGCGGATTTTTTTTGCCATTGAGTCTATTTGTGGTAGTATGTTTCAGTAATGCAGGAAACAGAACAGGAGTTACAACACGTTGGGGCACACTATGCGTTGTCTCGTCGGCATCGACATCCATCCACCATTCCTTTTATATCTGTAGATCAGCGCACGACACGAAGCGTGTTTGACTTAACCATTTTGGCAAAACAGCTTGATGGCCTTCTCACATTTATGCAAGAGTGTGGCAAGAAAAAAAGCACCATACTGTTTGCAACAAGTAGACACGAGTCTCTTAAACTCGTTGAAGAAACAGCAACAGCGCTTGGTATGCCATTTGTTACTGGTCGTTGGGTAGGTGGGTTACTATCAAATTTTGATGTCATCAAGAAACGTGTTGAGAGATTAAAAAAACTTCGTGGAGAAAAAGAGATTAATGCATGGCAAAAATATACAAAGAAAGAGGGTGTACTCTTACAAAGAGAGTTAGGCAAACTGGAGACCCGCTTCTCAGGTATCTTGCAACTTGAAAAATTACCTGACGTACTCTTTGTCGTCAACACACAGCGGGAAAAAATTGCCGTTGCTGAAGCTCGCAAAGTGGGTATTCCAATCGTCGGTCTTGTTAATGCCTGCGTTGATATCAGTACTATTGACTATCCCGTTGTCACCAACATTAATTCGTTGAAAAACATACAATACATTCTTGATAAGGTACAGCAACGTTACCGAGGAGCTACTACTACCAACTAACTCCGTGTGGCGAGATGTCTGCGCGATGAACATATTTAGAGTATGAGTAATAATTTTGATCAAATAAAACAGCTTCGTTCTGAGACTGGACTTTCTATTACAAAATGTCAGGAGGCACTGAAGGCATCAGATGGTGATATTGAGAAGGCGCGTGAGGTTCTACGACAGGGAGGTGCAGACGTTGCAACAAAGAAATCGCATCGCACATTAGGCTCAGGTGTTATTCAATCATACATACACAGCACAAAGACAACAGGTTCTATGGTTGAGATGTTTTGTGAAACAGATTTTGTTGCACGAAATGAAGAGTTCATTACACTTGCTCATGACATTGCACTCCACATTGCTGCTTGTCGACCACATCATGTTTCTCGTAATGAGATTTCCGAAGAAAGTTTGCAGAAAATAACTACAAGAATACAAGAAGCATCTAAAGATGGAACACCAGCTGATGTAGAAAAGAAGGTAGATGAATATCTTCGAGAGATCACACTCCTCGAACAATCATTTGTAAAAGATGAGAAGCAAACAATTCAAGATCTTATTGAAAGTGCTATACACAAATTTGGAGAGAGAATTGAGATTGGCAGATTTACCGTTTGGGAGATATAATACTCTATACAGTATGTTGGTCGTTATTATCTTTTTTGTAATCCTTTCATTGCTCACCGCTTATCTCTTTCTGTTGTCTATTGAAATGATGACAGGGCGTCGGGCATTTGAACGATTTCGTTCGTACGGTGATAGTTTTATACTTCGCAGAAAGCAATCGCTTGTGATAATGCAAGAGAAACTATCTGCGCCACTATTGAAATACTTACGCACTTTCAATAATGAAATAGTGCATCCTTCCATTACTGCTCCATTGAGTCGTGTTTGGAGAAAGGTATGTATTATGAGGACTGGTGGAAGAGCACGTGGGTATGGTGATATCATCACAGCACATGGTAAGCGCTCTCCATATCTCCGTAAGTTATTCAAGTATACAAAGAGTGACAAGAAACAAAATAATCACAAAGAGGTGTAAATGGTGTCTGTGCGATATACTGCCATCCAATGCCACCTTAGCTCAGTTGGTAGAGCAATCCCTTTGTAAGGGATAGGTCGTCGGTTCGAATCCGACAGGTGGCTCAGCCATTCGTGCGTGATACAAGACAATAGCTGCAGCAGTGGTGAGATTGAGTGATTCTTTCTCTCCGTACATAGGAATGTACACCTGTACATCTGCTAAAGCTTGAGCTTGGTTACTCACTCCATCTACTTCATTACCAACGATAAAAACGTTGGGAGCACTCTTGTGGTAGTGGTGTTTTGTGTAGCATAGAGCACTGGATCCTTGTTCAATGGCAATGATAGTGTGTGTTTTCTTGAGAGCGCTGAGTGTTGCCACCACATCATCGCTGTGCTCACAGGGGATTGTTTGTTCTGCACCAAGCGCTGTCTTTGCAAGTTTCTCATTGTTTCTTCCAAAACGGTCAGTTGGTTGTGGTGTGTATCCAACGAGTATAATTTTTGCTATACCGACAGCATCGGCAAGACGGAACAGGCCACCAACATTAAAGGTGCTTCGAATGTTTTCTACAACGAGAATGCTGTCGGTTGTCGCGTGATCCTTCATGGTATTGCCAGTATATGCCTCGTATCCCTTATTTTATAGTCTCACATGCTATACTGCTCATGATTTCTATACAACAAGAAGATGGTTCACACACAGAGGGCACATGATGAAAAGGAGGGATTGCGGGCTGGTTGTGCCCACATCACTACTGCTACTATCAATGAGATGGTACAGATTTGTAGTGCTTTGGGTTACAAAGTGGTGACTGGCCCAGAGTTAGAAACTGAATGGTATAACTTTGATGCACTCAATGTACCGAAAGGTCATCCAGCTCGTGAGATGTGGGATACTTTTTGGATACGAGGGAGCAAGAAGAATCTCTTACGCACGCACACCTCTGCCGTTCAAATTCGTTTCATGGAACAGCATAAACCTCCGATTCGTATTATTGCTCCTGGAAAAGTATTTCGAAATGAAGCGACAGATGCGACCCATGAAGCACAATTTTTTCAATTAGAAGGGTTGTGTGTTGACACCGATATCACACTCTCTGACATGAAAGGGTTTCTCAATGAGTTACTCACAGCACTCTTTGGTACTGACATTGATGTACGGTACCGTCCAAGTTTTTTCCCATTTACTGAACCTAGTTTAGAGGTTGATATGAAACGAAAGGGTAGTTCTGAATGGATTGAGATACTTGGCTGCGGCATGGTGCACCCACTTGTTCTTGCTCGGATTGGTATAGATACGAATATGTATCAAGGATTTGCTTTTGGCATTGGGATTGATAGAGTCGCTATACTTCGTCATGGTATTGATGATATTCGTCACCTCTATAGTGGTGATTTACGATTCGTTAATCAGTTTTTTGTATGAAAGGAAAGTATAGCTACGAATGGTTGCAATCTTTTTTTGAAGATGTATTGCCGTCACCAGAGGAGGTGGGGGAGAAATTGTTGCGTCACTCGCTTGAAGTTGAATCCATAGACCAAACAGATGATAAATCTGACACTATTTTTACACTTGATGTGTTACCAAACAGGGCAGTTGATTGCCTCTCTCACTATGGTGTTGCAAAAGAGATTAGTGCTGTTTGTACAGCGCCATTACGGGTAACTCATTTTACTCAAAAGAACACAATTCCATATCAAAAAGATGTAAAACGAATTGTTGTGAAAACATCTCTGTGTCCCAGATATACCGTCACACATCTATTGCACTGTACATATGACACAACACCTCCTTGGATGCGCAGTCGACTTGAAGCGATTGGGAAACGGTGTGTGCATCCCATAGTTGATATTGTTAATTACCTTCTTTTTGAAATTGGCCATCCAATGCATGTCTTTGATGCTGATAAAATACAGGGAGGTCTTGCGGTGCGGGAAGCACGAGATGGTGAGCAGTTCATCACTATTGATGAACAGAAAGTTTCTCTCCAAGCGGGTGATATTGTTATCGTCGATACCGCCAATGACACCATCCTTGCCTTAGGAGGTATTAAGGGTGGCAAGGTTGCAATGGTAGATGAGAACACAAAGAATATCCTTTTGGAGGCTGCAACGTTCAATCACGAACGTATCCGCCTCACCATGCGAAGAACAGATTTGGTAACTGACGCAGCGCTTCGGTTTTCACAAGGCTACCCCTCAGAATTGATTGATTACACGCTCCGCCACGCACTCACTCTTTTGACAGATATGATTGCTCCAGAAGGGAAGAGTATGGTGACGTACGAACATCGAGCAGAAAAATTACGTTCTCAGATGGTACTTGGTATTGCAACCAGTGATGTGAACACAGTGCTTGGCACGGATTTTACAAAACAACAGGTCACTGCAGTGTTTTCTCGTTTAGGAATAGAGCACAGTGTTATTATTACGCCACAAGATGAAATGATTGACGTTGCGCGAACACAGATTGGTACACCATATCGCTATGGTGCTTCCATACTTCGCGATGCACCAGAGTGTTTTGACTGTTCTGGTTTTGTCGCATACTGTGCAGCACACGCTGGGAAGACCATACCCCGTATTTCTATAAATCAATATATAACTGGTGAAGAGGTTGCGAAAGAAGATATCGAGGGTGGTGATCTTGTATTTTTTGTTTTAGATTCTGGTGCAAAGGTATACACCGAAAGTGTTTTTGAAGCGGCGACACCTGTCACACCTGGCACAGTACCGGGTGGAATTAATCATTGTGGCATCGTGACTGACACAGGGACCATCATCCACGCAGTTGGTTCTTCAGGAGAGAATATGGTTGTTGAAGAGTCACTGAAGGCAGTACTCCAAAGATTACAAAAACATGAAGCCTGTGTTGGGTACAGACGAATTTGGCACGATACTGAGGATAGGATTGTGGTACGGGTTCCTGTAGAACGCATTGATATTGCCAGAAAGATTGATTTGGTAGAAGAAGTCGGTCGTATCAGTGGTTACGATGCGGTACCGACACGAAAACCAAAATCACGCACTAAAGTGGCAATCCATCAGCAACTTGCACACCAATGGCGTATCACTGAAGCACTCAATGCTATTGGTTTTTCTGAAGTAGTCACCTACACATTTCAAAAAAAATCTGATGTCTGTGTTTCCTACCCACTCGCTGCGGATAAGGCGTGTTTGCGTAGCACTCTTGCTGATGGGTTGCGTGAGGCGCTGAATAGAAACGCACAACATGGTGAACTTCTCGGTGGTGAAGCGGTGCGTCTCTTTGAGTTCGGCACGGTATTTTCAAAAGATGGTGAGGAGGTGCACTTGGCACTTGGTATTGCATCTGTCCCAGGAAGACCAAAGGTAGTTAGTGAGAAGATTGCAGAAGAGGTACGAGTAGCACTTAGTACTCTTGATGTGACACTACCAGGTAGTTTCAATGATGGTGTGTGGGAAGTTGCTCTGTCACCCTGCATTGCTGACAAACCTCTTCAAGAAACATACACCTCATTTCCTTCAGTGGCAGGGGTGCAGTACAGGGCACCATCACGATATCCTTTCGTCTTGCGTGATATATCGGTGTTTGTGCCATCTACCATAACTGCTTCTGACATTGGTCGTTGTATTGATGAAAACGCTGGAGCACTCCTTCGTCAAAGGAACTTGTTTGATGTTTTCTCTCGTGATGATAAAGTTTCATTTGCCTTTCGTCTCGTTTTTCAATCAGATGATAAAACATTAACCGATGATGAGGTGACAGTTGTCATGGATCATGTCACTCAGGCGTTACAGAAAGAATCATGGGAGGTCAGATAGCAAAACAGCACATCATACAAGGGGTTCCACATCTCTGTCAGTACCGTGATGTGACTAATTCAAAATGGCAGTCTCGTGCCTGTGGTATCACCGCCCTTGCTATGGTTATACAGTACTGGCAAAAAACAAACACACCAACACCCGATGCACTCATTGAAGAGGGATTGCAGAGAGAAGGGTATAGAGAGAATGTTGGCTGGCGTCACCAACAGTTGGTGGCACTTGCACATGCGCATAATTGTTTTGGCTATGCAGAAGATTTTACTTCGGTGAGCGATGAAATGGTAGAGAAGGTGACTACAATGATAGCAACTGGTGTTCCTGTGATTATCTCTGTGCGACATAGACCACCACGTCAAGGAACACACCTCTTGGTTCTTGTTGGTTATGAGAGTGGTTCTTCTCAGACACCTTCTGCGTGGTATCTTCATGATCCAGAAAAGGAAGAAGGGTATTACCGCCTTTCTTGGCAAGACGGTCAGGAGTACTTTCGACCACTTACTCTATTTATCTACGGTCGTATGTAGTCTTGTTGTTGTATGCATTTTTTCCATACGAAACGGATTCCTCATTATCAAAACCAATAAGTTCAGCGATGTCGTGACCACTTTGTACAACGTGTGCTCCTTCACCGAGAAGTATATTAGTACCACAACCAACACGAGAAAAAATATCATGCGGTACTGCACACACCTCTCTCCCGTACTCTAAAGCAAGTCGTGCGGTAATGCGTGTTCCAGATTGAGACGTACATTCAATAACAACCGTTATAACACTCATACCAGCCATGATTCTGTTTCTTCTGGGAAAAGTGTACGGTTTTACCGTCATGCCAGCTGCGTACTCTGAGAGTAGTGCGTTACCCGTTTCAAGCATTTCTTGTGCCAACGGAGTATTTGTTTTTGGGTAGAGTGAGGGAGTATCAAGTCCAGAGCCAACAACGCCAATTGTTGGTATGTTGTTTTGTAATGCACTGCGGTGTGCGATGGCATCAATGCCGAGTGCTAATCCAGAGACGATGGTAACCGGGTATTGCGCGAGGTCAGCAATTATTTTTTCACATACTCGTTTACCGTAGTCACTATGCTTTCGTGACCCAACAATCGTAATCAGTTTTCTTTTCCAGTTTGGAGTAGTGCCACGACAGTACAATAGTTTTGGTGCATCAACCACACCAGCGTCAGCTCGTAGTAACGGTGGCCACTCACGTTGTTGTAATTGTCGTATTGGATGTTGTTCTTGGTTAGTAGTCATATGAAGTAGGTGGTATATAGATTGTTCTACAAAGTAGTTACATACACGTGTGGTATAGTAGGATTATCTATGCTTGATATCCAATCAATACTGAAAAATAAGGATATTATTGAAACAGCAATGCGCAACCGTCAGGTACCACCACCTGACTTTGCTCAATTGGAAACAGTATACAAGAAGCGCATTGCACTTGTACAGGAGGTTGATGATCTCAATCGCCAGAAAAACCTTGCCGCAAAAGAGCGTGATAACACGAAAGGTACTCAGGTCAAAGAACAATTACGTGTCACTGAGGAGAAACTCAGAGTCACGACACAAGAACTCATGCAACTCTTGGTCACTATCCCAAACGTACCACTGGCAGATGTTCCGATTGGCAAAGATGAGTCAGACAACGTTGTTTTGAGAGAGTGTGGGGACAAGCCAGCGTTTTCGTTTACCCCAAAATCGCATTGGGATATTGGACGTGCACTCGGTAGTATTGATAGTGAGCGGGGAGTGAAAGTTGCTGGTTCACGTTTTACTTTTCTCAAGGGAGACATTGTGAAACTACAATTTGCAATCATACAGTTTGTTCTTGATGTAGTTACTGACACACAAAAACTTAATTCCATCGCCAAGGGAGCAAATCTCTCGGTATCGACAAAACCATTTATTCCTGTGTTACCACCAGTTATGGTAAAGCCAGACATGTTGTTTGGTATGGCACGATTAGATCCACGAGAAGATAAATTCTTTCTTGAGCAAGATGAACTATTTCTCGCAGGAAGTGCAGAACACGCACTCGGGGCAATGCATGCAGATGAGATTCTTGATCAAGATGATCTTCCACTTCGTTACATTGGATACAGCACTGCGTTTCGTCGTGAGGCTGGTTCATATGGTAAAGACACAAAAGGTATCCTTCGGCAACACCAGTTTGATAAAATGGAATTTGAATCGTTCACTGCACCAGAAGATTCACGAAATGAACAAGATTTCCTCGTTGCCATACAAGAATATCTCATCCAACAACTTGCAATGCCGTACAGAGTGGTTGCTATCTGTACTGGTGACATGGGAGATCCTGATGCACGACAGATTGATATTGAGATGTGGATGCCAGGACAAAATACCTATCGCGAAACACACTCTGCGGATTTAACAGGAGCATACCAGTCGAGGAGACTTGGTATACGGATGAGGCCTTCTGGGGGAAAGGGACAACTTGATTATGTCCACATGAATGACGCTACTGTTTTTGCAATGGGGCGGTTGCTGATTGCTCTTATGGAGAATTACCAACAAGAAGATGGTACTGTCACCGTTCCGGAGGTGCTCCAGCAATATACAAAGGTACGGTGTATACGGTAAAAGCACTATGGCGATATTCAAAAGATTGAAACGGTGGTCACGTAAAAAAAGGACGCGACGTCTACTCTCTTTCATTTTTATCAAAGGAGGTATTGTCGTTGTTACTATTGTTGTGTTGTGGTTTCTTATCCATACACCACTTTTTTCTGTTCGTCATGTCACTGTGACGGTAGATACTGACAATCGTGCAGTTGTTCAGAAAATTGAAACACTGATTCACGAAAAGTTTAACACACAATGGCTTGGTCTTGTTGGTGGTAGGACGTACTATCTCTTCAGAACCGATGCAATTGTTGATTACATTTTGGCAGAGGTACCACAGATTGCTCACATTACCATCACCAGTGAACTGTTACATAACTGGCATATCCTCGCTCATGAACGAGAACCGTTTGCCTCGTACTGTTACAAGCCAGATGACTGTCTCGTGATTGATGTCATGGGGGTACCGTTTTCAACTTCCTCTGTCAATCAACTTCGTATGCTTGAAACAGACTTTGATGTTACCGTCTTACAACCAGTACTTCCAAAAGTGTTTGAAATCATTGTTGCTGTCACTCAGTTTCTTGAGGAGCAGGGAGTCTATATCAATCGTATAGCTGTTTCAGAGGGCGATCAGGTTGTTCTAGAAACTACTACTGGATTAGAAATTCGTTTCAGTACCAACAAAACCATTTATGAAACAACGCGATCTTTGTATGTTGCACTATTTGAAATTTTTACTAAAGAGACGTTAGAGCGTTTACAGTATCTTGATGTTCGTCAGCCAGACACCATACACTATATTGAAAAAGAGTAGTATGCACTTTTGGCAGAAGATATCGAAACCCATTGTCGGTATGGCACCAATGGCAAGTGTGACTGATATCGCGTTCCGCGAACTCTTTGTGCAGTACGGATCTCCCGATATTTTCTGGACAGAATTTGTCTCAGCAGACGGGCTCTCGTCACCAGGAAGAGAAGTGCTCCAGCGTGATCTTGCTTTCACAGAACAACAACGTCCGATTGTTGCACAATTTTTTACTGATAATACAGAAAATTTGATGAACGCTGTTCGCCTTGCGAAGTCGTTAGGGTTTGATGGTGTTGATATCAATATGGGATGTCCAGAAAAAACTATTGAAAAACAGGGGGCTGGTGCAGCATTGATACGAACACCCGATCGCGCTGTGCAGTTGATTGAGGCTGCACAAAAGGCCGCTCAAGAGACACACGACGCTACACCACTTCCCATATCAGTTAAAACTCGTATTGGTTACAATACCGATGAAATTGATACATGGATTCCAACACTCCTATGTACTGGAATAGATGCACTGTCTGTCCATCTGCGTACGAGAAAGGATATGTCTGCGACACCAGCACGGTGGGATACTATGTCACGCATTGTTGCACTGCGAGAAAAGTATGCACCAAAAACACGCATACTCGGTAATGGAGATATTGGTTCTCGTTCTGAAGCGGAACAAAAGATACAGGAAACAGGTTGTGATGGGGTGTTGGTTGGTCGTTCTCTTTTCGGTAATCCTTGGTTTTTCAATAAAACTGTTCGGCATAATCGTCTATCTGTGTCTGATCGTTTGCAAGCATGTATCACACATCTCGCGTTGTGTCATCAGTTTGGTGGTGATGGGAAGCCATTTTTCAATATCAAAAGGTATTTTGTGAAAGGGTATGTGTCTGATTTTGATGGTGCCAAGGAATTGCGCATTGCTCTTATGAAAACAAAGAGTATCTCTGAGATGCAACAGTACCTACGAGAGTTTCTTAATGGCAATCACACAGACCTGGGCGATAATTGACAAAAGTTTAAATATACTCTAAAATTGTATTAGAGTGTGAGGTGGGTATTGGTATTAGTAGTTTTTACGGCTACTTATCGTTTTTCCACATCATCTATAGATTTTGCTGTTGTGAGATTTTTATCTTCACAAGAGCGAATGCCGTGTTTTATAACAAAGGAGGTTTCATACATGAAACTAAACACATTTATTCAGTCATTTCTTTTTCTATTTATCGCTATTAATACATCTGTAGAAGCGTCTACCACAGGTATTCCTGTAACCGACACCAAAAGCACTGACATTGAAGTTGTTGATATTTTTGACCGTGAGGTTATGTTAAATCAATCAGTGGTGACGGCTGATGGATTATTGATAACGTCTGAAAAAGATTTAGGAATTGTTGCGAACATTAGTGTCAAACGAGGAAATATTGTTAATGGATTCATTGTTGACGAGGTTTTGAAGAAAGATGTTGTTTACGATGGGTCTGAATCTCTACCCATTGTAATGAGAGATAGTCCAATCGTAGGATGCAAAAATGAGTGTTTTTTGCGCGCATCAGTTAATTGGTTGGTAAATCTCATACCGAGTTCCTCAGAGTCGAAAGTGAAAGGACAACTTCGAGTGTTTGCAAGATTGAATAATATCCCTCTTGCAGACCGCAATGTTCCGTTACCAAGAGATGCTGCAGAAGAATTTCTCAAACATCTCGGATTTCAACCATTTTCTTTTGCTGACTTCATGTCCAACTACACAGAAGGACTTGGCGTTGAATACGAAGATGGTAAATGGAAATATTGGGCATTTACTAAAAATACTAATGTCACAAAAAGATAGTACATTGTGATAATTTATTGCGAAGAGATTCAACAGTTCTGTTGGATCTCTTTTTTTTAGATTGGTGGGTTTTTCTAAATGATGCTTGTAGGGTACACTGTGCCTATGGATCGGTCGCTATACCAAACACACAGACCGAAGCAGTTCAAAGAAGTCATTGGTCAACCACAAGTGGTTACTGTGCTTGAGAAGGCGATAAAGAGAAAAACTATTAGCAATGCATACATGTTTACTGGTGCGCGAGGTACAGGGAAGACCAGCGTTGCCCGTATTTTTGCTAAGAGTCTCAATTGTGCTGATGTTGATATATTTGAAATAGATGCAGCATCACACACAAGCGTTGATCATATTCGTGAGTTAAATGCATCAGTGTACTCTCTTCCTGTGCAATCTGACTACAAAATATACATACTTGATGAGGCACACATGCTCTCAAAATCGGCATTCAACGCATTTTTAAAGACACTAGAAGAGCCACCTGCATATGCAGTTTTCATACTTGCAACAACTGAGGCGGACAAAATACCTGAAACAGTTGTTTCGCGTTGTATGCACCTCCCATTTCATCAACCATCGCTCAGTGTGTTACGCCAATTTATCGTCGCTACAGCAAAAAAAGAAAAGCGTACTCTTACTGATCAAGCTGTTTCACTCCTTGCCCTTATCGCAGAAGGTTCCTTCCGTGATGCACTATCAATACTACAGAAAGTTCTCATCGTTGCGGATACGGAAAAAATAGAGACATCGCTTGTTGAAGAAATAATTGGTGCACCACGACATCAACTCGTCAATGAATACCTCCAAGCCTTACTGGATACTGACGTGCCAGTTGGTGTGAAAGCACTTTCCACCGCTGTTGAAGCACATACATCAATGGCACTCTTTACAAAACTTGCTATTAGAAAAGTTCGTGCCACACTACTTTTTCGCGGTGGTTACAAGGTGGTCAGTGGGGAATACGATGAAGATGATCAAAAATTTATTCAAAAACTTGCCGAGCACAAAGCACTCTCAACGAAAACATTACGAGATCTTTTACAAGCATCAATTGCTATACAGCATTCATATATTAAACAACTTCCTCTCGAGACACTTCTCATACCTTCGCAGGACACTACGTGAACAGATATTGGACCCACGCAATGACGAAGATAGCAATCACCTCATATCCTTGCACAATGCTAGTTAAAGCAAGTGCTCGTCTGTTGTCATTGCCGAAATGAAACATACGTCCTGACAAGCTTGCCAGAAATATGAAGAGTGCGAATCCAATTACGCCAAGGAGGAATAGTGGTTTTCCCAGTTGGAGTAAGACACTGACCAAGAGGGCGAGTGCAAAAAAAGAAAGTAATTGAATGATGATGCCAACCCAGTTTCCTTTTCCAATCTCTTCCTTGCCATCACTTAACTGGAAGTAGTGTTTGCAGAGAAGTCCATACCACAATCCACCACCGACAATTGCTGCAAGTGTACTGATAACAATTGCCACCCATGGCAAACTCTGAAGTGCAGGTGTAATGTCAATCATGTGTTGTTAAGGATACCATGTCTCTGTGCAATTTATAATACATGCTCTTCTGGCTTTTTGTTAGGTAATAAGCGTGTAGTATACTGAAAACAATATGAGTATAGGCGGTATGAAAATAATAGTAGCTGTTATTGTTGTTGTTATTGTTGCAATTTTGCTAACGACACTATTTGGTGTGAAAAAAGATATACCTAAGGTAACAGACCAAAGCTTGAGAGAGGCTGATGTTAATTATAATGATGTGAAAAAAGATATACCTAAGATAACAGACCAAAGCTTGAGAGAGGCTGATGTTAATTATAATGGTGTGAAAAAAGATATACCTAAGATAACAGACCAAAGCTTGATAGGGGTTGATGTTAATTATAATGGTGTGAGGGATGACATTGAAGTTATAATACAGGGATACAGTGAGTTAAACGAAGAACAAAAAGAAGCAGCTTTTGAATTTGCAAAGTCTCTTCAAACGATTGTGATTAGTGATAATTCCAATCGAGAAGCTGCCTATAAAAGGGCGGTTGATGCAATAGACAAGCAGATATGTTTGGCAAAAAAAATACCAAACCTTCAATATGAAAAATATGCAGAAGAAATAGAGTACTCTACAATCAATAGTGAGAGTAGACTTGATGCCTATATAGCATTTGACAAATCAATACATGGTTCAGTATTTGAAGCTGACTCCACCTCACCTTGTGATTAGATTGGATATTATTAAATGGCTGCCGGGCTAGGATTCGAACCTAGATTACTTGGGCCAGAACCAAGCGTCCTACCATTAGACGACCCGGCATAGGATATTGCTAGACATGCGCCGATTTTTCTTCTGGCGGTGAATCAATCAGCAGTGTCAGTGCGATGAAGATGGCGGTTATTTCTCCAAGAAGTCTATCAAACAAGGTTGGGTTGAGAATGACGGTTGCGATAGATATCACCAAGGCAATTATAGTAGGAATTCTGATTGCTTTGTTAGAGAGTATCCAAGCACCGATCAGTATGTTGATAGAGCTTGTGATGTAGAGCACTTCAATGTTACTAGTAAATGAGTTCAAAATAACATCTGGTATGTAGATAATCCAGTCACCTGGACTATACAATGCGGAAACTGCAGGGTAGATGAGTATGAAAGAGAGTGCTATGCGAAGTAGTGCGTGTGGCCAGTAGTTCATACGGTATAACGTTTCTGTAACTGTAGGTACTATATACCATAAATAGTGTGTATATCTACTATTCTTAATAATTCAGTGTTATACACTGGTAGTGATGGGTTTTTCTCACCACTATCGTAGAGGATATCAGTTATCAGTCATGCAACGGTTTGGGATATTCCTCGGATTTCTCCGTGGAGAAGATCGTACCGTTCGCCTTTTACGAGGGCGTGCGTTGACAGCACAACTGATGCAAAGAATGGTTGAACAGTCTACTGATAGAATAGTAAAAAAGATTGAGGTGTGGTAGTGTATTGGTATATGAAGTATAAATTGAAAGCATTGCAGTGGACGATTATTACCATTGTTGTTTTGGTTGTCGTTTACTTTATACTACGTTAAAACATATGTCGCGCATCGTCATTCCAAGCATGCTGTTCGTCGCACTTATTGTTGGTGTTTTTTTGTGGTACTCCACCAATAAGCATGACTCCAATTCCAATGACGAGTTTCACATACACTCAGACTTACGTGTCGTGATTGATGGTGTGGTCGCTGATTTTTCAAAAATACGATATCAATCACTGAAAAATGCCTATCGTCATCCGAGCATTCATTTCCATGATTTTGATGGTGATGTTATTCACTGGCATGCGTCACGCAAAGATCTTGCCTACTTTTTCTCTGCCATCGGATTGCAATTAACTGATCGTTGCATTTCATACGATAAAAGTGTCTTCTGTGAACAGGGAAACAAGGCACTTCGTATATTCGTCAATGATAAAGAGATATATGATGGTGAAACATATGTACCAAACGATTTAGATAGAATCCTCATACTCTACGGGGTATATTCACAAGATGATGTGGAGAAGGAGTTAGCACAGGTGACTGATCGTGCGTGCATACAGTCAGAAATATGCCCTGAACGAGGAATGCCATCAGACGCAGCGAGTTGTGCAGGGGGAGATGGAAGTGGTTGCGGTGCTGTCGTACCATGGAGAGGATAGGGTCTACAATGGTGGTATGCAGCGAAGTATAAAAGAAAAAGAGCTTACAGCACTTCTTGCGCGCGGGACTATTGATACCATCTATCCAACCAAGGCTGATTTGGTAAAACGTCTTGGCGAAAAGGAACCGTTTCATATTTACTTTGGTATTGATCCAACTGCACCCAATCTCCACCTTGGTCATGTGCAACATCTTCTCTTTCTTGAAGAGTTACGGAAGCTTGGTATGAAAGTAACGTTACTAATAGGTGACTTTACTGGATGCATTGGTGATCCAAGTGACCGTGCAAGTGCACGAAAACAACTATCACGCGATGAGGTGCGACGAAATAGCGTCAGTTTACGCAAACAAATTGTCTCTCTCCTCAAGGTTGGTAGATTTTCTGGTGCACGGATGGTACGGAATAGTCGTTGGTTTACTCTTTTCTCTGCCGAAGACATGTTTACTTTGCTTCGTGGTGTGACCGTACAAGGTCTTCTAGAGCGCAAAATGTTTCAGGAGCGATTGCGACAAGGTAAACCGCTCTATGTACACGAATTTCTCTATCCAGCGCTCCAAGGGTATGATTCTGTTGCCCTGCGTACTGATGCAGAACTTTGTGGTACTGATCAGACATTCAATGCACTCGTTGGTCGTGATTTTGTGAAGCGATACCTTGGTAGAGAAAAATTTATCGTCACGATGAAACTTATTGAGGGGGGTGGTGCACTGATGTCAAAGAGTGCGGGGACAGGTGTTTTTGTAGACCTTGATGCTGGTGGTGAGAATCGTATGTTCGGTAGCATCATGGCACTACCAGATACATTTATAATGCCTCTGATTCGTGGTTGTACTCGTATACCTATGCCAGAGGTTTTGGCAATTGAAAAGGTACTCCCACAAGGGGGTGCTGTAGTACGGGATATTAAACTACGCCTTGCCGAAGAGGTTGTACGTCTTTTTCACCCCGTAGGTGCAGTCACTGCTGCCCGTGAAGCATTTATCACACAATTTCAAAAAGGAGGTGTTCCTGAGAGCACAGATGAGGTAGTTGTGAACAAACCAACTGGTGTTCTTGATTTAGTTATTAAACACGGTGCCGTTTCTTCAGGTTCTGAGGCACGGCGGAAAATTAAAGATGGTGCGATATCGGTGGATGGACAGAAAATTATACGTATCAATTTTGTCATACAACCAAAAAAGAGACAGGTGCTTCGTATTGGAAGAAGGATTATTGTATTGAAAAAAACAAAGGCATAAGTGGTACACTATTACCAATGCGTCAGTCAATTTCTGTTATCAAAACAAGACGGGAAGTGCCACACGATGAGGTTGCAAAAAGTGCACAGCTACTCATTCGCGCTGGTTACATTAACAAGACAATGGCAGGTGTGTATGAATTTCTTCCGTTAGGATTTCGTACTCTACAAAATATTATTACTGTTATTCGTGAAGAGATGAATGCAATCGGTGGGCAAGAGGTATTTCTTACTGCATTACAAAATCCAGAGGTATGGAAAAAGACTGACAGGTGGAGTGGCGATGCAGAGGAGGTATGGTTCAAGTCACATATTGGTGATGGAGGTGACGTCGGTTTTGGTTGGACACACGAAGAGCCAATAACGTACATGATGCGACAACATATACAGTCACATCGTGATTTACCCGCTTATCTCTACCAATTTCAAACAAAATTTAGGAATGAGAAACGTGCAAAGAGTGGCATTCTCAGAACTCGTGAATTTATCATGAAAGATCTCTACTCTTTTACAAAGGATACAGAGGAGCATGCACGATTTTACGAGCAGTGTGCTGAAGCATACCTATCGATATACAGACGGGTTGGCATTGGCGATGAAACCTATCGGACGTTTGCTAGTGGTGGTGCATTTGCCAAGTTTAGTGATGAATTTCAAGTTGTCTCTTCGATTGGTGAAGATACTATATTTCTCTGTCGTGAAAAAAATATTGCTATTAATAAAGAGGTATACAACGATGAAACAATTGCAACGCTGAAGATGCAGGGTTCTTCGTTTGAAGAGTGTTCAGCAATAGAGGTTGGGAATATTTTTACACTAGGCACTCGCTTTTCTGAAGCACTTGGGTTGATGTATAAGGATGAGTCGGGGAATGAGAAGCCAGTCTTTATGGGATCATACGGTATTGGTCCAGCGCGCCTCCTTGGTGTTATCGTTGAGAAGTTTGGTAGTGACAACGGTATGGTACTTCCTTCTGCGATTGCTCCGTATACCGTCCATCTCATCTGTCTTGGCAACGATGAAGTGATTGATGAAGAAGCAGTGTTGGTGTATCAGGAACTGCAGAAAAAAGGTATCAGTGTTCTTTTTGATGATCGTCGTGAGGTGAGTGCGGGAGAGAAGTTTGCTGACGCGGACCTTATTGGTATTCCATATCGCCTCATTGTTTCTGATAAAGCTAAACGTTCTGGTGGTGTGGAGTACACCGACCGCCTCACCGCTGAGTCAAAAATAGTTCCTGTTGAAGAGGCGGTGAAAACTCTTGCATTACATAACGTATCATGACACAGAACCATGTTCAGCGATTTGTAGCACTAGATACCGAAACAACCGGCGTTGACTTTTGCTCATCACAGGTGATTCAGTGTGGTATTATTTTACTCGACGAGTACACGCAACCTGTTAAGAAAAAAGAGTGGAATGTTAACTTTAAATCAAAAAAGTTTTCTTGGAACAAGCAGGCAGAGTCGATACATCAGATTTCTAAAGAGACAGCACGTAATCATGGTGTCGATCCAGAAGTATTCTTGCAGGAATTCAAGGAGGAGTTGGTAAAACACTACGGTATGCAGGTGCTCACCCAGGATCTTCATATTATTGCTGCTAACGCACACTTTGACTACCTAATGCTTGATTCATTGTGGAGTAGGTACCAGGCCAAAGAACCCCTTCCTTTATCTCGCCGTATGTTAGACCTCAGTTCTCTCTCTCTTTTTGTCCTTGGCGATGTGGGTATGACAACAATGCTTGAAAAACTCGGTATTCAGTACAACAACAAGAAGCGCCATTCTGCACTGTATGATGCTGAACTACACTTAAAAATTTTCCATGCACTCACCGCTATAGCTCGGCAACGCGGTATCTTTTTTAATTAATAAATATATGGTATACTTTCGCTCACACGAAATGTCATAAATGGTTTTATATGCATGAAGAAGATATACTAGAATTTGAGGGGTATCCACTGACAATCGGTGATACTGTTCCAGATATAGCATTTGAGGTATATCACAATGATGCAATTACTGAGACGACACTGAAACAGTTCCGTGGTAAATGGCTTATTCTCTTTTTTTATCCAGCTGATTTTACTTTTGTTTGTCCAACAGAGCTTGGTGAACTTGCCAGTTGCTATGATGAATTCAAAAAGGAGGACACTGAAATTGTTTCAGTAAGTATTGATACGCCTTTTGCTCATAAAATGTGGCATCAGACTTCTGATACCATTAAACAGGTTCAGTTTCCAATGGCGGCTGATAACAGGCATTTGCTTTCAAATGTTTTCGGTACTTACTGTGATCATGATGGTGTCTCCTATCGCGCAACATTTATCATAGATCCTGATGGCATCATTCGTAGTTTTGAGATAAATGATAACTCTATTGGTCGTTCAGCTAAGGAATTACTTCGTAAGTTGCGTGCTGCACGGTATGTGAGTGCAAATCCAGGGCAAGTCTGTCCAGCAAGTTGGGAGGCAGGGAAAAAGACTCTCAAACCAAGTGACGACCTCGTTGGTGCACTATAGAGAGTAATGGTACACGCACTTCTCACATCAAGTGGTTTTAGTAGTCGTTCTGTATGGCAGGTTTTTTGTGATACGGTACAGCGATGTGAGTACACAACTGCAGTTATTATCACAACAGCACATCCTAAAAAAGAGAAAGCAGTGTGGGCACAAGAGACGAGACGGCAAATGGAATCAATACAGCTGGCTACTTGTTTTTTTGATATTGCATCAGGTGCATCATTTCCAGAGGATATTGATGTTATGTATGTCTGTGGAGGTAACACATTTTCTCTGTTACAGGCGGTTCGAGAACATTCATTTGCCAACCAGATAGAAAAACTTTTTGATCGTGGAGGATTTTACGTCGGCAGTAGTGCTGGTTCCGTCATTCTTTCACCAACTATTGCATCAGCAGCTGAGATACATCCAGACAAAAATACTTTTGGATTAGAAGACCTGACAGGGGTTGGTATGATTGATTTTCATATCATTCCTCATTTTCAAAAGAGTGATAGGCAGGCAGTACGGGCATTTGCAAAACGACACCTTGAACCAACACAAACACTTGCAAATGGAAAGGCATTATATATACACGACGATACCGTTGAGAAAGTGTAATGGGGTTGTGTGATACACTCATCATATATGGTACGAAAGTCAGAATCTCCAAAAATCCCTGCTGATGACAAAGACGCTATCGCTAATGAGCGAAACGTTCGTTTGCAGAAATTAGAACGACTGCGTGAGTTATCAATACTGCCGTACAAGGATAGATTTGTCATTTCACACAGCGCTGACGCAGTTACGCAATTGGACAGGAAAGCATTTCGTTCTGCCGATGAGGTTGCACAAGGACCGAACGAGGCAGTCTCGCTTGCAGGTCGTGTGCTCTCGACACGAGACCACGGTGGCATTATTTTTATTGACATTCAAGACAAAACTGGTGTTGTGCAGGTGGCGTGCACGGAAAGTGCGATTGGTGAACAGGAACTTGAATTTGTGAGGGCATTTATTGATCCTGGTGATTTTATTGGTATTTGCGGTGAACCCTTTATTACCAAAAGAGACACACTTGCAGTTCTCGTTGCACGGTATAGCTTGTTGAGTAAGGCGGTACGACCACTTCCCGGAAAACATTTTGGCATTACCGATCCAGAGATTCGTTTTAGAAAGAGGTACCTTGACCTGGTACTCAATGATGCAGTACGAGAACGGTTTGCTATCCGTTCTCAGACGGTGGAGTCACTGAGGAAGTGGCTTCTCAATAATGATTTTACAGAAGTGGTGACACGAACTCTACAACCAACCGCTGGAGGTGCTGCTGCGGAGACTTTTGTGACTCACCATAACGCGTTGAATCAAGATTTTCATTTACGTATTTCTAACGAAATTGATCTCAAACTCGCTGTTGCAGGGGGTCTCGGTCGTGTGTTTGAATTTTCTATGGATTTTCGTAATGAGGGTATTGATGCAAGTCATCTGCAGGAATTTCAAATGCTTGAGTGGTACTGTCCGTATGAAGACTACAAGACTGGCATGCAATGGATGACTGCAATGATCAGGCAAGCAATGCAAGACACTCTTGGTACAACATCATGTACTGTTTTTGATGAGGATGGAAAATCTGTATCGGTAGAGGTTGGTGAAGTAATTCCTGAGATTAGTTTCAGTGATTTGCTTCGTCAGTATGATATTGATAGTAACGCTTCGTCAAAAGAACTGCTCACCATTGCACGAGATGTTGGTGTTGAACGAACAGATCTTGAAAAACGATCACGAGGAGGTCTCTTAGATGATGTGTATAAAAAGATTATTCGTCCCAAACTCCTCAAACCAATTATCATTGTTAATTTTCCTAAAGAAGTGTTACCACTTGCTCGTCGTAGTGATAGCAATCCAGCGATGACAGATTCATACCAATTGGTCATTGGTTCGTGGGAGTTGGTGAAAGGGTATTCAGAGCTTGTTGATCCCATACAACAAAGAGAAGCATTTGCAGAGCAGATGGAGGCGCGAAAGGCAGGTGATCGTGAAGCAATGCAGGCGGACAGTGAGTTTCTTATTGCCATGGAACATGGTATGCCCCCGATGACTGGGTGCGGTATTGGTATTGATCGACTCGTTGCTCTTATGACTGGTGTGAGAAATCTCAAAGAAACAGTACTCTTTCCACTGTTAAGCCCTCTTCCAGGCGATGCGACAGATCAGTGAACCATTTGTGTTGATGTGATATACTGCGTTCGTTAATAGAGTAAGAAGTAAGTGTTTATGCAGGCAACCAATAATATAAAAGTAGGAATTGCTGTCGCCGTTGGTATCATCTTTTTCACTTTCATTTTGTTCAAGGCTGGTATTCTCAACGGTCTTTTCTACGGCTTTAGTCCCATTTTGAGTACTGTAGAAGAAGTATCTGATGATATCCTTCGAAACCCGAAACAGAAAGGTACTACTGGGCGCACTGGGCAGAACTCCATTGATGCCGTTTCAGTTTCTACCTTTGTTGATGGTGGCGATGATGTGCAACATGCTGTGCAATTTATTTCACAACTGGTTGTTGAAAAATCGTTACCAGTATCGATACTGGAAGGAAAGGTACAATACATTGATTTGGTACCTGGCTCAGGAGCATCAGCTGTTACTGGTTCACAGATGACCGTTGGATATGTTGGTCTCATCATTAATACCAATGAGGGAACGGTGAAGATTTTTGATACTGGCACAGCACTTTCAGCAGTCGCAGGGAGTACCAACCTTATTCCTGGATTTAGCGCGGGATTAATTGGCATGCGAGAAGGGGGTAAGCGTTTAGTGCACATTGCTTCAGAAGCAGCATACGGAGAACAAGGTGTTCCAGGTATACCGCCAAACACAGCTCTTACGTTTCTCATTGAGGCATATCAGATAGGAGAGCTTAATCAATAGTTTTGGTAATGGCAAGATTTTGCTTAGAAACCGATAAGAAACCAGCAGGAGACCAACCCCAGGCAATTGCTACTATCTTGAAAGGGCTTCGTGATGATGTTCGAGATCAAACACTCTTGGGGATTACTGGATCTGGAAAGACATTTACCATTGCCAATGTTATCGCACAGTACGGCAAACCAACACTGGTTGTGGCACACAACAAGACGCTTGCTGCACAGTTGACGCAGGAGTATCGAGAACTGTTTCCAAGTAATGCGGTACACTATTTTGTTTCATACTATGACTACTACCAACCAGAAGCGTATGTCCCTACCACCGATACATACATTGAAAAGGAAGCACAGATTAATGCAGAAATTGAACGTCTCCGACACGCAACAACACAGGCACTATTAACTCGCCAGGATGTCATTATTGTCGCTTCGGTGTCGTGTATATACGGTTTGGGAAGTCCTGAAGAATACAAACGAGTGCACATTCACCTACAACGAGGAATGCACCTTGCTCGTGAGGCTTTTGTCCGCCACGCCATTGCAATACAATTTCACAGAACGGGTGGAGAGTTGAAACCAGGGACACTTCGTGTCATCGGTGATGCGGTAGAAGTAATGCCGACTAGTGAAGAGGTTATATATCGTATTGTTTTTTCATTAGACAAAATTGTTGGAATCGTGAAGATAGATGCATTGACACGAGAAGTGGTTGCAGAAACCGTTGATAACTACTTCCTCTTTCCAGCAAGGCATTTTATGGTTAGTGATGCAGGACGGAACCGCGCCGTTAGTGCTATTGAAAAAGAATTAGAAGAACAGCTTAAGTACTTTGATCGGGAAGGTTTGGTGCTTGAAAAAGAGCGGTTGCATAGAAGGACACGAGAAGATCTCGCACTTATTCGAGAAATTGGTTACTGTTCTGGTATTGAAAATTATTCAAGACATTTTGATAACAGAGAATCAGGAGAGCCACCCCATACGTTACTTTCATACTTTCCTCGCCGTGCAGACGGAACACCAGATTTTTTGACCATCATTGATGAGTCGCATGTGACCGTACCGCAGATAGCTGGTATGTATGCTGGTGATCGCTCTCGAAAAAAGACACTGATTGGGCACGGATTCCGTCTCCCATCAGCTATTGATAATAGGCCATTGACGTTTGATGAGTTTACCGCACGGACGGGTGAGACGATATACATGTCTGCAACACCAGCTGCCTACGAAAAAGAACAAAGCGGTTCACACATCACTGAACAGGTTATCAGACCAACAGGATTGTTGGATCCGATACTCTCTGTCCGTCCAATAACGGGAACTACCAATACCTCTGGACAGGTAGAAGATTTTATCAAAGAGGCAAAAAAGGATATACACGAGAAAGGTCGTGTTCTCATTACAACACTGACGAAGCGATCAGCAGAGAACCTCTCAGAGTACTTAGAGGGTGCTGGTATTCGGGCTAGATACCTACACAGTGACGTGAAAACAATTGAACGGATTGAACTCTTAACTGAATTTCGGAAAGGATCGTTTGATGTTCTCGTTGGCGTGAATCTGTTACGAGAAGGGTTAGACATGCCAGAGGTGACCTTGGTTGCTATTTTCGATGCTGACAAAGAAGGGTTTCTTCGTTCAGAGACAACGCTCATACAGACGATAGGGCGGGCTGCACGAAATGTAAAAGGAAGAGTTATTCTCTATGCTGACAAGATTACCAACTCACTCCAGAGAGCCGTTGATGAAACAAATCGTCGTCGGGAATTGCAGATACAGTACAACAAGAAACATGGGATAACACCAGTTTCTATTAAGAAAAATATAGAAGATATTGTTACCGAGATTACGAAAAATCGTAAACAGGCAGCACAGTCGTTACTCACTATTGATATTGATCGATATAGAAAAGCACCAAAGAAAGTATTGACTGAAAAGCGGAAAAGAATGCGAAAAGCAGTACAGAATTTGGATTTCAAAACAGCGGCAGTGATTCGAGACGAAATTGCTCTGTTAGAAACAATAACACCTTCTCGTAAGGGGGCGTAGTGAGGAGCTCTCGCTTCTAATGAAACAATACGCTATACTGCATGTAACATATACCACATGAGTTCTGAGGGAATTACCATTTTTACTGATGGATCGTGTTTAGGAAACCCTGGTCCTGGTGGCATCGGTGTTGTGGCATATCGTGGCAATGCCATCATGTCTACCATTCGTCATGGGTATCGTCATACGACTAATAATCGTATGGAAATGCGTGCATGTATTGAGGCGCTCAAAAAGTATGGAAAGATGGGTGAACCCATTGCTATCTATACTGATAGTCAGTATGTTCGTCGAGGTATGGTTGAGTGGGTGTCGCAATGGAAAAAGCAAGGGTGGCAACGTGAACAGGTTACTAAGTATGGGCGTACAAAAAAAGCAAAGGTAAAGAATATTGATCTTTGGAAAGAGCTTGATGAACTCAATAATGATACGGTTCAATGGCACTGGGTGAAAGGGCATAGCAATGAAGAGGGAAATGAAACCGCCGATGATTTGGCAGGGCTGGCAGCTCGTCGTGGTCCTTTTTTAAATGATATCGAAAAGAAAGAGTAGTCTACTTTTTATAAAAAAATATCACCCAAGCTGATTAATCAACTTGGGTGATTGTATGCATCCCTAGGGATTACAAGCTTCAATTTTTAATGAACTCCTATCATTCGTCTTTGCCCGCTGAACGGGCACCTCTTGAGGTTTTTGAGAAGGAGGGGGCGTGCTTAATACGGCAGCTCTCTCATTCTTGACCTTTTGAGGTTTGGGAGATATTTTAGGTTGTTGTTCCTGTTGTATCTCTTCCGTAAAGACGGGATACTTTCTTTCCTTACCACTGTCTGTGAGAGGTTGGGAGGGAGGTGTTTTTACATTACCATCTCTCCTTGCCACTCCATAATCTCTGTTAAATTCAGAAACTGCGTTAGAAAGCTTCTCTTTTCTAAGTTTAAATTCACCTCTTTGTTTTAAGAGAAGCCCTGTCTTTTTCTTGAAGATTTTTTCTGACTTATTCAGTAAGTACTCCATCTCTGCAAGTTTGAATATTGACAGTATTAAGTACCGTTTGTAGCCTTTCCATTTAGAACGAGACCACATCTTATCACATTCTTGCTGTAAGGTCAGATTAAGTTCCTCAAAGCACAAGATCGTGTTTTTAGAAACGGTAGCAAGATTGTTGATAAACCGACACCTCCGCCTAAATATTAATGTGAATTTCAGTGTCAGTAAAACATGTATATACAACAGTAGCAGAATAGAAGGTAATACTATATTACCAAATGTGATACCAACTAGACCGTTGATATTTTCACCAAACCACTGACTTTCGTTGAAATACATTCCTGCTGTGAGATACACCATCGCTAGTAAACTTATAAAGCTCACAGAAACAGAGATATACCCTTGTTGTATCCTTTCTGTCATTTTATTGAACAGAAAGAATGATAATAACAATAGTAGTGTTGATACAACAAATCCAGTTAACATATACTTTTCTGGTGGAATTGGCACAACAGCGTGCTTACCTAGAAAGGTAGTGATATCAACTCCAGAGAAAAAAGGCACAACAAATGGTATTTTTTCCCCAATAGGGAGAAAAAAGTAAAGCACTGCTGCAATAACAGTAACACTTACCCAAAGGAAGATACCGATTGTGTGTCGCTGTGGACGATAGTGGTCGCGTACTAGTGGAACCCAGTCTGTTTTAATAATATGTTCTTTCATTTCATCATCCTCCATGAGAAATAGTAAACTTAAAAGCAGAAGCCCCAAACAAAGGACAACTGCATTTCCAAAAAACGCCAGAAGCCCTAAACAAAGGGCAACTGCATTTCCATATTCATAATACTTGTATAAAATGATTGTGTCAAATTGCATACAATTACCCCTCCTACAAGCCATCCATCCCATCATTAGCACTCTTTGACGTTTGGAGGGTATAGTTATTGCTCCGTGCTCCAGAAGGATATATAATGCTAAGTATGCTTCGTTCTTCACCTCAAAAACATGGTGATAATTCTATTGTTATTAAGGGAGCAAAGACACATAACCTAAAAAATATTGATGTTACCATACCGCGCGACAGTTTGACAGTTATAACGGGTTTGTCTGGGTCTGGAAAATCATCGCTTGCTTTTGATACCATATTTGCAGAAGGGCAGCGACGGTACATTGAATCCTTGTCAGCGTATGCAAGACAATTTTTACGACAGATGCAGAAACCAGAAGTTGATGAAATTACTGGACTCTCACCCGCTATCTCTATCGACCAAAAAAACAGATCAAATAACCCACGATCAACAGTTGCAACGATTACTGAGATATACGATTATCTTCGTGTTCTTTTTGCTCGTGTTGGTGTTCCACACTGTCCCAAATGTGATTGTGTCATTGACCGTGTTTCTCAAGAAGAAATCATCAAACAGGTTGAAAAACAAATAGTACAGTCTGGCTGGTTAGAGAAAAGTAAGAAGTTGGTTGGAGTGTCATACAATGATAGAACAATCACCGTCTATGCCCCTATTGTTGTAGGGAGAAAGGGTGAGTACTACCAACTCTTATACGACCTGTTACACCGTGGGTACGAACAGGTTCGTATTGACGGCACGACGTACAATCTACGACGACAAATTAAACTTGCACTTCATAAAAAACACGATATTGATATTGTTGTTGATACTATTTTTGTCAGTGAGTTTGCAAAAAATCCAAAAGTTTTTCGAGAACGGCTCTCAGATGCAGTTGAACGATCAATACATGAAGCGAATGGATTGGTTCGATTAGCATATCCGGTTGGTGACGAACAGATTATCTCTTCTCACTTCCTTTGCCCAAAATGTGGTTTTTCTTTCCCAGAAGTTGAACCTCGACTTTTTTCTTTTAATTCACCACACGGTGCTTGCCCAGCATGTAACGGACTTGGACAGGTCGATATGCTCATTGATGATGCTTGTGTCACCTGCCACGGTGCACGACTTCGACCAGAGGCACTGGCGGTTTACATTGGTACAGGGAAAAAGAGGAAGAGTATCATTGATGTTATCAAACTTTCCATTGAAGAGAGTAGGGTATTTTTTGACCGATTATCATTGACAGATCGGTCTGAGAAGATTGCAAAACCACTATTTAATGAAATTGTGAATCGTATACAATTTATGCTTAACGTTGGACTTGGTTATCTTACCCTTGATCGTAAGGCAAATACACTCTCTGGTGGAGAAGCACAGCGTATTCGCCTTGCGTCACAACTTGGTTCTGGATTGGTTGGTGCACTCTATGTTCTTGATGAACCAACCATTGGATTACATCAAAGAGATAATGATCGTTTAATTGAGACACTCCTGCAATTACGAGATGCAGGTAACACTATCATTGTTGTTGAACATGACGAGAACACTATTTTCCATGCTGATTATATTGTTGATATTGGACCTGGTGCTGGAATAACGGGAGGCACTATAGTTGCCTCAGGGTTCTTGCAAAAACTCTTGACGGCAAAGGAAAACAAAACCCAGTCAAGAACACTCGCGTACCTTCGTGGTGAAATACAGATACCAGTGCCAGACAGTCGTCGCACTGCCTCAAAAGGAATGCTTCAAGTTGCTGGCGCTCACGCAAATAATTTACAAAATATCAATGTGAAAGTGCCACTAGGAAGAATCACAGTCATTACTGGTGTTTCTGGTTCTGGCAAATCAACATTGCTGTACAATATTTTACATAAAAATTTACAGGCGAAATTGATACATAGTCAAACGACAAAAAAAGTATATGATGTAAAAACATTTACGGGATATGAATATCTTGATAGAGCGGTACTTGTCAGTCAGTCACCAATAGGGAGGACTCCTCGATCAACACCAGTGACATACGTTGGCGCGTTCACCCATATCCGTGATCTCTTTGCATATACCGAAGACGCACGGTACCGAGGATGGAAACCAAGTCGTTTTTCATTTAATGTCCCTGGTGGTCGATGTGAACGATGTAGTGGTAATGGGTTTGTTGCTGTTGAAATGCATTTTTTACCAACTGTTTTTATCACCTGTGACGTCTGTCGTGGTAAGCGTTTCACGAAAGAAGTTCTTGATATTGCGTATCGGGGGAAAAACATTAATGACGTCTTAACGATGCAAGTTGATACGGCTGCCGATTTCTTTCAAGATGTTCCAGCAATTCATGAAAGACTACAGGCATTGGTTGATGTTGGCTTGGGATACTTAGCATTGGGGCAGTCATCGACGACGCTTTCTGGTGGAGAAGCACAACGGGTAAAGCTTGCTGCTGAGTTATACCGACCATACACACGAAAGACAATATACTTACTTGATGAACCAACGGTTGGATTACACTATGACGACGTCCAACGACTCATTGGCATTATCAATTGCCTTGTCGATCGTGGTAACACGGCTGTTATCATTGAGCACAATATGGACGTTATCAAATCAGCTGATTACCTCATTGATCTTGGGTTAGAGGGCGGTGTTCGAGGAGGTAAGGTTATTGCGACAGGAACACCAGAAGAGGTTGCCACAATCGCAAAATCACAGACCGCCCCTTATTTAAAGAGGGCGCTCAAGTGAATCTTGACTTATTTATATAACATAGTATAATATTTTTGTTCTTTAGAACATTCACTTTGTTAATTTTAGGAGGTACAAACAAATGAGTCGAAAGAGAAGGGTATCTAGGATACGTTTTCCTAAAGGGGAGCAGCGGTCTAGTGATAGACTGAAGAAAGTTTCTCGTGGACATCATGCACATCTCAGTGGGAGTGGTTATCATCGGGTGCAAACCGAGTATTATAGAAAGGGTCGAAATTCTTTTGATCTTTGTTTAAAAGTTTGATGTCTAATGCACAGACACGGTAGCGATACCGTGTCTGTGCACATTTTTTTGTAGTAAGGTACGGTACATACATGCATCGAGATGAAGTCGATTTTAAACAATTGCCTGATACACCAGGTGTCTATGTCTTTCGTGGGGCACGACGAGCAGTGCTCTATGTTGGGAAGGCAGCGTGTCTTCGTGATCGCATACGAAGTTATTTTTCATCACGCCTGACACACGATCGTGGGGTGCGCATCGCTGATATGTTGGATAAGGCAAAGAAGGTTGAGACAATAGAAACAGATTCAATACTTGATGCGCTAGTGCTTGAGGCGAATATTATAAAAAAATATCAACCGCTCTACAATGTAAGGGAAAAATCAAATAAGAGTTTTTATTTCGTCTGTATTACCAATGAAGAATTTCCTCGTGTCATGAAAATTCGTGGAAGGGAGCTTGCGAAAAAAAAGACAAACCCATGTCGTTCCCTCTATGGACCGTTTCCACAAGGTGGTGTTCTCACTGAAGCAATGCGTATCATTCGTAAACTACTACCATACCGTGACACCTGTACACCACAACGTGGTAAGGCATGCTTTAACGCACAACTCGGTCTCTGTCCTGGTGTGTGTCATGGAAATATGTCCAAAAGTGCATATACACAACGGATACGAGAGATACGATTACTTTTTGAAGGAAAGAAAAAACGACTCATTACGATGCTTGAAAAGCAAATGAAGCAATATGCAAAAGAAGAGCGATTTGAACAAGCGGAAGAGTTACAGAAAAGGATCTTTTCCCTCAAACACATACGAGACGCATCACTCATTAAGAGGGAGTTTGCAGAAGGTGGTGAAGAGCATTTTCGTACTGAGGCGTACGATATTGCCCACCTACAAGGACAAGATACTGTTGGCGTTATGGTAGTTTCTATTAATGGTGAACCACAACCATCAGAGTATCGTACCTTTGATATACGATGGGCAAAAAAACAGGATGACGTGGGGGCGTTGAAAGAAGTGGTCACTCGTCGATTTCGACACGGTGAATGGCAGTATCCTAATCTCATCGTTGTTGATGGTGGTAACGCACAGTTAGCAGCAGTAGAGAATGTTTGTCGTGATATGGGCATGAGCATTCCTATCGTTTCAGTGGTAAAAGATAAGCGACACAAACCAAGAGAAATACTTGGTGCGAAAAATTATGCACACGCACGGGAAGAGGAAATATTACACAGCAATGCTGAGGCACATCGTTTCGCCATCAGAAAACATCGCAAAAAGAGAGAAAAGTTATCCTGAGTATCATGGTGAAAGAATATCTCTATATTAAAGCATTTTTTATTTCAAAAATTTGACGAATCAAATAGAACTCCATATACTGCTTTTGGTTGGAGTGAATATATGGACAGATTGGCTGTCCTGAATTCCATCTTTATATATAGCGTTGAGGGAGGTGTGATAGTATGAAAACCTTAACAGAAAGAATAAAACAGACAAATTGGCAGTTAGCATCCAGAGAGATTGAAATCCTTCGTTGTACTCTTGATGATTTACCAGAATTCAAAGAGGAAGAAGAGTTTCTTTTTCGTTTATTGTTGTTACATAATTGTGGAATAGTTTACTTTGTCAATAAAGACAATAGGGAAAAATTTCTTAAGATTACTTATAAACTCTTTGGTCATCATGGTGATCGTTGGTTTAGTGATAGCAATTATGACTCTGCTGTTTCTCCCCTGAAAGGTGTTGAAGCATGGGAGTCTTTGTATGTTAAACACGATTGTTTAATAAAAGCTTTTTGGATTTGCATTAAAGGTTTGAAAGTTCGTCAATCTTTCTCATATGCCTTGTTTAATGCTGATTTTAAAGTGCAGCAAAAAACAATGGCTTTTGAGTTATCCAAAGTGTCTTAGTCTGTTTTTATATCAGGGTATATCTTTTGTGATGTACCCTGATTTGTCATATATTCGCTCCAAATACTGTTGTTTGTACAGGTGATATACCACTGGTACCGTGCTACACTGTCGCTGTCTATGACTTTTCTCCAGAAAATAAGAGGATGTATCATTACCTACATACCCGAGTGGATACTCCTTGGATACCATTTTATACTTTCTCTTTTTTCATTACTCATATACCGTTTTCCATCAAACAAACTCATTGTCATTGGTGTTACCGGCACAAAGGGTAAAACATCAACCGCAATTGCTATACACGATACATTGACCGCCGTTGGTGCACAGGTTGGATTGCTCTCGACAGCGGCATTTAGTACAGGAGGGGTGAAGATACAGAATACTCACCATATGACCATGCCAGGTCGTTTTTTTGTACAACAGCAACTTCGCAAAATGGTTGATACAAATTGTCAGTTTGTTGTTGTTGAGACAACATCTGAAGGAATTCGACAGTTTAGAAATTTTGGTATTACCTATGACGCTCTCGTTTTTACCAACCTATCTCCAGAACACTTACAGACACATAAGACATTTGAAAAGTATAGGGATACGAAAGGACGCCTCTTTCAACAATTTGGTAAGAAGGTAAAGAAGTGTCTTGATAGCAAAACGATAGACCGTTTTGTTTTAGTCAACGCTGATGACAATCATGCAGAACATTTTCTACAACTCGTTGACACAAAAGATGTCACTCGTATACGGTTCGGTGTTGGCGAAAAATCTGAAGTGAGGGCGGTAGTTCGAGAGGTTGGAAATATCATTGGCACAACTGTTTTTACTGTTGATGGTGTGGAGTACCGCATTGGTACAGTGGGTACCTTTGCTATACAAAATGTCCTTCCTGCCATTATCCTTGCCCAACGATACTATCCAAACACCTCTCCAGAAACAATCGTAGAGACACTTGCACGACTACAACTTCCTGGTCGTATGGAGTTACTTAAGGAGGGACAGTCGTTTTCGGTGTTACTTGATTACGCCCATGAACCACTCAGTGTGCGATGTGCACTTCAAGCAGCACGAAAGTATGTCCGCAAGGGAGGTAGACTTATCTCGTTAGTTGGTGCTGTTGGTGGTGGGAGATGGCGATTTAATGCAAAAGAGATGGGTATGATTGCTCGGAAATTAAGTGACATCACTATTTTCACACAGAACGACCCAGAGTTTGATGATCCCTCTGAGATACTTGATGCCATGGTAATAGGGGCAAAACGGGTGACTACTGGTACATATCAAACTGAGGTGGATCGTCAGAAAGCAATACACTGTGCCTTGGAGTATGCCAAGCCAGGTGATGTTGTTCTCATTGCGGGGAAGGGAGTTGAGGTGACTGCTAAAACAGCACAGGGAACAATAGCGTGGAATGAACGTGAGATTGTTCGTACAGCACTACACACTATTTTACGCGGATGAAGTAGAACGATGCGATTGGTGGAAGATCTGACCGATACAGTTTAATAACATCCTCACTATCTTTATTCAACGATCGAAACTTTTTTCCTTCATCGGTTCCAGCGTCATAGAGTGTTGCGTGAACTTCAATGAAATCTTTCCACTCACCATTTTCATAGAGAGGTATATTATGAGCGGTGATAAACCAATCAGGGGAGGGTGCAACCATACTCACCACTGATACTATTGATGCTGCCTGTGAGGCAGTAATGACTACTTCGTCAGAGCCAGGGGCATTAATGAGTGAACCGATGGCATAGTCCACAAGCAACTTATCTTTGCGGAGACGATCTAACTCTTCGGTGAGTGCTATGGGCGCACCTGTCTCTGCCATCTCTTCCATACCAGCACTGGCTTTTTTACCAATGGTAAAGATGGTGTTTTTTCGTACCTGTGTCCAAGCAACCATTGGTGAGAGGTGGGCTCCTAGGGGGAACCAGTCGGGATGAGTCTCCTTGCTCCATGAGGCGTTGTACCAAACACGATACGCTACTTGTCCATCAGGTAGTGTGTCAAGAATCTCCGCTGTCTCAACTTCATCAAAAGGTGAGATGGTTTCACGGATAGTGAGTGTTGCTGGTGGTGTTTTTGTTTCGTCAGTCTCTTTTGTTAGTTC
The DNA here is from genome assembly GCA_965216295.1 of Minisyncoccota bacterium. GTDB lineage: Bacteria > Patescibacteriota > Minisyncoccia > Phycocordibacterales > JABAAK01. Next base: position 459,333 of record OZ244141.1, on the reverse strand, counting down.
GGGAGTGATATCACCACTACGGATGTTTCCTGTGATATCAATATTAAGCGGTTCTTTATTGATCTTACTTCCTCCTGGTTCAAACGTATCGTCACTGATGATAATATAGATAAATCCAAGAAGAAGAAGGATGGTGATGGTGAGTGCTACAGCCCCCAAAAGCACCTTTTTATGAATATCCATACCTGCAGAATATCACACGTTTACAGAGTTTCTCTAGAAATCTATTACTTCTACGGTTGTACCATCAACTCAAGTTGTGTTGTATCAAAGAGACCAATGTCTAATAGAAGAGAACCAACTGTCTTATCAAAACCAGCGTAAATCATAATAGCAATGATAATCATGATGATACCCATGATTTTTTTGAACCACCCGCCTCCATCTGCAAAAATATTCAACTTCTCTATTGCTTTTTGTCCGAGAAGGGCAATAAAGAGAAGGACAACACCCAACCCAAGGGCATACACGATGAGGTAGAGTAATCCTTCAAAAAATCCTCTTGGTAGTACGATGGCAAGGATAATGAGAAATGTTGGACTGCACGAAGAGAAAGCAGGACCTAGTGAAGCACCGATTGTCACATCACCAAGAATTCCTTTTCGTTGTGTACCTTTCCCTAGTGTCGTGTTAGATTTGTTAGCAAGTTTTCGTATAAAAGGTAGGTTTGTCCAAAGCGATGGAGCAAGGAACGAGAGACCGACGAGTAAGACGAGAGTTGCTGCAATATAACTCCAGATATATGGCGGTATATAGAAGAGTAGTGAAAGCCCTTCAATGATAAGTGTGAAGAGGACAACCGATAAGAGGAGTGAACCGATAATAATATATGGATTCCTTTTGTTACCACCAACTAAACTTCCACCGATGACAACTGGCAGAAGGGGTAGAAGGCATGGTGCAAGGACAGTGAGAAACCCGGCAACAAATGACGCAAAAAGGAGTGATTCCATATTTTCGTTTACTGTACTTGTGCAACAATGTCTGCTATGTTACGAGACCCAAACCAGCTCTTAATTTGATTGAGGGAAGCATCAACCTGAACGAGTGTGTGCTGTCGTCGTATTTTATACTTCTTTTTCAAATCGTCCTGCGTGTCGTAGTTAACCTTGAGTATGGTAATCTCTGATGGTAGGTTTTTCAGTTTTGATTGAATATTACTATCTAACAAACGACAACTTGGGCACCATGATGCATAAAAGAAGAGAACGGCTGAACCTTCTGTTGCTGCCGCTTTTGCTGCATCATCGGTGTATGCGATGTATGAGCCACTTTCTACAGAATCTAATGCAACATCAACATCTTCTATTTCAGTTGCTGGCACGATGTAATTAGTATCTTCTTTCGTCACTACATAAATAACGCCGATAATAACGATGGCAAGAAAGAGTAGGACAATCGTTTTTACATTTTTCATTACTATTTATTTATTTGTATAACTGTCGTGTATTCTAACACAGCAAAACAATGATAGAATTAGTGCTGACGCCCACTTTATGTGGCCATCTTTTTTATTAATTGTGACTTGTTCATTTTTTTTGCCTATGTTACAATAATCATTGTACTGAGCGCCATTGATTCTTGGGAAGATTATAGAGTTATAGAGTAACAGGAGAATATAGGCAAACTGTAGTCTGCTGACTACAACCCACTGACAACAGGGAAGCCGTATTTTTCTTCTTTAGCTAGCTGATCTGATCTTGATTTAATGTTAATGGGCTTTAACCAGGAGTCCATTTTGCTCGGTACCCCCTCGTTTCTCATCATATAGCGAGGGGTTTTTTTATACAATTCTTCACATTGTTTTTTCCTGTGCTACAATAACTATCGTACTGAGCACATTGATTCTTGGAAAGGTTATAGATTTTAGAATAAAAAAGATACAGGTTTAAACTACTGACAACTCGGAACCAGGTCTTGTTTCTTTGGTTATATGATTTGACCTTGATTTGATGTAATGGGTTTAACAATCCACTTTGCTTAGTGCACCCCCCCTTTTTTTGACGACAGGGGGGGGGTTTTCTATACAACTCTCTATTATCTTTCTTGATCCATGATATGATATTTCTTTTTTGCTTTTGCACACACCTGTTGTATATGCTATACTCACCGTCGTGCCAGAAGCATTGATTCTTGGTAGTGTTGGTAAGGGAATCAAACCCCAAATGTTGCTTATCATTCGAGGATTCAATGAATGTATAAGTTTCAGAAAACTAACGTTCACCTTTGTTTTTAATGCGTTGAGTTAATGGACGGGCTCACGTTCTGGCACACTTATCCCTCGTTACCTCGTGGTACGAGGGTATTTGCTTTTTATACTATTTGTGCTATAGTTGTATTGGAGTGTTGGGCACAATTGATTCTTTCAATCAGATTGATGTAGAGTCTGCTTATCTTATTGTAGTTTACCGTTACGGTTTTCTATAAGAGAACTCTAAATTTCGCACTTCGATTTGCTTAATTTTGTTTTAATGTAGTGAGGTTTTAATCTCACTTTGACCCAACACTCCACTTTATCCCTCGTTACCTCATGGTACGAGGGTATTTGCTTTTTTATACTATTTGTGCTATAGTCGTTTTGGAGTGTTGGGCACAATTGATTCTTTCAATCGAAGGAGTGTAAGTGGTCTTATTTAAATCAATTATATGCTATCGTGGTTTTCTATTGTGGTTTATACAAATGATTTGACAGCGCTGAGAGGTTACATATACTACATTCTATTTTCTTGTTTGTTATTAGTGTAGTGGAGATTTTTGATGATTTCCGCTTTCGGCCCAGCACACCACCTTATCCCTCGTTACCTCATGGTACGAGGGTATTTGCTTTTTTATACTACTCATGTTATAATTTTTCGGTGCTGGGACATTAAGTCTTAATCAAGTTTAAAACGAGTTCCATAAACTCAATAAAGCGAGCTTGATTTTACTTTGACTCAGCACATTTCCCCTCGTTACCTCGTGGTACGAGGGTTTTTACTTTTTTATATTATATTTCATGCTACAATTACTCTCGTGCTGGGGGATACGTTATTACTTTATTGAGTTTTTGCGGGTAAACCATGTTCTTATTTTCATAGTTGGTAGGAATTGGTCTAATCCTGTAATGTAAATCTTAGTTTCGTTTTAATGTAGCAAGGGTTTTCAACACCACCTTGACTCAGCACACTTTATCCCTCGCTACCTCATGGTACGAGGGTTTTTCTTGTTATTGATTCTTGTATGAGCTCTCCCTATACCGATACTATTTTTACGATGTGTTGATGTATTAGTGATTCTTCTTTTTTCTGATTGCGTTGTAATGCCCGTAAGTCTATCTGAAAATCAGAATACTTTTCATAGAGATTTGCTCTTTCTTCTAAGAGTGCTCTTGGGCTTAATCTACTTAATCCCACGACTCCACGATTTTTTAATTCAACATTGCCCGCTATGTTCTCTATAGAATTCATGAGATAGACAATGTTTGTAAACCTTTTTATATGTTCCATACCTTTGTTTGTATAGATACAACTACCGCCAGAAGCTACTATTGTTTTCTCTAAAGATTGGGGGATGGAGAGGAGTATTTTTTCTTCAGCTTTCATGAAATTTTCTTCTCCTGTATCAAGTAACTTGTCTTTATTACCGTACTGATTCTCTAACAAATCGTCGGTGTCTATAAAAAAGAAGCCAAGTTCCTTTGCAATTCTCCTTCCATAGTAACTTTTTCCAACTCCACTCATTCCTATCAAAAAGATGTTTTCCTTCATGTGGACCCGACAGGGTTCGAACCTGCGACCTCCGGAGTGCAAAACCGGTGCTCTAGCCAACTGAGCTACGGGCCCTTTCTGAATGATTATACTACATTATGGTCTGTCAGCGCTATTGCGGAGGTGTTATGTTTCTAGCGTTATAATGCATTTATGGATAAGAAGTTTGTTGCAATTGATTTGTTTTGTGGTATTGGTGGCTTAACCCACGGACTTATTAAAGCTGGAATAGATGTTCGTGCTGGGATTGATAATGATGTGACATGTAAATTTGCATACGAAGATAATAATGATTCTAAGTTTATAGAGAGTGATATCAAAAATATAAAAGGTAAAGATCTTGAAAAATATTATAGAGGTGCAGATGTGAAAATATTAGTTGGGTGTGCTCCTTGCCAAACTTTTTCAACACACAGTATCAAGATTAGAAAAAATAAAAATTTAAAGGAAGATATTAGATGGAGTTTGCTAAAAGAGTTTAGTCGACTTGTATCAGAACTAAAACCTGATATAGTCTCGATGGAAAACGTCCCTCTTTTGGAGAAACAGAAAGTTTTTTCAAATTTTAAGAACAGTTTATTAAAATTGGGATATGATGTTAAATACAAAATCATCAATTGTTCAAAATATGGAATGCCACAGAAGAGAAGAAGGCTTGTTTTATTAGCTTCGCGCATCGGAGAAATTGATATCCCAGAAGCCAATAACAAAAAAAAGTCAGTAAGAGATGTTATTGCTGACTTACCAAGAGTGTTGCCAGGCAGAGTAAATAAAAAAGATCCTTTACATGTTGCACCAAGTCTAACTCTCATAAATATTGAAAGAATAAAATACTCAAAACCAGGAGGTACTTGGAGGGATTGGCCAAAGAAATTGAGGGTTAATTGTCATAAAAAGAATAGTGGTTCAACATACAGTTCTGTATACGGAAGGATGGCTTGGGATAAACCAAGCCCAACCATAACAACTCAGTTTAATCGATACGGAACAGGCAGATTTGGACATCCCGTTCAGAATCGGGCACTTACTCTTAGAGAAGGGGCAATATTACAAACATTTCCTAAAAAATATAGATTCTTCAAAGATATAAATAACATATCAAAAACTCAAATTGGTATTCATATAGGTAATGCGGTTCCTGTTGAACTTGGTAGGATTGTTGGTAAAGCAATAATTAAAACATTTAGGGTATCATATGCATAATTTTTTTTTCAAAATTGCTCTGAATGTACTTAATCTTTTGGGTAGAGGTCTGTATAGGGATTTTTCTACAATTATAGGAGAAGCGGTATCAAATGCGTGGGATGCTGATGCAGACAATGTTTATATCTATTATGATAAAGAGGGACAAACTCTTGTTATTAAAGATGATGGACATGGAATGACAGAAGAAGATTTTCAACACAAATTCCTAAAAGTTGGTTATACAAAAAGAATAAGTGATAACAACTATGTAACGCATTCACCTAAAAAGAAACGCCCGTATATAGGTAGAAAGGGAATAGGAAAGTTAGCCTTATTGAGTGTATCAGAGGAAATTAGTATTGCATCAAAGACTGAATTCACAGAGTACACTGGAGGTGTAATAAATAACAAAGCTCTTGATGACGAAATAGCAAGGGAAGATAAATACGATAGGGATGGAACATACAACCTGTCTTCTGTTGATTTAAAGTCTCTTGATCAATACATCAAAAACCACAAGAAAGGAACAATATTTTTTTTCAAAAATTTTAGAACGAGACTTTCATCGGAATCTCAGTTGAGAAAAATACTTGCTTTATATTTCAGATTTTCACTGATAGATAGAGATTTTAAAATACATGTTAATGATAAAATTATATCTTATGAAGATCTTAAAGATTTGACAAGTAATACACAGTTTGTGTGGAAGACTGTAAAATTTCAAGACAGATTGTTATCTGAATTTACAGAGATTAAAAAAGGAGGGGAAATAACTTTTGTCGACGATAGAATTAAGGGATTTATAGCTTCTGTAAGAAAGCCAAGATATTTGAAGGCTTTGAACTTAGAAGAGCGTGTTGGTGTTGATCTTTTTGTTAATGGTAGGTTGCGGGAGAAGAATTTTTTAAGTAAAATTACATCTACCCGAGTAGTAGAAAGTTATTTGTATGGTCAAATACACATTGACCATATTGATTCAGGCAATGAAGATCCTTTTGGAACAGGAAGAGAGCATATAAAAAAAGATATTCAAGATATAGATTCTTTCTCTGAGGACTTTAAAAAGAAAGTACTTCCTAAAATCTTAAAAGAATGGGATGAGTGGAGAGAGGAGGTTGGAGAAGATGGTGATAGTGAGAATGAGAGAATGACAGGTGAGCACCGCAAATCTATTGAATTATTTAATGCTATACAAAATGTATACAAATACAAACCAACAAATGAGGAGTATAAAGATTTTCTTGAAAATCTCAGAGAAGAATCAAAGTTTAATTTTCCTTCATATTCAAAGTGTTATATTTTAGAAAACTTACTTAGAGAATATGTTGAGAAAAATAAATTAACCATAAAGAAAGAATATAAGATAGAGATTGATAGATTGAAAAAAGTGGAATATAAAAATAAAAAAGACGGTAATATTAATATTGAATTAAGAAAAAATGAAACAGATCTGGGATATCTAGATATGACGGCACTGGCTAAAATAGCAGATAGAGCTGGAGATACTAATAATTTACCAATTGATTCAAAAGAATATAGACCGATTCGTAATGCACTTATGCACACGGCACTTTTGACAGAAGAGGCAAAGAATAGATTAACAAGTGTATTTGATAATGTAAATGGTAGGTTGAAGGCTTTGCTGTCTAAGGAAGAAAAATAAAAGAATTATCTATTTTATTGTAAAGCTGCATGTTGCTGTGAAAATATAGATAGAGAGAAATTTAGATTTCAATAATACTTTACTCTAAGTTATAACGATTAATTTTCCTAACAACTAACATGAATTAAGTAAATAATTGCCTAATGAGACAAGCAATTAAAGATAGTTTATCTAGAATTGTGTTCATATATGTTTATTTTAATGTGAAACAATGTTTGCTAAAAAAAAGATCAAAGTTATATTGAAGATATGGAAAACATAGAGATAGAAGATAGCAATCCTCCAATTTTTGGTGGTTTTCAATTAGATAATCTTAAAGATTTAAATGTTATCGTTGGAAAAAACAACACAGGAAAAACTAAGTTTTTTGAATCAGTTGAAAAAAAATATAAAGATAGTATAAAGGTTGTTTTCATAAAAGCGAATGTTGTAAATCCGAGCGATGACATGTTTAAAACGAGTTCAACTAGTGCCTCTTTGATGAAAATCCTCTCTTCCATTATTGGTGAGAACATTAGATTAGTTCGTGAAGATGGAGTAAAAGACTCTATTACAAGAGTTTTTGAAGATGTTTCTATTAAGTTTAATTCAATAACAGAAGGTAATATAGATTTGAAAATTGAATTTGATCAAATCAACAAGTCAGAAATTCTAAAATCTTTTATAAAAAATATAAAAACTGGATATATAGACAGTGAAGGAGAAAACATATCATTAGACAGCATAGGGCAGGGATATCAACGACTCTTAATAGTGTCTTTGTTACAGGTTTATGCTGATAGGATTCAAAACACTATACTTGAAGATGGTACTGAAGATGATAGAGAGACATTAATTCTTTTTGAAGAACCAGAACTTTTTTTACATCCTGAACTTAAACGTATATTAAATAAATCAATAAAAAAAATCGCAAATTCTGATGGGCATCAGGTGATACTGTCAACGCATGACTCATATTTTTTGTGGTCAAACATGAACGATGAAGAGTCTACGCAAATATATTCTTTTGATAAGGGAGATAACGGAAGAACGGAGGTAAAGATGGGTCATGTTGGGTTTGGAGTTGAGGATGAAATGTTACATATAATCCTGTTCTCTAAAATTTTTCCATTGATAAGGAATAAAGAGGATGGAACAAAACATAATCTTGGCGTGGGTATGGAAGAGGCGTCAAATCATATTAAAGAATTGCTTGCTGATTCTGAACTCAGAACAAAAGAATATCAGTATAATGGCATCTCTTATAACGTGATTTTGCCAATATATATAAGAAATAAGATTCATCATCCAGAAAATTCTAGAAATACAATGTACTCTAATGATGAGTTGGTAGAATCCATAACTATACTGAGCCATCTGATCTTTCGGCTGGCTGACTCAAGAACATCAGCCAACTGAATCTCAAATCTTCCATTATTCTGGAAAGTATACGGAGTACAGTGTACGTTGTAAGTACACGGACCGTAGCATAATGGTAGTGTGCACGCATGGGGTGCGTGTGGCCCGAGTTCGATTCTCGGCGGTCCGACTAAGTATGACTAGTAATGAGTAATATCAAACAATTCTTTCGTGGTGGTATTAATAAACTAACACAGGTATTCGTCTTTCTCTTTCTCGGTTATCTCATCATCCTCTCTTACGTTTATTTCAATCAAAACAATCTCCTCTTTTATCCAGATGCGATACCAGAAGATTCAGCACATCAGTGTGAAGCGTTTCATGATTTCAAGAGAATAAATCTGGAAGGCACTGTTCTGTTCGTTCGTGAAAAATCACCAACGAAAGCCATCGTCTACTATCACGGTAATGCAGGGAATGTATGTCATCGTTCTCGGTATATACCTCTCTTGACCATTGATGATTACACACTCATATTCGTTGAGTATGAAAGTTTTCTTGATCCAACAGTATCACCATCACTATCACACATGGTGGGGGATGTGACAAAAACAATCACATGGCTTGATCACAACGGATACACCGACGTTGTTTCTGTTGGGAGAAGTCTGGGCACCATCTTTGCATCCACTCATGCTGCTATGGTACAAACAAGAAATCCCGTCTCTGGCGTTACTCTCATTTCACCACTCTCATCAGTTGCTGATGTTGCAAGTTCCATATACTGGTATCTTCCTATCACCACTTTACTCAAAGAGGATAAATCAAACATTGCCATTTTAGAAACAGTACAAAGCCCCACCCTTATCATCGCTGGTACCGCTGATCGTACCATCCCAGCACATTTCTCAAAAAAACTTCACGATAGCATCTCTGGCAGTCAGTATGTTCTCATTGATGGAGCAAAACACAGTGATGTTGCTTTCTTTCCCAATGTGCAACAAGCCATCATGACGTTCATAGCAGATCTTTAGGTGGAAATCATACGATATACTACAGTCATGGGACTGCGTGACTTCATCACTAAAAAAGCACTTGAAAGGCAATTGAAGAAAATGCCTGAAGAGCAGCGGACGCTTTTTCGAAAGATGTTTGAAAAGAATCCAGCACTCTTTGAACGTATTGCACAAGAAATTGCAATGAAAAAACGAAAAGGGCAGGATGAAACCCTTGCCAGTGTTGCTGTTATGAAAAAGTATGAATCAGAGATGCGTACACTAGCGATGCAAATTCAACGAAAATAGTAAATATGATTACCGCACTCACCCTCATTGAAACTATTCTCATCGGTCTTGCGTTTGGTGTTTCAACGATGGCGGTGGTTTCGTATATATTAGTAGCAAAGTATGGGTATCCGAGCAGTGGCTTGGCATATAGGTTGATACAGTTACAGTACTCCATACTTCGTTTTATTCATGTCATACTTGGCGTTATCATTGCAGTGAATTTAGTTATCTTTGGTCTTTTTGATGCAGTGCCAGAAGCACTCCAAGAGTATGCGGTGAAAGCAATACTCATCATTATCGCCATGGTTCTTGCCATTTGTATGTCACGGAAAATGATTTCTGTAACATTTGGTGCACCAATTATTGCTGCGGGGTGGCACACACTGGCGATATACAATACTACTGTTATAACGATTGGTCTTCTCACCATCCCAGCCACTCTTCTTCTCTATATTGTTTTAGTTGTTGTGATGGTAACGCTTTTTCAATTGGCTGACTATTGTCATGGTCGTTTTACCTAAATCCTTTCTATGTGGTCGTGTGATATACTCCCCTATGAGATGAGAGATGTTTCAATGAGGGTGAGTGCATTATATGGAAGTGAAGAGAAAAAAAATTTATATATTGTGTGGTAATCCTGTCCACTCATCCCTATCATATGGTATGGCAGATGCATATGAGCGGGGAGCAAAAGAAGCGGGTGCCGAGGTACGACGACATACTATTGATGAGTTAACATTTGATCCAACACTCCATCAAGGGTACGATGTTATTCAAGAACTAGAACCAGATTTGATACAATTTCAAAAAAATATTCAGTGGGCAGACCATTTTGTTGTTATCTACCCAAATTGGTGGAGCACGATGCCTGCAAAAATGAAAGGGCTTTTTGATAGGGCATTTCTTCCTGGATTTGCATTTCAATTTGTTGATGATACCTTTGTTCCGTTGTTGAAGAAGAAGAGCGCTCGTATTATCAATATTGTCGGTTCTGTACACCCCCTCCTTCTCTATTTTAAAATGGGTTCATACACTAATGAACTCGCAAAAGGTATCCTAAAAAGCTGTGGTATAAGACCGGTGCGTGTGTGCCATTTTGGACCAACACGAGGTTCTTCAGAGGCAAAGCGAGGTCGGTGGATAACAAAGGTTGCAAAGATGGCAAAACGTGACGCAGAGGTATGGGACTTTCGGTAGGTATTGTTGGGTTGCCAAACGCTGGCAAGAGTACGCTTTTTAATGCACTGACAAAACAGGCAGTTCCTGCGGAGAATTTTCCATTTTGTACTATCAATCCATCAGTTGGTGTTGTTATTGTTCCTGATGAGCGACTCGAGCAGCTCTCACGACTTGCTTCTTCACAAAAGGTGACACCGACCACCGTTACATTCACTGATATAGCAGGGTTGGTGCGTGGTGCTGCAGACGGTGAGGGTTTGGGAAATCGTTTTTTGTCACACATCAGAGAGGTAGATGCAATTGCACACGTTGTTCGAGTGTTTGCCGATGGTGCCATTACCCATGTTGACGGTACCGTGGATGCACACCGTGATATTGACACTATTCACACCGAATTACTCCTGGCAGATTTACAGACGATTGAGCGTCGGTTAGGACAGTTACAGAAAGAGGTGAAACGAGGTACGAAAGCAGCGGAGAAAGAAGAGATACTTTTAAAAAAGATACATACCACCGTTGCAACTGGAACAACTCTTCTCTATGAAACACTCACTGAACATGAGTTAGAGGAAGTACGACATCTTCACCTCCTGACTGCAAAACCACTATTTTTTGTTATCAACGCCACTACGAAAAATGATACAGCGGCAGAGGGTGTTATCGCATATGCGAAAGAACACGGTATACCGTGGACTATCGTGACTGCAGAAAAGAGTATTGCACAAACAAGCGACGCGGTGACGTTACAGGAGGATGATATTCAAGTGATTATTCAAACTGCGTACCGAACGCTTCGTCTTATAACATTTTTTACCGTCGGTGAAAAAGAAACACGAGCATGGACTGTGACGGAAGGATCAACAGCAAAAGAAGCTGGTCGTGCAATTCATTCTGATTTTGAAGAAAAGTTTATCCGTGCAGAGGTGATAGCGTATCAGGATGCTGTGGCATTGACATCTCTTGCTCAAGCGAAACAAGTTGGAGTATTTCGTATAGAAGGGAAGGGATATGTCGTTAAAGACGGTGATTGCATCACATTTCGTATATAGAGAAGTGTTCAATGTTTCACAAAACAAAAATTTTATGATATTATATATTTGTCATATCGCATGGTAACTTTACCACGCTTGACAGATACACCAAATAGTATGAAAGGAGGTATAAAAGACTCAGTTGATAGAGCACTTGAAAAACTGCCAAAGCAGCAGAGGCGTGTTCTCATGCTTCGCCACGGCTTACAAGACGGTAAACCACAACGATTGCAAAAAATTGGTGATACACTCTCCCTCACTCGAGAGCGTATTCGTCAAATTCAAAGTGCCGCTTTTGCTACATTGAACAAAGATGAGTGTGTCAAAGAATTGTCAGGTGCAGTCGGTACACTTGAGTACACTATACGTAGTTGTGGTGGCGCAGCTTCTGAAAAGACTATCTGTCACATTTGTGATGCAGCAAAGCCAACCGATGCAGGATATTTGCGATTACTCCTCACTTGTTTTGATATATTTACCTTTGCCAGTCAAGATGATAACCTTCATCCGTTTTGGTCACTCAGTCAAGATCAAGTAGACTCTACCCGCAAGGTGGTGAATGCTTTTCACAAAAAGGTAAAGAAAGACCGTTCTGAAATTTTTTCAAAGGAAGGAATATTTTCCATTCTTCATGCTGCAGCACGTGAAACATTTGGTAGTAGTAAAAAACAGCCAAAGGATGCAGCAAGTCACGAGGAGCTTGTGAAACTTTCTAAGTTTATCAAGAAGAATAAATTTAATGAGTGGGGTCATCGGGATAATCCTGAAATTGCTCTCTCAAACATTGGCGGATACATTCGTTTCGTTATGCGAAAGAAGAATAGACCTATGCACTTTGATGAGATAACAAAAGAAGTTGCCAAATTGCGAGACGCCCCAACTCACACGAGTACCTGTCACAATGAATTAGTGAACAAAGAAGATTTTGTACTCGTTGGTCGTGGTATCTATGCACTTGCCAATGATGGTTACCAACCTGGTACGGTTACTGATATCATCAAACACCTTATTACCAAACATGGTCCACTTGATCGTAAAATGATTATGAAACGAGTGAAAGATGAGCGTATCGTGCAAGATGCAACCATTGCACAGGCACTGACTAATCGTTCTAACTTTACCTTAGGGAGGGATAAGAAGTATTCGTTAGCGTAACTGCGAATGTGTGTACGTGGTGCCGTATACTGTAGGTGAGGTGGGCATACACTATGTTTAGAGGTGAGACATTACAGTCGTTTTATAATCTCGGCTATGCACTACTCGTGTTAGCGCTTTTAGCGTGGCTTCTCTTTAATATCCTCGCTCCTGCATACGTGGAGGATCAATTCTTCACCAACCCATCTTTCTTTGCCGCACTTATTGGTGCTAAGTACCATTTGATACTCAGCGCCTTTCTCAGTTTTTTTGCTGGAGCTCTTTTTTATGGTTTCTTGGAATTTGTTCGTCATCGCCAATTGCTTAACTTTCTCACTCGACCGTACTCATTGATAGAGGTTCGACTTCCAGATCAGAAAGAGTATCCAATCTCTATGATGGAACTTTTTTTTGAGACCATTTATATTAGTTCAGGAGAGGGAAATTGGTATAAAAAGTGGGTTCAAGGGAAAACACGACCAGTCTATTCCTTTGAGATTGTCTCACAAGGGGGCGTTGTTCGTTTCTTTATCCGAGCACGGGCAAACATGCGTGATGTTATCACAACAGCTATCTATACATACTATCCAGACGCACAGATTATTGACGTTGATGATTACACTCTTGATGTACTCTACGACACGGACAAGTGGTCACTGTGGGGCGTTGAATGGAACCTTGCCCGTCAAGACGCTTTACCAATAAAGAGTTACGCCGATTTCGTAACAGAAAAAACACCCAAAGATAGTGCACCGCTTGATCCCATGGCACCGTTGTTTGAGATAGCAGGAACACTGACTGGTAATGAGAAACTATGGCTTCAGTTTATCGCTCGTACAGAGAAGTATGCTAGACCACCAGAGCAGTATGAGACGCAAGTGCTCAAACGTGAGTATTGGGAACAAAAGAAGATATCCGAAGAGGTAATTGATGAGATTATGGCGTTTCGAAAGAAGCAGGCAGACGCATTGAAAGATTCAGAATTGAAGTTGAAACCAGACTTAACCGACTCGGAGAAACGTCTTGTTGCTACCGGTGGTCGTATTAGTGAAAAAGGTGTCTTTGAGATTGGTATGCGCATGCTCTACCTTGCTCCTCATGAAGAGTGTAAGGAAACTCGAATTCCATCATTTCTCAATGCGTTCCGTCTCACACAAACAGCGACAAATGCGTTGGTGCCGTCTGGTCGCCTCCTTGAAGAAGCAACAGTTTTTCCAGAAAAGACTGAAAAACCAGGACGTATTGAGGAGAGGGATGTACTTTTACGACTCTATCGTGATAGGATGTTCTGGTTCGCCCCTGCCGTGTATCGATTCTCTCCAGCGTCGGAAGACGAACCCAGTGTTACCAGAAAAACAATGCTCATGAGTACTGAAATACTTGCGACTATTTGTCATTTTCCAACCACATTTGTGCGAACACCAACGGTACAAAGGACACTTGCTCGTACAGGGGAATCACCAGAAAACCTACCAACATGAAACCAATAACCGTGCAACTTACTCTCACGGCAGCAGCGTCGTTCACACTTGCTCTGTGTATACTCTTTTTCTTACCACCGATTGGACGGGTTTTCTACCCACGCGTTTTCACTGTTTCAACAGGAGAGAATATCCGTACTATTGCTGACAATCTGACGCAAGAAGAGGTGATTGATTCTCCAACACTCTTCATCGCATCAAGTTACCTCTGGGGTAATAAAGTGGTCGCTGGGTCATACCACTTCTTAGAATCAAAGAGCGTTTTCTCTCGCGCAAAAGATTTGTATCACGGAGAGAAAAATTCTCTCACCAAACGTGTTTTGATTCACGAGGGTTCTAATGCATTTGAAATAGCAACTGCGTTTCAAGGTGTTTTTCCAAACTTTTCAAAAGATGAGTTCGTTGTGCTTGCAATTGCAGAGCACGGATATCTCTATCCAGATACCTACTTCTTCGCTGAAGACGAGGAACCAACACCACAAGAGGTTATCGCTATTATGAAAGAGACATTTGAGAGTAAAAATAGGGATATCCTTAACGATTACAGCGGTCCGTTCTCTGAACTTGAACTCATTACACTTGCCTCTATTGTTGAATTAGAAGCAAGGAACTACGATGATCGTCGCAAGATAGCGAGCGTTCTCTTTAACCGTCTTTCAGCTGATATACCACTCCAAGTGGATGTTTCATTCCGTTTCATTAATGGTAAAGGAACATTTGATTTAACAAAACAAGATCTCAACATTGATGACCCACACAATACATACAAGAACAAGGGTATACCACCAAAACCTATCAGTAATCCAAGTAAGCAATCACTGCAAGCAGTTGTAGATCCATACATTTCAAACTATCTGTTTTTCTTGGCTGATAAAAATGGTGTGACACACTTCAGTGAAACACACGACGAACATGTCATCAAGAAAGCAAAATTTATTCGTAAGCAGTAATGGGTATGGAGCGGGGGAGAGTTGATGTAGCACTGTCTGGAGGTGTTGACTCATCGGTCAGTGCATATCTTCTCAAACAAGCGGGATATCAGGTCCACGCTCTTTTTTTATACGTTCGACCACCTTCGTTTATACACTGCACCGCCGATGAAGATCAACTGAGTGCCATGCGTGTTGCGGCGGCATTGGGTATTCCATTTCACACCATTGACGCAACGGCACAGTACACAAAACATGTCATAGAACCATTCGTGGAAGCATATCGACAGAACCAAACTCCCAACCCCGATATTCTCTGTAATAAGTTTGTAAAATTTGATGTTCTCCATGACAAGAGCGATGCCGCGTTTGTCGCAACAGGACATTACGCCCGACTTGAGAGTGATGGTTCTTCCCAGCGACTTTTTTGTGGTGTTGACCCAACAAAAGATCAAACTTACTTTCTCTGGGCAGTAGAGAACGCTCTTCTTTCTAAAACTCTTTTTCCAATCGGAGGTATGCATAAAAAAGAAGTGCGAGCAATTGCGAAAAAGGCTCGTCTGCCATCTGCAGAACGAACAGAGAGTACCGGCATCTGCTTTATCGGCGATGTATCAGTTCGTGATTTTCTACAACAGTACTTACCAGTTGTTCCTGGGGTTGTGTGGTGTGCAGAAGAGAATAGTGCCGTTGGTAGTCATGACGGAGTTTCTTTCTATACACTCGGGCAACGACATGGGTTTACCTTACACCCTAACTATCACGGACCGTACTTCGTGGTGGGGAAAGATTGTGACCGTAACATAGTGCACGTTAGCCGTACTCCCGAATCATTCGGTACATGTGCTTATCAGTTACACGATGTGCACTGGCATCGGCGTCCACGTGATGAACTTCTCTTTGCCCGTTGGCGTCATCTACAACCTGTTGTTTCTGTGGCACTTGAAGGTACCAAGATTCACCTTGATACACCAGCACTCATTGCACAAGGACAGTCATTGGTTCTCTATAGCGATCAGGGAGAATGTCTCGGTGGTGGTGTGGTGTGAGAGGAGTGATACACTGTCAGTGTGAATAGGCATGTTACCAAACGGGATGGGAACCTTGTTCCTTTTGATCAATCACTTCTTGAACGATCGCTCAAGAAAGCAGGTGCTAGCTCTGGCAGTATACAAAAAATAGTTGATCAGGTTTCCCAAGACATACAGGAGGGTGAAACAACTGATAGTATTTATAAGAAAGCGTTTTTACTCTTGAATTCCTTTGAAAGACCAGCAGCGATACGCTACTCACTTCGACGTGCTCTTGTCGGTTTGGGTCCAACCGGATTTCCTTTTGAAAAATTTATTGGTGTCTTGTTTTCCCGTATGGGATATGCGGTGAAAACAAACATCAACCTCCGTGGACACTGTGTTATTCACGAAGTTGATGTGCATGCGACAAAAGGGAAGAAAAAAATTGCCATAGAAGCGAAATTTCAAAATGATCCTCAGGGACGGCTTGATTTGAAAGTCGCACTCTATGTCAAAGCGCGATTTGATGATCTCATCAAAAAGGGATGGCATGAAAGATGGAGCAAGGATTTGGTTGATGAATGTATTTTGGTCACCAATGGAAAATTTACCTCTAATGCAATACACTATGCTGAGTGTTCGGGTGTTACTCTTTTGGGATGGGGCTACCCGCATGACAACAATTTACAAACTATGATTACCAAGGTAAACGCACACCCAATCACGTGTCTCCCATCATTAAGCAGACAGAGTGCACGGATGTTGTTTGATATGAAAATCACTACATGTCGAGACTTTCTTGACAAGGTGTCAACACTAGAACACACACCAATACACCACCTTGATATCTTGATTGATGAGGCAAAGATGCTCTGTGTTCCTGAGCGAAGGGGTGTGTAGTGGTACCATACCCTTGTAATGCAATACGCAACGCGAAGGAAAAATATTTTTGACCCAAAGAGTAGTGAGCCGTTTGCACTTTCTCGTTCAAAAATTGAGTCGTATATCCGTTGCCAACGCTGTTTTTATCTAGATCGTCGATTGGGGGTAAATCAACCAAACTTTCCTCCGTTTAATTTGAATCTTGCTGTTGATACACTTTTGAAAAAAGAGTTTGATACTTACCGTGCATCACAGAAGCCTCATCCGCTTTGTCACAGTGTGTGTCCAAATTTGGTACCACTACAGCACAAAGATATAGAGACATGGCGAGATCCGTTTCGTGGCATTCGTTACCACGATCGTGAGAGTAACTTTATACTCTTCGGTGGTATTGATGATGTCTGGCATGATCCGACCTCTCACGACATTTTCATTGTTGATTACAAAGCAACTGCCAAAGAGGGCACGGTAACCATTGATGCTTCATGGCAGGATTCGTACAAGCGACAGGTAGAGATATACCAATGGCTTTTTGAAAAAAACAATTTTTCTGTTTCAAATGATGCTTACTTTGTTTACGCAAATGGAGATAGTACTCAAACAGCCTTCAATGACAAACTCTTGTTTGCGACACAAGTGATACCGTACCACGGCAATCATGATTGGGTTGCAACAACACTGTTGGCAATACGGAAATTATTGACTGATGATGCAATTCCTCCTGTTGGTTTGTCATATAACAATGCTGTCTGTGATCTCTGCACATACCGTGACGCTGCTGGGCACTCATTTCGAAGTCATGTTGAAGGGACGGTTTCGTGAGAGTGTAATGGTACGATGCGAGTATGCGAGTCACTGAGGTACGAGAAAAATTTCTCACTTTCATGAAAGGAAGAGGGCACTCTTTGATACCCTCAGCATCGCTTGTGCCACAAGATGATGCTACGACATTGTTTACCAGTTCAGGTATGCAGCCACTCATTCCATATCTCATGGGTGAAGAGCATCCCAAAGGAGTTCGTTTAGCAAACTCTCAGAAATGTTTTCGTGCAAATGATATTGAAGTCATTGGTGACAATCGTCACACTACGTTTTTTGAAATGCTCGGTAACTGGTCACTCGGTGCGTACTTCAAAGAAGAACAGATTAAACAGTGTTTTGTTTTTTTAACTGATCCTGTAGAGGGATTGGGACTTGACCCGCAGCGTTTGTTCGTCACTGTTTTTGCTGGTGACGAACGGTATGGTCTTCCACGCGATACCACTTCAGCAGAGATTTGGCGAGATCTTTTTTCTCGTGCTGGAGTTTCAGCAGAAATTGCACACATTGGTTCTGTCGAAGAAGGTGATCGTCGTGGTATGCAAGAAGGTGAGAGAATTTTTTTCTATGATTCAACAAAAAATTGGTGGAGTAGAGCAGGGGCGCCAGAGCACATGCCACCTGGTGAATTGGGAGGTGGTGATACTGAGGTATTTTTTGATTTTGGTTCAGAACATCAAAACACTGCACACACGGGCCGTCCCCATCCAAACTCAAACTCAGGTCAATTCATGGAGATTTGTAATTCAGTTTTCATGGAGTATCGTCGAGACACTGATGCTTTTGTTCCTTTGGATCAAAAGAATGTTGACTTTGGTGGTGGTTTAGAGCGACTTGCTGCGGCAACGAATAACAATCCAGATATCTTTCGCATTGATACATTTCAAGAGATTGTTGAACATCTTGAAATGCAAACACAGGTACCCTATGATCGTGCGCAAAAGGACTATCGCATGATTGCCGACCATCTTCGTAGTGCTGTTTCTATACTTAACGATGGTGTTGTTCCTGCAACGACAGGGAGTGGATATGTCTTGCGACGACTGATCCGTCGTCTTGTGTATCGTTTGCAAACTTCTTTTGAAACACCGCACACCATAGATGGTTCTGTGGTGAAATGTATCGTGCATCATATGCCAGATGCAGCGTCACAGGACTATGAGACTCTGTATCACACCTTACAACAAGAGGAAAAACAGTTTATCACCGTCCTTGAGGTTGGCAAAGAAGAGTATCACAAACTATTGAAGCAAGGGAAGGTGAATGCAATGGGTGCATTTCTTTTGCAGAGTACGTATGGATTTCCTTTTGAATTTACCTGTGCGTTAGCGGAACAGGATGGTATCACCATCGCACAAGAAGACTATCAAACAGTTATGGAAGAACACCGGACACAATCACGGGCAGGGGGTATGTTTAAGGGTGGTCTTGCTGACGAAAGTGACGCATGTGTTCGATACCACACGGCAACACATCTCCTTCATCAAGCGCTTCGAGAAGTACTTGGAAATGAAGTTGAACAACGTGGTTCTAATATTACTCAAGATCGATTGCGGTTTGATTTTTTGTTTTCACGAAAGGTAACTGATGAAGAGAAAGCGTCCATTGAACGTCTGGTGAACGAACAGATTCAGGCAGACCTTCCTGTGACGCATGAAGACATGCCTCTTGGGAAAGCACGAAAAATAGGTGCCATTGGACTTTTCGGTGAATCATATGGCGATACCGTTCGGGTCTACACCATTGGAACATTTAGTAAAGAATTCTGTGGTGGTCCTCATGTGGAACGAACGGGTGTCCTAGGTACTTTTTCCATCGTCAGTGAAAAATCAATTGCTGAGGGGACACGGCGGATACGAGCTGTCTTACAATAATGGTGTATAGTGAAGGTGTAGATAGGTATGCAAGATAGGAAAGAAGGAGATACAAAAAGGGGCTTGCGCTCAATTGAGAGGACAGGACTTCGTAGTACAACTCGTCGAAATCGAAGTAATGATACGAATGGTTTACCACCACGACCAGATCGAAGAGATCAACATGCACGTCGAAAAATAAACCGTCTCATCAGTATTATCATTATTGTCGTCGTGATTATTGTTGTTGCATTGAGTACAACTTTTTCAAGCGCACGGGTGAATGTGACACTTGCATCAGCGACTGTCGCTGTTGATAGCAGTACTGTCTTTGAGGCAACGCTGGCACCATCTCGTATGGGTGATTTGCCGTACCATGTGTCTGCCCCTATTCGTTTTAATAAAGAGACAACAATTACTGATGTTAATCGCGAGACACGACATGAAAAATCATCGGGTACCATCACTGTTTATAACACTAACACCAGTGGTGAAACACTTGATCTTGTTAATAGAACTCGCTTCAAAACATCCGATGGTCGTATTTACAGAACAACATCACGACAATCCGTTCCTGGTGGAAAGACAGTTGGTGGTGAGTTTCGTCCTGGTACCAAAGATGTCGATATTGAGGCTGATGCTCTCGGTGCGCCGGGCAATGGTAGTCAGTATGATATTAACGAGATAGGGAAGCGGTTGAGTATACCTGGATTAGCGAAGTACAAAGAAGATGCAAATTCTTACGCACTCACGAAAACAAAAATATCTGGCGGTTTTTCTGGTGAGATACTTGTTCCTAATGAAGCTGCAAGAGAAAGTGCCATCGAAAGACTGCAGCAGGAGATAGAACAGGTTTTACGGGTTCGCCTTGAAGATGCTTTGAAGACGAATACACTTGGTACTGAACGTGTGGTCTTTGAGGATGGTATCTTTATTACTTTTGAAGAATTGGAGGAAACACAGACTGATACAGCGGTTGTTCTTAATTTACGAGGAACCTTGTATGCTATTGAATTTAGAAAGAAAGATGTTGCAACACTTCTTGCGCGGTATGTTACAGAAAAATACGCAACCACTTCTGGTGATACTATTTTACCAGATTCAATAGCAGAAGAAACACTTACTATCGCCATTTCTGGTAGCAATGAGGATAACTTTGATGTTGCCAAATCACAGCAATTTTCTTTCTCCCTTGCAGGATCGGCAACTATTTTGTGGGATATCAATAATATAACATTCTTAGAATCTATCTCTGGTAAGAAGGAAGGTGAGGTGAGAAGTATTATTCGAACTCAGTATCCACAGGTTGTAACAGTCAATGATATTACTATTTTCCCATTTTGGATATCAACAATGCCATCAACAAAAGCAAAAATTACTTTAGAAAAGCAGGATAGAGGTGGTGACGGATCTTCGGACGAAGAGTCAATCACTCCGTGAATGTTTCGTTGGGTAGTTGACAACTAAGGCAACATCTGTGTATTATTGCATTGCATTGCGTAGGTGACATTTGGCTATTGGTCCGCTTACTGAAGCGTGTGTGGTGGTGGGGACATCTATACAGAGGTATATGCGCACTAAGAAAACTTTTGCATCGTATCGAGAGCCATTTATTGCAAAAACAGACCTCATCGGTTTCCAACAGAAATCGTATGAGGATTTTTTACATAAAGGTTTAGAAAAACTATTTAAAGAATTTTTTCCCATCGTTGATACGAATGAACGTTTCTCAATTGAATTTGTTTCTTGGAGTATTGGTGAACCATCGTTAACGCCGAAAGAGGCAAAACATCAACTGACTGATTACAGTGCACCATTCAAGGCAACAATACGATTGGTGAATAAGGTGACAGGGACGACGAAAGAAGAAGAGGTACTCTTTGTGGATATACCGATTATAACACCACACAGTTCTTTTATCATTAATGGCGTTGAGCGTGTCATTGTTTCACAGTTGGTGCGTGCAGACGGTGTTCGTTTCTTTCAAGAGATGCGTTTGAAAGGACAAGGAACTTTTGGTGCTGAGGTGCGTCCAATGAAAGGACATGGTGTTTGGGTTGTTTTTGAAAGTGATCTCAACGGAAGGGTAGTTGTGCGTATTGACCAAAGCGTTCGAAAATTACCCGTTACTACTTTTATACGAGCATTTGGACCACAAACCCAAGCTGAAGTACTTCGACTTTTTGAAGATGACGACAAGGCACTGCAAGCCATTAAAGATACATTCGCTATTGATGAAGCGCAAGTGATGGATGATGTTTGGTTAAATATATATCGCACTGTTCGAAGTGGTGAACCAATTAATACTCTTAAAGCAAAGGAGGTGATTGAGGGTAAATTTTCACCACAATGGTATGATTTATCTCAAATGGGGCGTGTTAACTTGAACCGACGATTCAACCGTTCTCTTGATGCAAAGTCACTGCAGGAAAGACATCTTACCTTGGAAGATATTGTCTGTATTGTTAAAGAAATTGTGCGTCTCAATAATGATCCTGGTGCTGTTGAAGATGATATTGATAATTTAACAACGAGACGAGTTCGACCAGTTGGTGAACTTATCCGAGAACACGTACGAACTGGTGTTGTTCGTATGCGAAAGAATACAAAAGATAGGATGGTCACGACTGATCCCACTATGTTGCAGAATCCAACTGATATTCTCAATTTGAGAATCTTTAAAACAACGGTACAGAGCTTCTTTAGTACCAACCAACTTTCACAAACATTAAAGCAACACAACATACTGGATGAGATAGAGCATGTCCGAACGCTCTCAGCCTTGGGTCGTGGTGGTCTCATGCGTGAACATGCTGGTATTGCTGTGCGAGATATTCATCCTTCTCACTATGGTAGGATTTGTCCTGTTCACTCATCAGAGGGAGCAAACATTGGTCTCGTGTTGCACATGTCACTCTACGCACGATTCAATGAATACGGGCTTTTAGAGGTACCATACCGCAAAGTTGTTAACGGTGTGTTGACCGACAAGGTAGACTATCTCACTGCTGATCAGGAAGAGGTGTGTTATGTCGCTCCCGCAACAATAGAGGTTGATGAGAAAGGAGCTATCACGACACCTCAGGTACCCGTTCGTCATAAGGGTGTTTTTAAACATGTCACCCCAGAGAATGTTTCATATGTTGATGTTGCATCAGGACAAATGCTCTCTGCATCTACCACTCTCATACCTTTTATTTTAAATAACATACCTGCTCGAGCAGCATTCGGTTCAAACATACAACGACAAGCAGTTCCATGCCTTTATCCAGAAGCACCATTGGTAGCAACGGGGTATGAAGAATTATTTGCACGAGCAAGCGGTAGAATGTTAATCGCTGAAGAAGCAGGGGAAGTCGTTTCTATTGACGCTACACAGATAACGCTGAAAACCGATCAAGGAAAGAAGCAGTACAAGTTGCAATTGTTTGTACTCACTAATGCAAAAACATTTTCTACACACCAGAGACCAAGCGTTCGACTTGGACAAAAAGTAAAGAAGGGAGACATTCTTGCAAATACCGCTTCGACTGATGATGGGCAAATTGCTTTGGGAAAAAACCTGCGTGTTGGGTTCATTTGTAATGAGGGAGCAAACTACGAAGACGCAATTGTCATATCTCGACGATTGATTGAGAATGATACTTTGACGAGCATTGAAGCTGAAGAGTTTTCTGTTGATGTTCGGGAGACCAAGATTGGTCCAGAGGTATCAACCGCAGACATCCCTAACGTCTCTGAATATCGTCTTCGTAACCTTGATCCGGATGGTATTGCTCGTGTTGGCTCTGATGTTTACCCAGGAGATATTTTAGTTGGTAAAGTGACTCCTCGTGGCGAAACCCATCTCTCAGCAGAAGAGCGGTTACTGCAATCTATCTTTGGTGACAAAGCAAAAGACATGAAGGATACATCACTCACCCTGCCTGCTGGTAAGACGGGAAGAGTTATTAGTGTTCAGATTCGTAATCGTGAAGATGGTTATACTCTTGATTCAGGTGTTATCAAGCAAGTACGCATCACCATTGCTGTTCTTCGTGTGATACAAGAAGGTGATAAGTTGGCAAATCGGCATGGAAATAAAGGGGTTATTTCAAGAGTGTTGCCCGTGGAGGATATGCCATTCGATGAGAATGGTGAACCACTTGATGTGTTACTCACTCCTCTAGGAGTTCCGTCTCGTCAGAACCTTGGTCAGATTTTAGAACTTCACCTTGGGTTAGTTGCAGAATCGTTGAACTATCAGGCAGTGATACCACCATTTACCTCAATTAGCGAAGAGGAGTTGCGCGGTGAAATGGAGAAAGCAGGATTTCCAAAGACTGGTAAAATTACCCTCTATGACGGCAAGACTGGACAGGCGTTTAATGCACCAATTGCTATTGGATGGATGTATATCATGAAACTTGAACACATGGTGGATGACAAAATTCACATGCGTTCTATCGGACCATACTCATTAGTTTCCCAACAACCGCTCGGTGGTCGTTCACGTCGTGGTGGCCAGAGAATGGGGGAAATGGAAGTGTGGGCGCTGTTGGGTCATGGTGCTGCATACACACTTCGTGAAATGCTCACCATAAAATCGGATGATATTAATGGAAGGTCTTCAGCGTACAACGCTATTATCCGTGGTGAACCGATTACCCAATCAGGTATTCCTGCATCTTTTAACGTATTGCTGTACTACTTGCGTGGTTTGGGGTTGGATGCACAGTTCGTTGATTCGGAAAAAGAAGAAGAATAATTCATTATGCGTAAAACAATTAAAAAAACAAACCGATTTGATTCAATGAAGCTCACACTTGCTTCTCCGGATGATGTTCTCTCATGGTCTGAAGGTGAGGTGCAGAAACCAGAAACAATCAATTATCGTACACAAAAGCCAGAACGTCACGGATTATTCTGTGAACGTATTTTTGGACCAGAACAGGACTTTCAATGTAGTTGTGGGAAGTACAAAGGGATTCAGTATCAGGGAATTACGTGTGATAAGTGTGAGGTGGAAATAACTCGATCGGTTGTTCGTCGCGAGCGGATGGGACACATATCACTAGCAACACCAGTAACGCATGTGTGGTATCTTCGCAAAACACCATCTCGTATCGCACAGTTGTTGGGATTGCCTGCACAGGCATTGCAAAAAGTTGTCTACTACGCCGCTTACTTGGTGATTAGTGTTGATGAAGCACAAAGAAAAGTATATGAAAAACAACTGAAAGGAGAGATTGATGAGAAATTGAAAAAAGCAGAACGAAAAGAAACACAACAAATGTTGCAAAGTACTTATCGTAGTCAAGTGAAACATCTTTCTTCAATTAATGAAGGAAGTATTATCGATGAGGCAACGTACTACATACTTACAAAGAAATTTCCTCAATTGTTCACAGCAGAGAAGGGAGCTGAAGTAGTGTACAACGCTGTCAAAAAGCTTGATTTAAAAAAATTAGAGAAGAGTTTGGAAAAACATATTGAAACAGCAACCGTTGCTCAGTCAGACAAATTAAAGAAACGTCTCGTCCTTGTTCGATCATTTATCCAGTCAGGTAATCAGCCAGAGTGGATGTTTCTGAACCATCTTCCTGTTATCCCTCCTGGTATTCGTCCGTTGGTGTCACTTGAAGGAGGTCGGTACGCAAGTTCAGATGTCAATGACTTGTATCGTCTTGTTATTATTAGAAACACACGTTTGAAAAATTTCATACAGAACAAAGCACCAAAAATATTTATCGATACACAGAAACGACTTGTGCAAGAGTCAGTTGATGCACTGCTTGATAACTCAATTCGGTATAACACAGCGAATAGTTTTAATAGGAATCAATCACGCCAATTAAAATCAATTTCTGAATACCTTGGCGGGAAGCAAGGATACTTCCGTGCAAACTTACTTGGTAAGCGTGTTGACTATTCTGGTCGTTCAGTGATTGTTGTTGGCCCAAGCTTAAAGCTTGATGAGTGTGGATTGCCAAAGGAAATGGCGTTAGAGTTATTCCGTCCGTTCATCATCGCTCAGATTTTAGAACGAGAGTTGGCACACAACATTCGTGGCGCCACCCGTATTATTGATGACAGAAATGATGTTGTCTGGGAAATACTTGAGAAAGTTATACAAAATCGGTACGTTCTCTTGAATCGTCAGCCAACACTTCACCGCCAAGGTATTCAAGCATTCAAACCAACTTTGGTTGAAGGAAAGGCTATTGAATTACATCCTCTTGTTTGTGAAGCGTATAACGCTGACTTTGATGGTGACCAGATGGCAGTGCATGTACCACTCTCTGAAGAGGCACAAATGGAAGCACGTGAATTTATGATATCCAAAAAGAATATCATTAAACCTGGTTCTGGTGAGATTAATGTTTCTCCAACAAAGCACGATGTGGTGCTTGGATGTTATTGGGCAACGGCAGAGGAGAAAACTGATAGTGAGCACGTTCCTTACTTTACTTCTATCAATGAAGCAGTGACCGCGTATGACTATGGTGTGGTAACAATTCGTACTCCCATCATCATCCTTGCTTCTGAAAAAGCAAAATATGGTTCATATGCAGGTAAAAAAATGAGAACAACGGTAGGTCGTCTTCTCTTTAACAATAAACTACCGAAAGACATGCCCTTTATCAATGAGCAGATGACTAATAGTGCTCTCAAAAATCTTACCAAGACGATTGTCAAGAAGTATAATCTTGATGAGGTGACCATCTATTTTGATGCTATCAAACAATTCGGTTTCCGTTTCGCAACTGATTCTGGAACAACATTTTCCTGGAGTGATCTTCTCGTTCCAGAGAGTGCTAAGGATAGAATTCAG
Source organism: Minisyncoccota bacterium (assembly GCA_965216295.1). GTDB lineage: Bacteria > Patescibacteriota > Minisyncoccia > Phycocordibacterales > JABAAK01. Next base: position 432,980 of record OZ244141.1, on the reverse strand, counting down.
TATGGTTTCCAAGAAACGAAAAAGGTACATGAACAGTACAACCAAGGATTGCTCTCTAGTGATGAAAGGAAGCGTAAAAATATTGAAATATGGCAACAGATTAAAAGTGAAATTGATGTGTTGGTGAAAGAAGCAATTCCAAATGATTCTCCTATCGGTGATATGATTTTCTCTGGTGCTCGTGGTGACGTTAATACATTGAGTAAATTGGTTGGTATGTTGGGTATCGTTGACTCCGCAAAAGGTGATCCAGTTGAAGAGGCGATTACTTCATCAATTAAAGGGGGGCTGCACCCTATCCAATACTTCAACTTCTCGTACGGTGCTCGTAAAGGATTGAGTGATACGGCACTGAAAACTGCTGATGCGGGGTACTTGTCACGACGACTCTTTGATGTTGCGCAAGAAGTGGTGATTGAAGGATTAGATTGTGGAACAACTCGAGGTTTTCAATTATTCCGTAAAACGCCATCAGGAGTAACGCTTTCATTTGCACAACGAGTCAAAGGTCGTTTTGCTGCAACTGAGATTGTTGGTCACAAGGGAGTTATTGTGAAAAAGAATCAGTATATTGATCATGCTGAAGCAAAACAAATTGAAGATGATGAGACTATTGAAATCGTGAAGCTTCGTTCTCCTGTTACATGTCGATTTGCTCGTGGTGTGTGTATCAAATGCTACGGTGATGATAAGGCGACCGATACACTAACTGACATTGGTGAGCCAGCTGGTTGTATTGCGGCACAGTCAATTGGTGAACCAGGAACGCAGCTTACTATGCGTACATTCCACGCTGGTGGTGTTGCTGCTGTTGGTGGTGATATTACTGCTGGACTACCACGTATTCAAGAGATTTTTGATAAACAGATTCCTAAAGCGATGGCTATTGTTTCACATATTGACGGTACTATCGGAGAAGTTGAAAAACAACCAGGTGATGGCAACATGCTTTCTATTATTCCTGTCGATGGAAAGAAAACACCACTTCGTGACACCACTTACTTTATCCCAAAGAATCGATACCTCATTGTTTCAAAAGGGCAAGACGTCAAGAAAGGTCAATTCCTTACCGATGGTTCTGCAGATCTTGATAAATTGCTTATCTATACAAACAAAGAATTTGTTCAAGAGTATATTTTTGCTGAAGTGAATAAGGTGTATGAATTGCAGGGAGTTGATATTGCACCAGTACACTTTGAAGTCATTATTCGGCAAATGTTTAGCCGCTTTATTATCAAAGATCCTGGAGATGCTCCATTTACTGAAGGTGAAATTATTGAAATGAGTGAACTTCTCACAATCAATGAGAAATTAGAAAATCAAGGCAAAAATCCTATCAAAGCAGAGCCACGGGTAACTGGATTAGTGAATGTTTCTACAACGAGAAGCAACTTCCTTTCTGCGGCATCATTCCAAAACACAACGAATGTTTTGATACGCTCAGCACTTAATGGTGCTAGTGATACGCTTGACGGTTTGAAGGAAAATGTTATCTTAGGTCGTCTTGTCCCTATCGGGAGTGCATTTAAGGGGAGTAAGAAATATGAACGGATGGAAATACTTCGTGCAGGAATACGAGAAAAAATACTAGAGAATAAGGCAAAAGAAGCATCATTAGAGAAAAAACAGGGGATGAACGAATAAGGAGCGACTTTGTGGATGAGTTGGCTTAGTTATTGGCGTTAGAGTACTATTGGAGTATGGATTATCGTGCCATCAAGGAAGTCATTAAAGAACGGGTCAGTATCGTTGATGTCGTCTCTCCCTATGTTGCCTTGCAATCTTCAGGGAATAGTTTGAAAGGGAAGTCACCATTTACCAACGAGAAAACACCATCATTCTTTGTTTCACCAGATAAAGGTGTCTTTTACTGTTTTTCCTCTCAAAAGGGTGGTGATATTTTTACATTCATTCAGGAAGTTGAGGGAATAGATTTTAAAGAAAGTTTTCAACTGCTCGCTGAGAAGGCTGGTATCGATCTTTCAAAATATAAAAAAGTACAGAGTGGTACATGGCAAACAATATATGACACCTTAATACAGGCAAAGAGTACATATCAATCTCTTCTTACCGACAAAGAAAAAAAACTTCTTCTTAATCGTGGATTACGTCTTGAGACTATTGCAGTGTGGGAAATAGGTTTTGCTCCTTCTGTGTGGGATACCATTTCTGGAACGTTAGGGAGAAAGTCGAAGGTGGCTGTTGAACAAGCTGGGTTGTGTGCTACTAATACTCGTGGCATATATGATAGGTTTCGTGGGCGTATTATCTTTCCATTTCATGACATCGATGGTCGTATTGTCGGTTTTTCTGGTAGGAAGGTGCAAGAGGGAAATAGTGATGAACCAAAATATATCAACACACCAGAGACATCCGTGTTTCATAAGTCGAAATATTTGTACGGACTCTACTTTGCTAAAAAACATATACGCCGGCACGGTTTTTCCATTCTTGTAGAAGGTCCTACTGATGTTATACTATCGCACCAAATGGGTTTTCCTGTTGCTGTTGCGGTATCGGGAACTGCAGTCACTGAACAGCACATTCGTCTACTCAAGCAGTTTTCTAATAAAATACTCCTTGCGTTTGATCAAGATGAAGCCGGATTACGTGCTGCCATACGAACCGCAACAATCGCTTTGCGTCTTGGTATGGATGTGAAGTTAGTAACATTACCGAAAGGAGAAGACCCAGCAGAGGTTATCGTTCGTGATGAAGAAATATGGAAGCGTAGTGTTAAAGAGGCAACTCACATTATTGATTTTCTTCTCCATGATGTTGCAAAAAAGTATCCAAAGAAAGATCAGGATAGAATTCGTGCTGTGAAAGAAAACGTGTTATCAATTGTGGCAGGTATGTCTGATACGCTTTCCCGAGATGGTGCTATCTCTTCGGTGGCTTCGTTTTGTGATATTAGTCGTGATGCGGTAGAGCGTTCTCTTGGAGATTTTCAAGAGCGGATTCATCGTGGTACCACCATCTCTGTGAAACCTCCAAAACGAATGGCTCTATATGGTAAAGAAAAACTTCAGGAGACAGTGTGTGTGGCACGAAACTTTCTTAAAAAAGAAAGCATACCCATACCAGAATTTGTTGTTGCTCAGATGAAAGAGATTGGAAACTACTTGCCGCTTGTTGATACAAGTACTTACGAAGCTATCGGTGAACTTCGTTTTCTCAATGAATATACGGATACAAAAGAACGCACAGAGAAGGTATCAACCATCTTACAAGAGACAGCAGAACGTCTTCTTGTCTTGGTTTTAAAGGAGGAACTCGCAAAATTAATTCGTGCTGAAAGGGATGGTGGAAAAAAAATACTTGCCAAGGACAAGAAGATGTGCGAAAATATACAACAACGATTGAAAGAGCTCAGTGCTTGAGGGTCTTCTTTTTGTTTGAGTATGTCTCAAAAAAAAGCTACAAAAAAAATGTCTCGTGCTAAGGTGAAACGAGTGTCTCGCCGTGTTGTGAAAAAGAAACGCTCAACCACTTCTTCTCCCAAAAAAAGAGTTACCGCAAAAAAGAAAACAGTTAAAAGAGTTGCAACAAAAAAAACTAAAACGGTAAGTAGAAAAAAAGTAGTCGTTGCAAAAAAGAAAACAACAACAAAACGTTCTACTTCTGTCGCAACGAAAGAGGTGTCAGATGGTCGAACAGAAGAAAAACTCTATCAAGAAGTTCCAAAAGAGTTTCGTCGTGGATTGCGTAAGTTAGTACAAATATGTGAGAAACGTGGTTATGTTGTTCCAAATGATATTATACAGTACATACCAGCAATTGATGCAAAAAAAACTGATGAAGCTGAAGGGTGGAAAGCTGTCACTGCTGTCCTTGGGCACAAGTGTCTTGACTACGTTCCTGGTGAGGGTCTATTGCAAGAAGTGACTCGAGAAACAGATAATGATTTTCCAGAGGCACAACCGTCGTCCTATGATTCTGTTCAAATGTATCTTCGTGACATTGGTCGATATCCATTGCTCAATGCAAAACAGGAACAAGAACTTGGTGAATTAATAGGAAGAGGTAAGAAATTGACATTGGGTACTTTGCGACCACGAAATCCTCGTGAGAAGAGAAGTATTTTACTTGCTGCTGCAAAGGCACGTGATAGGCTTGCCTGTTCTAATCTTCGTCTTGTTGTATCGATAGCGAAAAACTATGCTGCACGGAGTCGTGACTTGAATCTTCTTGATCTTGTTCAAGAGGGAACGAATGGTTTATATAAAGCGGTTGATGGTTTTGAACACGAACGAGGGTATAAGTTTTCAACCTATGCAACGTGGTGGATTAAGCAAGCTGTGACAAGAGCACTGGCTGATAAATCACGTACTATCCGAATTCCTGTACATATGTCAGAGACTATCTCTCGATATCAAAGAATTATGGTGCAGATGGAACAAGATCTTGGACGACCACCAACAGTACAAGAAATTGCTGTTGAAATGGAAGTTGATCCAGAAAAGATAAATATGATTCGTCGTGTTGGACAGGATGTTATTCAATTAGAGCGCCCACTCGGTGGTGGTAGTAGTGATGACGATGCGACAAAAATTGCTGATGTTATTGAGGATAAAGAACAAGAGTCTCCAGATAGTATCTCTGCAAGAAATATTTTGAAACAGCAAATTCAAGAGATATTATGTGATCTTTCTGCGAAAGAACGTAAGATTATAGAGTTGCGTCACGGTATGGCTGAAGATGGCGTTCAATACACGCTTGAACAGATAGGGCAGAAGTTTGATGTTACTCGTGAGCGGGTGCGACAGATAGAGGCAAAAGCACTTGAGAAAATGCGAGCACATAAAAATGTTGAGCGACTTAAGAATTACTAATTGAGAATATGACGATATCAATTGACAAGACGAACAGATGTGCTACTATACTTGAGATAAGTACTATGTTGAAAATTCGGCTTCATCGTGTTGGTCGTCGTAACGACCCTTCGTTTCGTCTCGTTGTTGTTGAATCAACAGTTGGTCCACAAAAAGCGTATCTTGAATCGCTCGGAAATTACAATCCAAAACAAAAAACTCGTAATTTTAATGCTGATCGAATAGTGCATTGGATAGGTCATGGTGCACAGCCATCAGATACAGTACACAATTTACTCGTGAGTGAGAAAATTATCACAGGTAAGAAACGAAACGTTCTCCCTAAAAAGCAACCGATTGCCCAAGAGAGTGACAAAAAAGAAGAAGTGAGTGCTTCACAAGAAAATGAAAAGAAATCTGAAGTAAAAACTGAAAACGAAACTCAACCTCAAACACCAGTACCTGATACAGGTTCTGATACTCCTCAAGAAGAAAGCGAAAACCAACCTCAAACACCAACAGTTGATACAGTTCCTGATACTCAAGAAGAAGTTTCAAACAAAACACAACAAAGCGGTGGCTCTGAAAAGGAGCAATAAAAAATTACTATTAAAGAGAAAATTATGACAGAAGACATGAAAGAGGCAGAGTTCCTTACTAGCATTATAAAAAAGATTGTTGATTCCCCTGATGAAGTACAGGTAAAGCAGGAGAGTGACCAACAGGGTATTAAATTGACTCTTGTTGTTCATCCAAATGACATGGGTAAAATCATCGGAAGCCAGGGTCGTACCGCTTCAGCAATTAGAACAATCATGCACGTATATGGTGGTCAGCATGAAGCACGAGTTAGTGTTCTCATTGAAGAACCAGAAGGCAGTACTCGACCACAACGCAAGCCAGAACAAAGAGATCATCACGATCATCACGAGGGCGGTGCGTAACCCCCTATGTTCACCATTCATCTCATAACACTGTTTCCAGAAGTGTGTGAGCTGTATTGCCGGACTTCCATCGTTGGTCGTGCGGTTAAAAGTGGTACCGTTGCGTTTCAGTTTTACAATCCCATTGATTACGCAGAACGAGATGGAGGGCGTATTGATAGGCGTGCGTATGGTGGTGGGCCAGGGATGGTTTTAGAAGCGTTTCCTGTGTTACGTGCGCACGCTGCTGCATGTGGGAGAAAAAAATCAGTACATACCATATTTCTCACACCGTCTGGTACAATCTTTACACAAAAGAAAGCCAGAGAGTATGCTGTGAAAACAAAGCATCTCGTTATTATCGCTGGTCATTATGAAGGAATTGACGATCGAGTGGTGGAAGCAACTGGAGCAGAACGGGTCTCTATTGGCTCCTATACCCTCACTGGAGGCGAATTACCAGCGTTAGCGATTGCAGATGCTACTATTAGGGAAATTCCTGGAGTTTTGGGTAATTGCGAATCCCTTGAATCGAATCGGGTGAGTAGCGATAGGGTATATACCAGACCAGAGAGTATACAGTGGAAAGGAAAGACCTATAAGGTTCCGAAAGTACTTCTCTCTGGATCGCACAAAGCTATTGACCAATTCAGAAAAGAGTCATATTTTTAAAGTTATATTGCTTTTTTCTTGTGTCGCGTGTTAGAATGAAAGCGCTGTAATGTCAAAAGCAGATATTAAGGATGTCATCACTGGTCGTGTCGACGAGGCACTGCCGAATGTTTTGTTTCGCGTTACAGCAGAAGACACTGGTACACAGTTACTTGCGTATCTTTCTGGTAAAATGCGAATGAATCGTATTAAAATACTTGTTGGTGATCGAGTTCAATTGGTTCCCGATAAGTATGGCGGAAAGGCAAGAATTACAAGGCGTTTATAATTGACAAACCTGTGTGCGAGCTTTTACATGGCGAGAAATATGAAAGTGCGGACATCTATACGAAAACAAGATAAAGACGATAAAATTGTTCGACGCAAAGGGAGACTCTATCTTATCAATAAACGAAACCCGCGAAGAAAAATGCGCCAAAAGTAAAAATCTTTGAACTAATTGTATAATCTTTTTACCTTTGATCATAACACCTTATGCGTATTGTTGGCGTCACTATTCCAGAAAAAAAACATTTAGCGATTGCACTTACAGCAGTGTATGGGGTTGGTCGTCCTCGTGCGCGGCATATACTTGATACTATTGGAATTGCCTACACAACGAATGCGTCAGATTTAACAAAGGAACAAGAAGAGCAAGTTAGAAAAAGTATTGAAACCTTTCTCACGGAAGGTGAACTTCGTCGTAGTGTTGCTCTACACATCAAACGACTCAGAGATATAAAGACATTACGTGGATATCGACACAGTGTTGGTTTGCCGGTCCGCGGTCAAAGAACAAAAACCAATGCTCGTACTCGCAAAGGACCACGAAAAACTATGGGATCTGGTCGCGTCAAGTTGCAAAAGAAATAATCGTGGTGTTTGTCTATGGGTAAAAAAAGAACAGCAGATAAGATTGAACGTGGTGGTGCTAATACTGGTCGTCGTACTCGCGTTCTTTCAAAGTTACCCAAGAAAAAAGTACTTTCAGGTATTGTCTTTATCGAAGCAAGCTTTAATAACACAAAAGTAATCTTTACTGAGAAAAACGGTAATGTTGTTATGTGGACGACGAGTACAGCGCTTGGATTTAACAGTGCAAAAAAATCAACGCCATATGCAGCAGCGAAGGTTGCTGATGCCATTGCAGAAAAGGCACAGGCTATTGGTGTTAAAGAAGTGTCCATTGTTATCAAGGGTGTTGGTGGAGGACGAGAATCAGCACTTCGTTCATTCATTAATCGGGGTTTTGATATACTCTCTATTAAAGATAAAACACCAGTGCCACACAACGGACCGCGTCGAAGAAAGCCACGAAGGGGATAGATATATGAAACCAGTCAAAAAGTACAAAATTAGTCGCCGACTCAAAATGCCTGTGTTTGAGAAATGTCAAACGCAGAAATTTGCCCTGCGCGAGCAACGACAAGGAACAATGACGACTGGTCGTCGTCGAAAACGTGTTACCGAATATGGGAAACAATTGATAGAGAAACAAAAAGTTCGGTATATTTACGGTATCTCTGAACGTGCTCTCAAAGGGTATGTAAAAAAGGCAGAGAAACAAGAAGGAGCGACCACTGTTGTTGCCCTTGGTGAATTTCTAGAACGTCGACTCGATAACATGGTGTATCGTCTTGGTTTAGCTGATACGCGTCGTATGGCACGACAAATGGTGTCACACGGGCATTTCACTGTGAATGACCGAAAGAGCACCATACCCTCCTATCAGGTTCGTAATACCGACATTGTTGGTATTCGTGAAGGGAGTAAACAAACCACATTATTTAAAAAAATAACGAGTGACGGCATTACTAGTCGTGCTCCGTGGTTGAACTGGGATACAAAAAAGAAAACCGGTTCAATCAACAAAAACCCCACTACCGACGATGACTTTTTTGGTCTTCCGACGGTTCTTGAATATTATTCACGTTAAATTACTGATTAGTATGAGTATGATTGAGTATTTAGATACAACGACACCTTCAAAACCACAGACTATCTCTGAAACTGAGACAGCTGGTGTCTATGAAATTGCAGGACTATATCCTGGATATGGCCATACCTTGGGCAACGCACTTCGGAGAATGTTACTTTCTTCTGTTGTTGGCGTTGGTATTATTAATGTAAGAATAAAAGGAGTGCCACACGAATTCTCTACTATTGATGGCATCTTGGAAGATGTCCTGACCATTATTTTACGAATCAAGAGAATTAAAATTGCAGCACATGATATTGAATTTCCACAACGTATTACATTGAAAAAGAAAGGAAAGGGTGTTGTGGTTGCTGGTGACTTTGAAACACCGTCACAGATTACTATCATCAATGCAGATCTCCCACTTGCAGAGATTACCGCCAGTAATGCAGCGTTTGAGGTTGAGGCAGAAATTGACCGTGGTATTGGTTTTCAATCACGGCAAGACAGGAAAGACAATCCTGAAGTTGGCATTATTACTTTTGACACCGCTTTTTCTCCAGTGAAACGAGTATCATATTCTGTTGAGAACATGCGTGTCGGTAATCGTACTGATTACAACCGACTTCGTATCTCATTAGAAACCGACGGTACCATTGCACCACGAGCGGCACTTGATAAATCAATCCGTATCATGATTACTCAGTTTGAAGCAATGGTTGGTTTTCAGATGAAGGAGCAATTTGATAAGGCCGAACAAGAGGCGGTGAGTAGTGTCTATTCAAAAGACATTGATGCTCTCAAGATTACTAAAAGTGTACGCACTGTTTTAAACAAAAATGATGTTGATAAGGTAGAAGAGTTGGTGAAAAAAGGGAAGCAGGGCGTGAAAAACATTCCTGGTATTGGTGATAAGGCATTTGATGAAATTGAACATGCGCTTGCTGAGCACGGCATTGTCCTTCAGTAAGCATTACAACATACCTATGAGTCACAGTAGAAAAGGAAGTAAATTTGGTAGAGAGCGTGACCAACGGCGTGCGTTTTTTGAGTCACTTGCACGTTCTGTTATATTAAAAGAGCGTGTGACAACAACTGAGGCACGAGCAAAAGCAATTCGTCCTATTGTTGAGAAGTTAATTACCAAGGCACGAACAAATGATCTTGCCACTCGTCGTCACATCCTTTCTCAGTTTCACAACCAAACTGATATTGCTAAAAAGTTGCTTGATGATTTGGGTCCACGGTACAAAGATCGCTCTGGTGGCTATACTCGCATCACCAAAGTAGAAGGAACTCCAGGTTCTGGTCGTCGCGTTGCGGTTATTGAATTCGTATAGTAGGGTGTAGATATGTTAGAGAAACCTATAAAACTTGATGCGAAGAATAAACAGTTAGGGCGACTTGCTAGTGAAGTTGCAGTACTTTTAAATGGTAAAGGGTCTCCATCGTATACTCCGCGCATTGGTATACCACCTGAAAAACAGGTGATGGTCATCAATGTTTCGCAGTTAGCAATCAGCAATCGTAAGAAAAAAGGAATGATCTATGATCGATACAGTGGTTACTTTGGTGGTAGGAAAGAAGAGAAATTTGATGAAGTGGTGAGAAAAAAAGGGTATTCAGAAATATTTCGCAGAGCAGTGTATGGTATGCTTGCTGATAATCGTTTGCGTGCAAAGAAAATGAAACACCTAATAATACAAGAGTAGTATGGAAAACTATATTGAAAAAGGAGGGTATATTGAAGCAGTTGGAAGGAGAAAATCAGCCACTGCGCGAGTGCGCATTAGTAAAGTAGGAAAGGAGGGAGATGGTTTTGTTGTTAACGGAAAAGACATTAAAGATTATTTCCCGACCGTTGATCTCGTTTCAACAGCTAAAAGTCCTTTGGAAACACTTGATGAAAAAATGAGAGTGTCTGTTGTTGTGAAAGGTGGTGGTACCTCTGCACAAGCAGATGCGGTTCGTCATGGTATCGCTCGTAGCATTGTTGCCTATGATGAAACGCAACGAAAGTTATTGAAAAAACTTGGTTTCCTCACTCGTGATTCGCGCGTTAAGGAGAGAAAAAAGTTTGGACTACGTAAAGCGCGAAAAGCACCACAGTGGAGTAAGCGATAGAAGTGGGTGAGTGGTTTGCCTTTTTCTATTTTTGCGTGTATTGTGTACCTGATGAGCGATTCTGAAGTGAAAAACAAAGGAAATAAAAAAGAAAGTAATCAATTTGATAGAGAAGAAATAACAAAGGTGGTAGAGACATTGGAGAATTCGCTCAGTGTGTGTGAAAAGGAACGTCAAGAGTATCTTGATGGTTGGAAACGTGCAAAAGCTGATGCGCTCAATGAAAAGAAACGATTGGCAGAGCAGATAGAACGATACCGACAAGGGACACTCGTTGATTTTGTTGAAAAAATACTTCCCGTACTTGATTCAACACGAGCTGCCCTTGAAACATCTTCAGAGGGAGATACGGATACGTGGCGAAAAGGTATTGAGAACATCTATGCACAGTGTTTGCAGTCTTTGAGAACTATCGGTGCAGAGGTTATTGAACCAGTTGGCGAAACGTTTGATCCACATAAACATGAGTCGGTGGGCGAAGATATTGTAACAATTCAGGAAAAACAAAACAGCATCACTCAGGTAGTACTTGTCGGAGTAGTGGTTGGTAGCAGTACGGTCCGTGCTCCTTTGGTACGAGTTGGTGTATATACAAACAAAAAACAAGAAAAAAAATAATAAAGTATGGCAAAGATAATAGGTATTGATTTAGGAACAACAAACTGTGCAGTTGCTTCAATGAGTGCGGCTGGTCCGGAGATTATTGAAAATGCAGAAGGTGCACGAACGACACCGTCGGTTGTTGCTATCTCCAAAACAGGCGAGCGACTCGTTGGTGTGACAGCACGAAGACAAGCAGTGACTAACCCAGAAAATACTGTCTATGGTATTAAACGATTTGTAGGTCATAAATTCAATGATGAATCAGCGAAGCGAGACATATCTTTTGTTTCATTTAAGGTGAAAGAGAGTGACGGTGGTGGTGTTGCCGTTACCTTAAAGGATTCAGAGTATCGTCCTGAAGAAATATCTGCAATGATTTTACGAAAGCTCAAAGAAGATGCGGAAAAACGATTGAATGAAAAAGTGACTGAAGCGGTGATTACTGTGCCAGCGTATTTTAATGACTCTCAACGAAAAGCAACAAAAGATGCTGGGGCAATCGCAGGCTTGACGGTCAAACGTATCATTAACGAACCAACCGCAGCTGCTTTGGCGTATGGGTTTGGTAAAAAGAAGAATGAGAAAATAGCTGTCTTTGACTTCGGTGGTGGTACTTTTGATATTTCTATACTAGAAGTTGGTGATGATGTTGTTGAAGTGAAAGCAACTGGTGGTGATTCTCATCTTGGTGGTCGTGATATTGATAGGGCAGCTATACAGTATGTGATTCAAGAGTTCAAGAAGAGTTCTGGCATTGATCTTTCAAAAGATTCACTCGCTTTGCAACGACTTGATGAAGCGGTAGAGAAAGCTAAGATTGAACTTTCAAGTGTTCCAGAAACAGAAATTAACATCCCTTTTATCACGTCAACTGATGCTGGACCACAACACCTACTTGTTAAACTATCTCAAGCAAAATTAGAAGAGATAGCGAAACCATTCATCGATCGTTCCATTGTAATTATGAAATCAGTGATGAGTGATTCGCCATTTGAAATTAAAGATATCAATGAGATTATCCTGGTTGGTGGTCAAACAAGAATGCCGGCGATTCAAAAGGCAGTGAAAGACTTTTTTGGAAAAGATCCAAACCAATCTATTAACCCTGATGAAGTTGTTGCCATTGGTGCTGCAATCCAGGGAGGAATTCTCTCAGGTGATGTGCGTGACATTCTACTCCTTGATGTAACGCCGTTGTCGTTAGGTATTGAAACACTCGGTGGTGTCACAACAAAACTCGTTGAAAAAAACACAGCATTGCCAACATCTGCTTCACAGGTTTTTTCAACTGCAGCAGATAATCAAACAACAGTAGAAATTCATATTGTTCAAGGTGAACGTTCAATGGCTGGGGATAACAAAAGCTTAGGGCGTTTCATTTTAGATGGTATTGGTGGCGCTCCACGAGGAACACCACAAATTGAGGTGACCTTTGATCTTGATACAGATGGTATTTTAAAAGTTACTGCGATTGATAAGAATGGTGGAAAACAACAATCTATTCGTATTGAAGCGACGTCAGGACTTTCAGACGATGAAGTTACTAGTATGAAAGGATCTGCAGAAGCACACGCAGAAGAAGATGAAAAGAAACGGACACTCGCAAATACACGTAACATTGCAGAACAAGGTGTCTATGAAGGAGAAAAGATTCTCAAACAACCAGACCTCTCTGAAGAAGCAAAAAAAGAAATAGAACAAGCGCTGACAGCGCTACGAGAAGCAAAGGCAAAAGAGAGTTCTGAAGATATACAAAACGCATTGACTTCTGCATCTCAAATCTTTTCAAAGCACGCCAAAAGAGATGAACAGCAACCACCGAAACAAGAAAAACCACCAGAAGGTGATACCAAAGGACACGAAGGAAACACACCTTCGGATGGTGACAAATAGGTATACTGCCACAATGGATGTGGGGAAGTAGAGTATGCAGAAAGATTATTACTCAATATTAGGTATTAAAAGAGATGCGAGCGAATCTGAGATTCGTCAGACATTTCGCAAACTTGCTCATAAATATCACCCTGATAAAAAAGGTGGTGATGAAAAGAAGTTTAAAGAGATTAATGAAGCATACCAGGTACTCTCAGATGCTAAGAAACGACAACAGTATGATGCTTTTGGCACCACTGGTCAGAGAGGAGGCGGTAACTACAGTGGCGGTTTTGAAGATATATTTACAAACGGTGGCGGCGGATTCTCTGCCAATTTTAACGCGGATGATGGTATGGGAGGTATATTTCATAAGATTTTTCGTACCATGCGTGCACGTGGGCGAGATATTAATATTGACACTACTATTTCCTTTAAAGAATCTGTATACGGTACACAAAAAGAAATGCTCATTCCGTATCGTAGAAAAACTGCTGAGAAAATTTCTTTTACCATACCACCTGGTGTTGAGTCAGGTATGCAGATTCAGGTATCAGGAAGAGGTGAGCCTCCAGAAGAGCAAGGATTACCGAGTGGTGATTTAATTATTCGTATGACTGTTACGCCACACGCACACTTCAGAAAACAACAAGGCGAATTATTATATACACTTGATCTTCGTTTCACTGAAGCAATACTTGGTACGCAAAAACAAATACAGGATGTGCAAGAAAATAACCTCACAGTTACTGTTCCGAAAGGGAGCAAAGATGGCACTATTATTAGCCTTGATGGTCATGGTATACCACAACCACACGGAACAGGACGTCTCTTAATTGTGTGTCGTGTGACATTTCCCACAAATACCTCAAGTAAGGTGAAAGAAGCATTTGCTATTTTGGAAAAAGAGGGTTGGTAAAACGTTTCTGTTAATAGTGACACAGTGTTGGTATACTGTGGTAATGGAAATATCTACTGGTTTATTTACAGCGTCGGCAGCAAGTTTGGATTTTTTTTCGGAATTGTATAGCCCTATGCTGTTACAACTGAATACGTTCACACTGTGGATTATTGTTCTTGGAATTATTATTCTCTCTGGAGTGATTTCTGTCTTAAACCGTCCTCTTGCAGCTTCAACCATTCTCGGTTTTTATCCAGCTGTGGTGTTGTACCAGGCAATTCCTCAAGCGTGGCTCAGTAATACCATTGTTAGTTCATTTTTTGGCAAATTGATAGTGTTTGTTTTGGTGTACATTTTTGTTGTTGTTTTGATACAAAATGTACTCAATGATTATTTTGCTCGTCACATTCAAACTAGTTTTATTGAAGGGTTGTTTTTAGGTATTGCGCTGGCCATTCTCTTTCTCACCGTTATCTTCCATCTCATTCCTGCAGGTGAATTACTCAATTCTACTTCTTTTCTCGACGCTGTCTTTCAACCACAAGAGTATATTTTTCTCCATTACCTCCTTCCACTTATCCTCTTTTTCATGGCGTTAAACATATAGCATATGGCAGTTGCTCCGCAAGTAATACTCACTGGCATTAAACCGACAGGTGAATTGCATATTGGTAACTATTTTGGTGCCTTGCAGGGAATACTTCAATATGCAAAGAAGTATCCAGAGAGCACTGTTTATCTTTTTATCGCAGATCTCCATGCGGTAACGACTGATGAAGTAACAGCAGAACAGTTGCGTGAGTATACTCGTCATATTCTCACCGCTTACTATGTCTTTTGTGGTGATGTTAAAAACATTGTTCTGTATCGTCAATCTGATTTTCCAGAGATTACAGCACTTGCATGGCTTTTTACCTCTCTTTTGACAGTACCGTACTTGAAACGTGGTCATGCTTTTAAAGATAGTGCTCAACAGGGATTGGATGAGAAAGTGAGAGCGGGTGTGCTTTTATACCCAACACTTATGGCTGCTGATATCCTTATCATGGACGCAGATGTTGTGCCTGTAGGACATGATCAACTACAACATCTTGAAGTTACTCGTGATATTGTTCGCAAGTTTAATGATGCATATTCGTCTAATGAAACACTTTTCAAAGAACCACAGGCAGGCAATCTTTCCTCCCAGTCAATGGAAGTGATGGGAACTGATGGACGTAAGATGAGTAAATCATACAGCAATACTATCTCTCTGTTTGCCGAAGAGGATGTTATTGAAAAACAAATTGCCACTATTGTGACTGACTCAACACCTCTTGGAAAACCACTTGATTCTCACGGTACTGTCTGTCAACTTCTCAAACTATTGCTTTCTGATGAGAAGTATACCGATGTGCAACGAGTTTGTGAGGGTGGAAAGACAGATTACAAAAGTCTCAAAGAGACGCTTTTGCAAGCACATCTTGATTACTTTGGACCATTCCGTCATTCCTATGAGACATATCGGCACAGCGACAGCGATGTTATGCAAAGGATAGAGAAAGACAAACAGATTGTCCGTAAGCAAGTGGAAGAGAAGTTGGAACAGATAAAGAAGGCGGTTGGGTTAACACTATAGTCTATGGAGAGCGTGTATACAGTAACGGTAGAGAAGTTTGAGGGACCACTTGAAACACTCTATAGTCTCATTGAAAAAAGGAAGTTACAAATTAATACTGTCTCTCTTGCCGCTATCACCGATGGATACCTTGCGTACCTGCGTTCTCACCAGAACATACCGCCTGAACAAATCGCTCAATTTATTCTTGTTGCTTCAACGTTGGTGTTGATAAAATCAAAATCACTTCTACCGATACTTGAATACACAGAAGAGGAGAAAACTGACGTAGAAAGTCTTACCTCTCGTTTACAACTCTACGCATACATTCACAAGAATGCTATGCCAGCGTTTTCCAATTGGCGTCGAACTTCTCTATTCGTGTCACCACAGAAGCGTGAACGGGTCGTTTCTTTTGCTCCTGATAGTTTCTGTACACAGGAGGGTTTGTATACGTATGTAAAAAGAGTTCTTGATGATATTGCGTTTTTCCGCGAAGTGCCGAAAAAAGTGGTGAAACGATTGATCACCCTTGAAGATGCTATCAATCGAACACTACAAACAGTTCAAAAAAGAATTGCCATTTCATTTCGTGAGATGACTGACAAGGTTGATAGGCATGAAACGATAGTGTCTTTTTTGGCAGTACTTGAATTGGTACGAAAAAATATTCTCAATGTTGCACAAGAGAAACAGTTTGCCGATATTACTATGCACCACACAGCGCCATCAAATGGAAAAACAAATGCAGATACGGTAACATCATCATAATATAAGATATATGGAACCTCTTCTCGAAGCGATACTTTTTACCGAAGGTGGTCCTGTCAGTCGCAGGCGACTTGCAACACTATTGCAGTGTCCAGTTGCTTCACTTGAAGAACCTATCAACGCTTTAAAAGCGAAGTACAATGAACGTGGTGTTGTCATCGTCGATGACGGAACGACACTTGCTCTGACAACCAATCCATCTCTTGCTTCATCTCTCAAGCAACTTGAAAAAGAAGAAGCACAGGGAGAACTTTCAAATGCAGTGCGAGAAACACTCTCTATTATTACCTATGCAGGACCAATTGCTAAACGTGATATAGATTTTTTGCGAGGGGTGAACACACACCTAACTCTACGTCGTCTCTTGATACGAGGACTTATCCAAGAACACGATAGTGGTAATGATCATCTCTTCTCCGTTACCGTTACTCTGTTGCAACATCTTGCCGTACAACACGTGACAGAATTGAAAGGGTATGACACCATTCGTAGTCATATTCTTGAAGGACTTCATGCAATACAGCAGAGGATGCAGGGAGGTGACACAGAGTCATCGAAAGAAAAGCAACACTAATTATATATGTTATTCAAAAAGAAACTATACATCGTACTCTGTCGTCCACTCGTCATTGTGTTTCTTGTCTTTTTCCTGTTTTCCATGATAGGGGTTGCATCGCATATATCACACAACAAACCCTTTGAGGTTATTGAAAAGAAACCACCAGTTGTCTACACCATTGAAGATGAAATTCAAGGAACTTCTGCTATTATCTATGATCTTTCTGATTCTCATATTCTTGCACAAAAAAATCCTTTCATTCCAATGCCCATTGCTTCCATTACTAAACTGACTGCGGTGGTCACTGCCTATCCACTCCTTTCGGTTGATGATGTTTCTGAGATTACTGATGCGAATAACGCTGTTGCAGCAAGCACTTCACTACGAAAAAACAGCCGTTGGGGTAGTTTAGAGTTACTCAAGTACTCTCTCATTACCTCATCAAACCTAGGTATTCATTCGGTAGGGAGAACCATTCACGAAAAGGTGGGTGAGAAACTTGTTGATAAAATGAATTCCTTTGCCCGTACTCACAGATTGGTACAAACACACTTCATTAATGAAACAGGGCTTGATGCTCACGGTTCATTATCTGGTTCTGAAAGTTCTGCATACGATATTGCTATGACTGCACGACTCTTCTTTCAGTTAGCACCACAGTTTGCCTCAGAGACATCAAAGAAAGAAGAATCATTCTATTCACTTTCAGGTGAAAAATATATTGCTGAAAACACTAATAAGTTAGTGGGCACACTTGAATATCCTGTCTACCTTTCTAAAACGGGATACACTGATATTGCTGGTGGTACTCTCGTTATGGTGGTTGAGGTTCTCCCTGGCCACCTCATCGCTGCTGTTGTTCTTGGTTCTACCAAACGGGGTCGTTTTGATGATATGCTCGTGTTGTTTGATATAGCAAAAGCACTCCTGACAGGAGAAATACCACCAACACAAAACCCAGAAGAAACGATTGGGCCAGTTTCTGCTACAGGGGTGGTGGGTATATAATACGATAACGTTGATATGATTGATCTTGAGACAATAACAGTATTTGCAGCACGTCGTGGTTTCGTCTATCCATCGTCTCAACTCTATGGTGGGTTCGGTGGAGTCTATGACTATGGTCCTATCGGTGTTGCATTGGCAAACAACATCAAGGCTCATTGGTGGCACGCTATGGTGCAACAACAGCAAAACATTGTTGGTCTTGATAGCGGCATTTTTTTACATCCCAAAGTGTGGGAGGCATCGGGCCATACGGGTCATTTCAGGGAAGCATTTGTGATGAACACAAAGACGGGGCGAAGGTATCGTCTCGACCATCTTTTAGAAACAATTGATGTGGAGGTTTCTGAGAGTGCGTCGTTGGATGAGTTACAAAAGACATTTGCCAAGCATCGGGAAAAATTAGAGATACCAGATGGTGTCTTTGGAGATCTAGGAGAACCACAATTTGAAAATCTTTTGGTTGAGTCAAATTTTGGTGGTACTTCTAATTCATCACCAGTGTATCTCCGTGGTGAGACATGTCAGGGGATATATATTAACTTTAAAAATGTTGTTGATACAATGCATCCATCACTGCCATTTGGTATCGCACAGATAGGGAAGGCATTCCGTAATGAGATTTCTCCTCGTCAATTTCTCTTTCGTACCCGTGAATTTGAACAAATGGAAATGCAATTTTTCTTTCAGGAGGAAGAGAGGAAACAATGGTTTACTCATTTTCAAGCATTACGATTGAACTCCCTCTACGATCTCGGTATTCCCGAAGAATCACTTCGTGTGAAACCTCATAAACAACTTGTATTTTATGCAAAAGAAGCGGTTGATATTGAGTATCAGTACCCATTTGGTTGGCAGGAACTTGAGGGGATACATGATAGGGGAGATTACGATCTTCAACAACACATGAAAGCATCTGGTGAAAAACTCACCTACTTTAATCAAGAAAAGAATCAACACATCACACCTCATATCATTGAAACATCAATCGGCGTTGGGCGACTCTTTTTGGCAGTCTTACATAGTGCGTACACAACAGAGACTCTCCCTGATGGAAGTGAACGTGTGGTGTTGCGTTTGAAGCCAACAATTGCACCAATACAAATTGCCGTATTGCCACTTATGAAAAAACCAGAGTTACAACAGAAAGCACAGGAGGTATATGAACTGCTCTGTGGTTTGACAACGGTTATGTATGATGAAACCCAAGCAATTGGTAAACGGTATCGTCGTCAAGATGAGATTGGGACACCATACTGCATTACCATTGATTTTGAAACATTAGATGATTTAAAAGTAACGGTGCGAGATCGAGATTCTATGGAACAAAAACGGATCCCTATTGCTTCACTGGCTGATTGTGTTACGTCTGGATTTCGCTTTGTAGAATAGTTTGTACAACTTTTTCAAGGTTTTCTACCGTGAGTAGTCCTTTGGTATCGAAATAAAGACGCCCATCGCTGTCAATGAATTGAATGTACGGCGTCTCATCTATTTGGAGTTTAAGAACATCTTGTACTGCACGGGTTAGTGCTTCTTTTGCCATTTGATTACTTTTACAAATGTTGATTTCTTTTGGATCAATGCCGAGTTGTTTGAAAATAGTGCTGTACCTTTCTGCTGGATAGGATTCTTCCTGTGTCTTTGAGAGAGATCGATCGATAAACTGCCAGGCAGTTTGATCGGTACTATCTTTGGCAACAATACGAAGACATTCTAGTGTCTCTGCTTTTTCTATTGATATTTCATCAATATGAAAACCGTTTCGCCATACCCACGCTACCTTACCAGAAATACCCCATGGTCCTTGAATGAATTCTTTAAAATTTGGATGTGCTTCTTGGCAGTAAGGACATTGGAGATCACCATATTCAACGATAAAGAGTTGTGCTTTCGGATTTCCAAAAATAATATCTTCGCCGATGGTAACAGGTCGAACGTATGTTTCTTCTGGAAGCGCTGTGTCATTACGAAGTTGCACACTTTCTGCTGTGTAGAGGATGACACTTGCGATGAGGACGCCGCAGAGAATAATACATGTGTCAATAATCCTATTTCTTACCCTTCTTCTCATACTTACAGTATATGACTAAAAGAGCGGTGCATACTCTGCTTCGGTTTTTGCCTGCATTACCCAACGAGAGGTATCAATAGGGAACTTTCGTTCAGAACCCAGATCGTAGTATTTAAGATGTTTGTGGGTACGACCATACTCGAAAACCTGTTTTGTGATTTTTACATCATCGAGGCAATATTTTTTTACTTTCTCTTTTTCACCCTTTGCCCACCAGGTGACTGCGTCTGTTCCTTTTCCACTTTTTTGAACACCAAGCGTTCCTCTAGCAACCCAATCAAGTCGTATGCGGTGGCCAAGTGCTTCTCGTATTGTTGCTAAGATATCAATACTATGGAATTTTTGTAAATCTATAGGAGCATATTTATTCAACAATGGTATATCAAAGTGGTTAGAGTTAAATCCGATAATGGTATCAATGTTTTCCATTACTTTCCAGAGTTCTGGAAGTTCTTCCACGGTGTAGGTGTGGTACGAATCATCTACGTAGTGGTAGGTACCGACAACGCTGATGGATAAATCTTCTGGCTTTTTTTTATGCATACTGTCAAACAAATCAATTGTTTCAATGTCTAGTACAATTGCTTTCATAGATTATGATTTGAGAGCGTTGACAATTTTTGTTATTGATTTATCTGTCAATTCTATTTTTTGTTCCTCTCCTTTTGTTTTCACATTTTTTATCGTCAGTATCATGGTTTCTGTATTGAGGTGAGCAACGTAGGTACCACCTCCTTTTTCAACTCGTTGATACCAATCAGTTATTTTTTTTGGTGGTGTGTATCCCACAAAATTTACAGAGACATCGTCGCGACGAAGTTTTTCAGCACACCGATATCCCTCTGTCATACCGTCTTCGGTAGTAACAAAGAAGGTAACTGAAGACGAGAAAGCGTCTCGTTGGTTTTTCTCCTGCTGTTCTTCAAGCAGTGCCGCAAGCGTCACATCTCCCATACCAAATCCGACCGCAGCCATTGGTTTTCCTCCGAGACGTTCCACCAACGCATCGTATCGTCCACCACCGACCAATGAACGTTTCACTGATTTTTCTTTTGCATATATTTCAAAGATAAGACCTGTGTAATAGTCAAAACCACGAACAAGGGAAGGGCTGTAGGTTGCAGGGAACTCTTGCGGTAATTGATTGATAAGAGTTTTAACTGATTCAGGTTGTTTTTCTAGTGCACAATCGATTGTTTTCAAATCAATAGTACTATCAAGTTTTTCTACCTCAGCTTCAAAGTCATCTACTTTTTCTCGTTTATCTAGGAGTCGGACAAATTGAGGAATGATTTCTTTTTTTACACCGCAGTTACGTATTGTTTTTTCTAATGCTTTTCTGTCGTTGATGCGTATATCAATACCGGTTGTTGGTATGCCAGCACGTTTCAATGTCTGCACCGCAAGAGATAGTATTTCTACATCTGCCCACAAGTCATCAACACCGAAAATATCAGCATTGAACTGAATATGTTCTCTTGTTCGATGTTTCTGTTTTCGTTCATAGCGAAAGACACTACCGATGGTGAAGAGTTTATACGGTTTCGATAGTTCATTATTCTTCTGAAGACCAATTACCATGCGAACAATACCGGGAGTCATCTCTGGACGAAGAATCACTTTTCTATCATCACGATCGTTGAAAGTGTATGATTGCTCTGCAAGTATCTCTTCACTTGTTTTGGATTCATAGAGTGCTACTGGATCAAGGAGTGGGGTTTTACATTGTCTAAAACCATACATACGTGCTGTTTTTACCCAAGCACGAGTTACCATTGCAATTCGTTCATACGCGATAGGGGTAAAAGAACGCATCCCTTTGTATTCTTTTGGATCTTCCATCGTTGTGAGTATAGCATGAGTGCCTTGGTGGTGAGAGAAATAACCTTTTGTGTTATAGTAGTACTGTGATTGCCTGGATATTTCTTACTGGTCTCGTTTTTATTATCACGACTGCTGTTGGGTTTCTTTTTGCACCAACACTCATACGGTTGCTTCACATACGGAAAATTTGGAAGCCAGATACAAAGAAAACACTGTATGGCACAGAAGCGGTTGAGTTTAATAAATTACGAGGAGAAGGGAAAAGTCCAGTGCCGCGTCTCGGAGGATGTCTCCTTCTTTTTCCAGTTCTTATTGTCGGTTCTCTGACCGCATTTATTTTGAACAGTAAATTTATTTTTCTTGCACTCCTTCTCTTTGCGCTTGCAACTATGGTTGGTATCTATGATGACCTTCGTGATATTGGTCGTATTCGAGGAGGGACATTTTCATTGACGAAACGTCTTATTGTGGTATTCCTTATCGGATGTCTTTTTGGGTGGGCAACACACACTCTCATCCCAACGATAATTGGAATTCCTGGTTCTAGTGGTATTGATCTTGGTCTTTTTATTATTCCTTTTGTTGGATTATGGTTTGTTGCTTGGTATGCGAGTGGTATTATTGATGGCATTGATGGTTTGTCGAGCTCTGTTTTTTTTGTTGCTTTCTTTGCGCTTGCTATTCTTTCGTTCATACAAGGTAACCCCGCAACACTTCTTTTGTCGACTTTGATGATGGGTGCTCTCTTAAGTTTTCTTTGGTTTAATATCAATCCTGCTCGGGTATACCTGACAGAATCAGGGATGATGCCAATTACCCTTATGTTTGCCTATCTCACCATTTTAAACGGTGTTGCTGGTCGTGAGGGCGTCTGGGTTGGCATTATTATCGGTTTCGTTCTTTTGGTAACATGGCTTTCTGTTGTTGTTCAGCTTCTCTATCGAAAATGGAAAGGGACAAAACTGCTTCGTATAGCGCCACTTCATCACCATTTTGAAGCGATTGGTATTCCAGGTGCGTCAGTCGTGATGTACTATACTATTGTATCCACAATTACTGCAGTTCTCGGATTAATGCTTGCCACGGTGCTGTAGATGTATTGGAGAAAAGGTGTGTTTAAGTTTTTTGAAAGAAAGAAAATAGAATCTTCTATCCTGACCGTCCTCCTTGTGCTTTCTATTATCGGTCTTGCTGTTCTTGCCTCTGCGTACATTGGACAGAAAGTTATCAATCCAGAACTGAGCATTCTTCAACCACTGTCTATTCAACTGATTGCATTTTTTGTTGGTACCATCTTTTTACTAGCCGCTCGTTTTTTTCCATATCAAAAATATAACAAAGGGAAGTACGTTCTATTTTTTATCACCCTCTCCGTTTTTTTTATTTTACTGTTAACAACAGACTTATCGATTGATAGAAATGGTGTTGTTCGTTGGCTTGATTTTGGTTACTTTACCTTTCAACCATCAGAACTTTTGAAACTTGCAACTGTTCTTGGGTACGCCTATCTCTTTTCAAGTGATTTGCGTCAAAAATCACCAATGTGGTTTTACCTTTTGACTATCGGTGGCATGATCTTTCTTTTTACTGTCTCTTACGCACAACCAAATTATGGTACTTTCTTGATACTTGGCATTGTGTTTCTTTCTATGGCATTTATCGCGAAACTTTCAAAATGGCTCTGGTACACTCTAATCATTGTCACCATTATTGCAACGTCTGTTGCGCCGTTTGTTCTCCCATCATACGTTCTTGATCGTTTCTCAACGTCATACAAATTGGTCACTGATCAACTTTCATACGACGAACGGTATGGTGTGGCATATCAAGCACTTCAAAACCTTGAGACGGTTACCAATGGTGGTATTGCTGGTCGAGGAGTAGGGTATAGTTTGCAAAAACTCGGTGCACTCCCTGAAACAACAACAGACTCTATTTTTGCTCTTGCGGCGGAAGAATTAGGATTTATCGGATCCTCATTTATTGTCATTCTCTTTCTTCTCCTCATCATTATGGGTTTTACTATTGCACAACGGACAAAAGACGTATTTGGCAAACTCTTAGCGGTCGGCATTACCACACTTATCGGCACAGGAGCGTTTTTGAATATTCTCATTGTTTTGGGTGCACCGACAACCGGTATACCACTCCTTTTGTTTAGCAAATCAGGTACATCCATCCTTATTACCTTGCTTGGTATTGGTATTTTGCTCAATATTGCACGACAACAGCGTGTTCAGAGAACTAAGCTTGCGCTGTAGCTCTTTGTGAGAGGTGCGGTGGTATACTACTACTATGAAAGTTGTTTTTGTCGGTGGTGGCACTGGTGGCCATTTCTATCCGCTCATTGCTGTTGCGGAGGCACTCCGTAGTGTTGCGAGTGAAAAAAAGATTGTGCAGCCACAACTCTACTACCTCGGACCCTCTCGATATGATGAAAAGGCATTGTATGAAAACGGTATAAAGTTTTTTTACTGTCCTGCAAAGAAATTTCATAAGACAAGAGATTTTGTATCGTATATCAAAAACATTTTCTCTCTTCCTATCATTTTTCTTTCTCTTATCAAAGCACTGTACACGATGTATCGTATTTTTCCTGATGTTGTGTTTAGTAAAGGAGGGTATACCGCATTTCCTGTTTTATGGGCAGCGAAGGTGTTGCGGATTCCTGTTGTTATTCATGAGTCAGATGCGGTGTTTGGAAGGGTTTCAAAGTGGTCTGCAGGGTTTGCTCACCGCATTGGTATTTCGTACCCTGAGGTAGACAAAGAAATAAATGAAGATCAAAAAGAAAAAACTGCATTAGTAGGTATCCCTATCCGACGAGATCTTTTAAGAAATGTTATGAAAAATGCACACGAAATACTATCACTGTCTCCTTCTGAAAAAACCATTCTTATATTGGGTGGTTCACAAGGTGCTGCTACCATTAACGAAGCAATTCTTGATGTCTTGCCTCGTTTGCGAGAAAAGTACCAGGTGATTCATCAAACGGGGGAAAAGAATTTTGATAGCGTGAAACAGGTGACAGGCAGTCTCTTTCGAAATGCAGAAGAACTCAAAGCGTACCATCCTATCCCATTTTTAAGTCGTTACTATCTTCGTGCAGCTTACTCAGTGGCAGATTTAGTTATTAGTCGGTCTGGTTCTGGAACACTTGCAGAACTTGCTGAGTGGGGCATTCCCACCATCACACTCCCAATACCAACCGATGTATCGCACGATCAACGGAGTAACGCGTATGCCTTTGCAAGGAAAACAGGCGCTACCGTTATTGAAAATGAAAACCTGACACACACATTGCTTCTTGCGAGTATTCAAAATATTTTAGACAACCCAACTGAATACAAAGAATTGCAAAAATCAATGAGAAGTACTGATTCAAGTAATGCAGCACAGAAAATTGCTGAACAAATAGTGGCAGTGTTGACGAGCCACCAAATATGAGTGAAACCGTTGTTACTCGTATTGCGCCAAGTCCCACAGGACCTTTTCATATTGGCACCGCTCGAACAGCTCTTTTTAACTACCTCTATGCCAAGAAACATGCAGGAACATTTATTCTCCGCTTTGAAGACACTGATGTTGCACGGAGTAAAAAAGAGTACTTAGACGATGCACACAGTGCACTCAAGTGGTTAGGAATGCATCCTGATGTGGTGGTACGACAAAGTGATCGTACCGATTTATATCACGAACGTATTTCTCAATTAATACAAGATGGGAAGGCATATATTTCACATGAACAAGCACGTGATTCTGAAACAGACATGGTTGATGTGGTGCGCTTTAAAAATCCTCAGAAGAAGGTTTCATTTCATGATGATGTTCGTGGTGTGATTACTATGGAAACCAGTGAGTTAGGAGATTTTGTCATTGCTAAAAGTGTTCGCAAACCACTCTATAATCTCGCCGTTGTAATTGATGACATTGCAATGGGAGTGACACATATCATTCGTGGTGATGATCATATTTCAAACACACCACGACAGATACTTCTCTTTGAAGCATTTGGTAAACAAGCTCCTCGCTTTGTACACATACCTCTCATTCATTCAGCAGATGGTGGAAAGTTATCAAAACGAAAACATGCAACTGCAGTGAATGCTTTTCGTGACGAAGGATATCTTCCTGAAGCACTCATCAACTACATGGCATCGTTAGGATGGAGTTCAAAAGAAGATACAGAGTTATACAGCAAAGAGGAATTGATAGAGCGTTTCTCATTTGAAAAACTGCAGAAAAAAGAAGCAGTGTACGATGAGGCAAAACTCCGTTGGTACAATCAGCATTATCTTCGCACTGTGTCAGAACGAAAGCTTCTTCAATGGCTCTTGCCAGTGTTGCGAAAACGACTCTCTTTCTTTCTCCTTCTCCGACGCTCTACCAGTACTGCTATGCTTTTACAAGAATTACGACAACGATGTAGTACGGTGAGTGACATGCAACAGGCAATACGCGCAGGAGAGTATGATTTTTATTACAAATCTCCCGAGTGTGATGCCACACTACTTTTACCATCACCTGAAACCAAAAAAGATGTCACTTGTATGCATCTTGATGCGGTCAAGAAGTTACTCGCAGGATTGTCTTCTTGGAAATCAGAGAGTATACAAGAAGCATTGCTACCATATGCTGAGACACACGGCAAAAAGGATGTTCTCTGGCCTCTCCGTGTTGCATTGTCAGGAAAAAAACAAAGCCCTGATATATTCTCTATTGTTATGGCAATTGGAAAACGGGAGACACATAAAAGGATTATGAACGCTATTGCTTGTTTACAAAATGCATAGCATGCAAGAGATAGCCAATTACCGTGTACTATGGGTATGTAATAGATGCCATTCGTAGGTATGTATATATATATGGATTGGAAAATTGCTCTTCTTATACTTTTTCTTGTTGGTGGACCACTCGTTTACCAAAAGAGTATTCTTGTTGAAAGTCAGTCGATTGATTCGAAAAAAATTGTCGCTCCTGTTATTATCATTGAAGAGGAAAAGAAATCTCAGACAGGAATACGGGCAAAAGGAGCTTTAGATAGCGGTATCATCCCTCTGCCAGAACTTCAGGAAAATTCAGTGTTGGTGAAGCTAGAAAGTCAGGTTGTGCAAAAAAACAAACTCATTGAATCAACGGAAAAGGAAATAGCAGAGATAAACCAAAAATTAGATATCATTGGAAAAGAAAAAGTTACTCTCGAAGCACAGCTACGCTCTCTCTCACTGACGAACTCACGTAATAAAAAGCAAATTTTATTAACGCAAGAAAATATCAATCGTAGTCAATTAAAACTCGAAGGGTTGAATGAAAATTTAGACAGTAGCACTGATCAGATGACTGTACTCTACTTTGCACTTATAGAGAACTATCGACGAAGTAATGAATTTGTGTTGGGTGATAAAAAGTTACTTGTTCTTTTTGGTGACTCTGCCTTTGGTGTTATTAAACGAATTGATGAAATTACCACTTTGACAGGAACACTTGCAGACCAAACAAATCGTTTACGAGAAACAACGATACAGTTGGAGAAAGATAAAACTCGCATTGCTTTAGAAAAAAGTAGTTTGCAAGTATCAGAGAAAGAACTCAACGACCGCCAGCGTCTCTATGAAGTATCAACTGCACGACAGCAGCGTATTGTTAATGAAACAAGAAATAATGAAACAGAGTATCAAGCGTTACTAGCAACAAAACTTGAAGAACGTAGGAATTTGCAACAAGAATTGTTTGATTATGAATCACGGATAGAGTACATCAAAAACCCAAACACACTACCAACACCAAGACGTGGCATTTTGCGTTGGCCTATTAACGAAACACCTCGCATTACCCAAGGATTTGGTGCAACAGAATTTGCCCGTAGTAGCAGGAGTCCGTATGCACGACCATTTCACTCTGGTGTTGATTTTGGCGTTTCATCAAACACCAAACTCTATGCAACGGCAAACGGGAAGGTCGTTGGTACCGGAAACACTGATCTTGTACGAAGTTGTCAGTTATGGGGAAAATGGATTGCTATCAAACACGATAATGGCTTAACAACTCTCTATGCACACCTTTCACTCATCAGGGTTCGTGTTGGCCAACGAGTCACTGCTGGTGAACTTGTTGGATACAGTGGGAACACGGGGCAGAGCACTGGCCCACACTTACACTTTGGTCTCTATGCGTCAGGCGGATTCCGTATCATTCCCTATGAGGAATTTTCGTCAAAAGGACTCTGTAAAGGATTACTCATACCAGCTGCTCCAAACAATGCAAAACTCAATCCATTAGAGTACCTCCCAGAGTTTTGAGTCGGGGTTAATAGATACCTTTGATGACACCAGAGATGATAAGTATGACCATGCCAGTGAAGAGCAATCCGATAAAGGTTATCAAGGAGAGAATGACAGCATAGAGTATTCGTGTAAACATCGCCTGTATTGTCGTATTCATACCAACAATCATTAAGGCAATAAAAAAACTCAACAAAACTGCTGGTAGAACAAAAAACGAGTTATCTGCGATAACCATATCGGCAACGGTAAAAAGGTTGTCTCCCATTTGTGGCATACTATATGTACTACTCCATTGTATATCAGTGTGTATTGAAAAAAAAGTATGCGATTCAATGACAGATTTGTTGGACTAACAATAGCAACGATAACAGTTGCTATCTTTATCCTCTTTATTTATTAATATTCTTTTGCTATTGTTTTGCTCAGCGGACGAGATTCGAATCTGTGACCTACTGATTAACAGTCAGTTGTTCTTTATACATCATCACACTGTCTCTATTGATATACTCAGCCATCTTAAACAGAAAATGATATAATATATTCAACATGGATTTAATAAGCATAATACTTCTAATATTTGCAATAATCTTTCTTCTATTTGGAGTAGTTTATTTTTGGAACAAAGAATCTTTCAAAAATCTCGCAGACGTAATCACGGATCATAGTGAACTCTGTCTACTCATTGGATTTCTGGAAATCGTATTTGGAATAATAGTCGTAGTCAACGCATTTGAATGGCAACTCCACAGCGCAGTTGCTGCCATCCTCGGTGCACTCACCGCACTAGAAGGATTTGTGTTCTTAGCATTCCGCAAAAATATCATTGCACTAACACACAAAACTCTAGAAAAACCAAAAATTGTTCTATGGGGAGCAGTCTTCAGCCTCGCCCTCTCCGCATTCTTATTCGCACTTGTCTTCTGGATTTAAATTATAGAATAAAAATATTGCATACCAAGGTATCGTACAGATAGTCGTTATACTGAATATTATGAAAGTCCTAATAATAGGAAAAGGGGGTAGAGAGCACGCAATAGCATGGAACTGTGTAAAGCACGGAAGTGAAGTATTCGTAGCTCCAGGAAATGCCGGCACACACCTTGAAGAAAGCATAACAAACATTGATATTGAAGTTACAAACATAGATGGGTTACTCACATTTGCAAAATCAAATCAAATTGATTTAACAATAGTAGGACCAGAAGCTCCACTTGTGCTTGGTATGGTCGACAGATTTATAGCAGAAGGGTTAAACATATTTGGACCAACAGAAAAAGCATCTGAGCTTGAAGGCTCAAAGAAATTCTGCAAGGATTTCTTAAAAAGAAACAACATACCAACTCCCGAGTACGAGACATTTACACAAAAAGAAAAAGCTATTGAATATATAAAGCAAAAGGGTGCACCACTTGTCATTAAGGCAGACGGTCTAGCTAAAGGCAAGGGAGTTGTTATTGCAAAAGATATACAAACCGCAGCTCAGACCGCAGAAGACTTTTTAGAGAACGACAGATTTGGTGAGGCAGGACATCAGATAGTCATAGAGGAATTTCTAACTGGGCAGGAAGTTAGTTTTATAGTTATGACAGACGGAGATTTTATATTGCCACTCGCAACCTCTCAGGATCACAAAGCACGAGACGATGGAGATAAGGGACCAAACACTGGAGGTATGGGAGCATACTCACCCACACCAATTGTTACAGATGAACTAAAGAAGAGAATAATGGAACAAATAATAAAACCAACGACACAGGCTATGAAAAAAGAAGGTAGAAAATATACAGGATTTTTATACGCAGGACTTATGATTGACAAAGAGGGCAATGCAAAAGTTCTTGAATATAACTGTCGACTTGGAGATCCAGAAACACAGCCAATACTTATGAGATTGAAATCAAACATCGCCGACGCGTGTTTCCTCTCTACACAAGGAAAATTAAACGAAGCTGAGATGGAATGGGACAAGCGAGTAGCACTCGGCGTTGTAATGGCATCAAACGGATATCCAGGAAAGTATCAAACGGGCGACAAGATTCTTTTGCCTGATGAAACACTCGACACAAAAATATTTCACGCAGGAACAAAATATGAAAACAATCAAGTTTTAAGCGACGGAGGAAGAGTGCTTTGTGTGACCGCACTGGGAGACGATATCAAAGATGCACAAATCAAAGCCTATTCACTTGTAAAACAAGCAAGTTGGAATAATGCGTATTATCGTAACGATATAGGATTTAGAGTTTAAAAACAAATGTAATCAAAAAGATACCAATCAAAAAATAATTTTTTGGCTCCGCGGACGGGATTCGAACCTGTGACCTACTGGTTAACAGCCAGTTGCTCTACCGCTGAGCTACCGCGGAATGTCATCGTTATACCACATCTTATCAATTGCACTATGGTGTTACTGTGTTATACTTAAGACATCTTTAGTATACAGATATTGTTATGTTTTTACTCTACTATCTTCCTACCTGTCCTTTTTGTCAGAAAGTACTTGATTTTCTAAAAGAGCATGATGATAAATTAAAAATTACTCTCAAGAGTATTTCTGAAGAAGAGAATCTCAGTGAATTAATGGAAAAAGGAGGGAAGAGACAAGTTCCTTTTTTGATTGATACTGATGAAGATTTTGCACTTTACGAAAGTGACGATATTATTGAATATTTACGAAAAAGACTTTAATCGAGTGATTGTTTACTTTTTTCCTGTAACGTATTGCGCACTTCTTCTTGTTTCTCTCGCACAAGTTTCCAGAAAAGCGCTTGTGGATTTTTTTTCCAACTATAGGATGTGTCAAAGATATTTCGTATTTCTTCATTGGTGAACTCTTTTGTCTGTCCAAGTATTTTTTTAAAATCTTCTCCATCAAAGAGTGAGTCACAGATTTGTTGTATGAGATGGGCACGACTTGACGTCGGTCCATTTGTATTACCCACAAGATGCTGAAGTTTTTTTCCTATTGATTTCACGGTGAGACAGTATAGCATTTATGGTACGATGGACGTTGCGTTATATGTTAGTACGAGAATTAGGAATAGATATTGGCACTAGTAATATTAGAATATTTATACCAAAACAGGGTATTGTTCTTGAAGAACCCTCCATCATTGCTACCGATGCCACAACTGGTAGGGTGATTGGTATTGGTGCTTCTGCAGAGGAGATGATTGATCGTGCACCAGAAGAGATTATCGTTCATCGACCATTGATTGCAGGAAATATTAATGATCAACAGGCAGCTCGACATCTTTTAGAGTGGTGTTTGAAAAAAGTACTCGGACGATTAAACATTTTTCGCCCAGATATTGTTGTTTCTATTCCAACAGAGGCCAATAGCATGGAACAGCGAGTGATGATTGAAACATGTAAACAAATCCCTGTTCGTGAGGTATTTCCAGAGCGAGAAGGCATTCTTTCCGGGTTGGGTACTGGTATCCACGCAGGCGAGCTTAAGGGGCGTATGGTGGCAGATATTGGAGCTGGTAAGACAGATGTTGCCGTTATCTCATTAGGTGGTATGCTCAGTCACGGAAGTGTACCAGTTGGTGGTCGTGCTCTTGATGAAGGTATCGCTCAATATATACAAGAGAAGTACAAAATTCATATTGGAAGGCATACAGCGGAGAAGTTAAAAAACACTATTGGTGCGGCAAGTATTATGAGTAATACAAAGACGGCACGAGTTCGAGGGAAAGATGCGACGACTGGTTTCCCCAAAATAGTACAGGTCAATACGACTGATATTGCTGAAGGTATGCGCCAAGGATTGATGGCTATCACAGAAGTGATTGGTCAGGTATTCAGTACCACACCACCGGAGCTTACCTCTGATATCATTGATCACGGCATTGTCTTAACTGGTGGTGTTGCACAGATTCCACAGATAGATCGCTTTATTGCCACACACCTACAAACACCAGTCCGAATTGCTGAGGATCCATCACGCTCAGTGGTGCGTGGTATCGGTAAACTGTTACAAACTGGCGGTATTCCTGTCTATCGTCAATCGCTTTTAGCACAGTAACTCATTTTGTGATATACTCTTATTATCATAGTATGGAAAAGCAATTTGTCAATGCCATTATTATCGCTGTTGTACTTGTTTTGGTACTCATCGCGTTTTATACTCTCCGCAAGGTAGAAGAGCCAAATAGGGCTTTGCACGCTGAATTAGCACAATGCTTAAAAGATAATGGAGCAGTTTTTTATGGTGCTTTTTGGTGTCCACACTGCGCAGAACAGAAAGGGCTTTTTCAATCTAAATCGGCACAAGCACTTTTACCATACATTGAGTGTTCAACTGCTGATCAGAAGGATCAAACACAAGTCTGTAAAAATGAAAAGATTGTTTCGTATCCAACATGGAAATTTGCAAATGGTTTCGTTTGTCCAACACTTTTGAGGCCTGAACTTCTTGCATATTTGTCTGAATGTTCCAGTGATTTTATTCCCTCAGGAGAGAAGAGCGGTGAAACGGTGTATGATCTCTTTATCGCAGAAAGTTTAGAGAAATTGAGAGGACGCGCTGGTGGTCAAGAAGATGTTACTATTGATCCAGATAAAATTGCTCAAGAACATCGCGATGCATTTGATACAAGATTGACACAAGAGTACGGTACAACCGTAGCAACGGCAACAGCAGAACAAGTACTTTCGGTTTTTGCTGGAGAAACCTGTGTTACTGCAGACCAATATCAACAGCTAACCAGTGCTACAAACAATCAACCTATTGAAGAAACATCACCAGAAGGGTCTACCGTTGAGCAAGAAACCAATAAAGTAGAAGAGAGTGATGAGGAAGAGTCAATTCTCCAAGTGATTCCTCGTATTGAACCTGTGTTCCCTTCAAATCAGGGATAATGTTTCTATGGATCTTGAGGTCATTTTAAATGAACCACATCATCACGCATATCTCATATTTACCACCACCCCTTTAAAACCCAAACGTGTTGATGGTGTGCGTTTCTACGAACTCTCTGAAGTCATTTCTGTTGAGCAGGCACGACAGATACAAGAGTATGCACGAGCGACAACGGGTGAGACAGTGCGAAAGATATGTATTGTAGCGCCAGATATTACACTTCCTGCACAACACGCACTTCTCAAAACACTTGAAGATCTGCAAGAAAATGTTTATTTTTTCATATGCCTTCCACCAGGGTTGCGAGTGCTTCCAACGTTAATGTCTCGTTGTTACATTATTGAATCATTAGAAGATGTTGACGTTGTTAAGAAATTACAATCTTTTTTTACCGCATCACCTGCAGAACGCATTACGTATATAGATACTATTTGGCAAAAAGAAGGGGGAACACGTACTGCAGCAATATTAGCATTTCTACAAGGGTGTGAAGTGTATGCACATAAACATGTGGTAACACAGGAGAAAAGAGATATGGTGCGTCGCATTGTGACACATATTGCACAGACTC
Organism: Minisyncoccota bacterium; assembly: GCA_965216295.1. Lineage (GTDB taxonomy): Bacteria > Patescibacteriota > Minisyncoccia > Phycocordibacterales > JABAAK01. Next base: position 399,622 of record OZ244141.1, on the reverse strand, counting down.
GTCGTGCATTAGCAGACGGTATTATTACAAAATCAACCTTGCAATTATTCGCATTTGTGTAAGGAACGCTTTCTATATGTGGTGTGGTATTATACGACCATGGGGTATACATATACGCATACAAATACTAGAAAAACTGAGATTTTGCAGTGGTTACAGGATATTTTTACCCAATTACAAATTGGTCGGATAACAGCATCACTCCTTGATGGTGTCACAGTAGATGCCTATGAAAAAAAAATGCCTATTACTCACGTGGCATCGGTAACGATTGAAGGGGCAAAAACACTATTAGTGACGCCATGGGATAGTACTGTTCTTGGTGCTCTCGAGCAGGCATTGCGAAAAAGTGATTTACAGGTACAGATTTCGGTTGGCGAGACAAGTATTCGAGTGAATTTGCCTGAAATCACTTCAGAGAGAAGGGAAGAGGTGAAGCGGATTATTAAAAAAAAGGCAGAGGAAGCCGTACAATCACTACGTCAAGCACGAGAAAAAGACTTGAAAGCACTTCGTGAGGCACTCAGCTCTGAGGATGAAAAAAAGAAAGCAGAAGAGGGACTTCAGAAACTCGTTGATGACACCAAACAAGAGATTAAAAAGATGACTGAAGGAAAAATAACAGAGGTAACGCTATAGTATGCGGTTGAAAAACAACAACTATACACGGAAAAGGACTGGCTACTCTTTCGTTGAAAAGCTGTTGAATCGTATGAAATATTTTAATAGTGCAGGAGTAATACAAAAAATACGCAAAAAAACACCAACTACATTTTCTAATAAAATAGGTATTGATCTTGGAACTGCGGTTACTGTTGTGTACTTGAGTGGTAAGGGGGTTGTATTCAATGAACCAACACTATTAACAATTAATAAACGAACAGCACAGATTAGCGCTATTGGTAAGGAAGCACGACAAATGCTTGGACGCACGCCAAGACATATAGAAGTTATACAACCATTGAAAGATGGAGTCATTTCTGATTATGAGGTGGCAGAGCAGTTATTTTCATATATTTTTAGGAAAGTGAATACCATTGCTCCTAAACTATTTAATCCAACAGTCATTATTGGTGTCCCATGTGCAGTACGAGAGATAGAGGCAAATGCGGTACGCAATGTAGCACTTGATGCTGGAGCACGAGAAGTACATCTCATTGCAGAACCGATCGCTGCAGCGATTGGGGCAGACTTACAGATATTTTCAAAACTTGGTGAATCAATCATGGTGATTGACGTCGGTGGTGGTACGAGTGATGTTATTGTGCTTTCGCGAGGAGAAGTTATCATCGCAGAGAGTATTAAGATTGCAGGTGATTCGTTTAATAAAATAATCATTAAAGCACTTGCCGATATAAAGAATGTGAAGGTTGGTATCCGTACCGCAGAGGATTTGAAAATAGCAACCATGCAATCGAGTGAGCAAAAACAGAAAAAGAAATTTATCGTTCGTGGACAAGATTGTAAGACAGGATTACCAAAAGAAGTAACCATTACTGTCACTGAAGTAATTGAATATCTTATGCCAGTATTACGCTTAGTGGTACAGAAAGTAAAACAAGTAGTTGAAAAGCTTCCTTCAGAGATTGCTGCTGATTTAAAAAAACAAGGGATTTACTTTGTTGGTGGAGGAACATTGATTCACACCTTTGCCAGTCAAATACAAGAAGCATTAAACCTCAAAGTCACTATCCCTAAAGATCCAGTGACTATCGTTGCCCGCGGTACTGCCATTATCTCTAAAGATCCACAGCGGTACAGTCGTTATTTCCTTACTACGTAACAAGTATTATGAGACGATCAATGAAGCCAATAGGATACCTTGATAAGAATCATCGTTCTTTAGGACGGTCTAATAGACGAGAGCCATTTGCCACCATTCTTCTTCTTTTCTTAGTTGCACTTTATGTTCTCATACCAGATCCTTTCATTCGAATTTCACATGCAGTTTTTGTTCCCATCTATCTCTATGGAAGAAATATCTCCGTTGAGATACCAAGGAATAGTGAAGACGGTAATGCGATACGACTCGCCATCATCGCTCGACCACCACAAGTACCATATGACCATTTGATTGTTGCAGTACCACCTTCAATTGCTTTTGATATTGGCACCATTGTCTCTAATAATGATGGTATTCCTGTTGGAAGGCTCGATCGTCAATTAACTGATAATAACGCAACGGTGATTCTTTTTAGTTCTTCAGTGGCTGAAGAATCTTACAGTATCAATGATTATGTGACTGTTGGTAGTGGTATTGGTGGTGGTGGTTTAGAATTTTCTATACCAATTGAGATTTCTGTGGCGGTTGGTGATGCAGTCATTCACCAGAAAACAGGAGTGGTTGTTGCTTACGTAGTTGGCGTGAAAGAAGAAGAGAGTGGTATTGTTCAGAAAGTATTTGCACCACTGTCAGTCAACTTCTTTCGCATTACCGCAGTTTATGTAGAAAAAACAAAAGAAAGTGTTGTGGTAGAAGAGAAAGAAGAAGAAGATGTAGAAAAAAAGCCCGCCAAACGAGCGACTGATGATACACAAGCATTTTCTGTATGAAAAAAATATTTCCATACATACTTCTTGTTGCTATAATAGTTTTTGTGCCACTATTGCCGTATACTTTACTTCTCCTTGTTTTTACTTTAGTAACACTTTTCTCTTCTATTCCATTTGTTGCGTTAATTTTCCTTGGTATACTTCTTGACGCTTTTTTAACACCGTATGGTATCTTTCCTATCGCTCTCTCAGCGATAGCGCTTATTGGTATCTTTGTGAGAGATTCGGTACAACATTTCTTTAGAATATATGAAACTAGGTAGCAGGAAGATAAAACGATTGAGAAACATACACGAGGCGTTGCCTGACGCTCTTGCGCAGGATAATTTTACTTTGCGTCATGGTGAAGGAAGAATTACTAGTTCAATTAACAAGTATTCTCTCTTTTTCCTTTTCTTTCTCTTTTTTGTTGGTATGCTTTTGCTTCTCAGCCGTGTTGCTTATCTTCAAATTGTTGAAGGAAAAACCTATAATTATATTAGTGAGAACAATACATTCGCTGAAGAGATTGTTTTTGCTAAACGCGGTACGATATATGATCGTTACGGAGAGAAGTTGGCATGGGATGTATTTAATGAAACAGAGCTTTGGCAAACACGACAATACGTCGGTGAAGGATTTAGTTCACTGCTTGGGTTTGTTAATTATCCAATGAAAGATGACACGGGAAATTATTTTCGTACCACTAGTAATGGTGTTAGTAATTTAGAAGAATTTTATAATAGTACTTTGCGAGGTATTAATGGTCGTCTTGTTCTTGAAAAAAATGCAATTGGTGATATAATTGCTCGGCGATTTGTTGATCAAACGATAAATGGGAGTGATATCTCTATTACCGTTGATGCAACGGTACAGAAAGCTCTGTATACATCACTGCAGAATGTCGCAAAGGAGCGAGGGTATGAAGGAGCAACAGGAGCTTTGATGAATATACGGAATGGGGAACTAATAGCGCTTGTTTCATATCCAGATTACAATTCAAATATTTTGGCAAATGGCTCTGATGATGAGCGAAAAAAGTACTTAGAGAGTGATGACGCTATTTTCACACATCGTGCAGTATCTGGTCTTTACACCCCAGGATCCACAGTTAAGCCGTTTTTTGCCGTTGCAGCGATTGAAGAGAATATTGTACCTCCCACAAAGACATTGGTGAGTAATGGTGCTATCACACTTGTTAATCTTTATGATCCCGATATTATCTACACATTTAAAGATTGGCGAGCGCATGGCAAAATTGATCTTTACGATGCAATTGCCTGGTCATCAAATGTTTACTTTTACCATATTGGTGGTGGTTATGCGGCAATAGAAGGATTAGGTATTGATAGAATTAAAAAATACGCTGAACTTTTTCGATTACATCTTCCTACACAATTACAATTTACTACTGAACCAGAAGGTATCATTCCACATCCAGCATGGAAACAAGAAGCATTTGAAGATGAATGGCGAGTGGGGGATACATATAACACAGTGATTGGTCAGTATGGTTTCCAGGTAACACCATTACAATTGCTCCGAGGTTTTGGTGTTATTGCTAACGATGGTGTTTTTATAGAACCACACCTTACCGTCAATGAAAAAAATGTTGAACGATATCGAACTATTCTTTCGCAAAAAAGTATTGATGTTGCGAAGAAAGGTATGCGTCTTGCAGTAACTGAAGGTACTGCAAAACCATTAAACACATTTGATGTTCAGTTTGCCGCAAAGACAGGAACTGCTCAGATTGACACAAAAGGGTTAACGAACTCTCTCATTGCCGGATTCTTTCCGTATGAAAAACCAAAGTACGCGTTTGTCATTATCATGGAACGTGGAAAGCAAAATGCTGCAAACAGTGCTGCCACTACTTTTTTCAATACATTGCTTGAGGTTGCACCAAAATACCTGGAACCATAGAGCTTTTTTATAGATATTGCGACCTAGGAGATGCTGTGTTATACTCTTTATCCGTGCATATATCAAAATCAGAATATGAAAGATTAGATCTTGTTTTACGAGATCTCAAAGAAGTTAAAAGACCCGAGGTTATTGCGCGTCTTCAGCATGCTCGATCTCTTGGTGATCTTTCTGAAAATGCTGAATATGACGCTGCGCGTCAAGATCAAAGTTCTATTGAGTCTCGTATTTTAGAAATTGAATCAACACTCAAGCATGCAAAGATAATAGAGAAAGAATCTTCAAATGGTGATGAGGTTATTGTTGGTTCTGTAGTAACGTCAAAGAAAGACGATGGCAGTATCGTCATATACGCAATTGGCACAACTGATGAGAATGGTATCCCCGTCTCTACCACCTCACCTATTGGCATGGCCTTGCTTGGCAAGAAAAAAGGAGATTCAGTTATTATTCAACTACCATTTGGCGAACTGCAACTCAGCATTTTAGATATTACATAGCAGTTTTTTCGACTTCATAAATCAATAAAGTGGGGGAACCACTCCATTTTGTATACAATTAACCGATTAGGGGAAAACTAGGGGTATTCGCAAACACTCTATTTGTTAATTATTTTTTGGTTATCCACATATATTGTTGATAACTATATCTTTTTGTGGAGAATTGTGGTCTATAGTGGTTTTGGGTGGGAACCAATGGTATATTCTAAAAAACTATGTTGATAGGCGAACACAGACATATGATTGATTCGAAACGGCGTATTTCGCTTCCTGCGGAATTACGCCCTTCTCTTGGGTCAACCGTTGTTATTACTCGTGGCATTGATACTTGTCTCTATATGTATCCTGTATATGAATGGGATGCCATTTCTCGAAGCGTTGACTCAAAGTTCACAACCAAACGTGATGTACGTGATTTAAATCGTTTATTGTTTGCGGGAGCAAAAAAAATAAGTGTTGATTCTGCTGGCAGAATTATTATCCCTGATTATCTTTGCAAGTATGCAAACCTGCACGACAAAGTCCTCTTTGCAGGAGTACAAAATAGAGTTGAACTTTGGAATGAAGACGCTTGGAATACCTATATGCAGGAAGTAGAGAAACGTTCGCCCGATCTTGTTGAACAGATATACCACGGCTAACAGAAATGTATGTCAAACAAACACTGCAATACAATACAGCACATACCAGTGCTGGAAAATGAATTAATTGATTCACTTTCGTTAAAGCACACCGACATTTGCGTTGACGCAACGACAGGTGTCGGTGGGCATGGTAAAAAAATTCTTGATGACCTTGATGGGGATGGTATCTACATCGGTATTGATCTTGATGGTAATGCACTGAAGGTTGCAGAAGAAACATTACAAAAATATCACGCAAAGAAATGTTTCGTCGAAACAAACTTCAGAAACATACGAACTGCACTTAATGGATTGGGTATTGAGAAAGTAGATAAGGTGATAGCAGACCTCGGTTGGGGTAGTTACCATTTGACATGCGGAAGAGGTTTTTCTTTTCAAACAGATGAACCACTCAATATGCAGTACGCAACAAAAACAGAAAACAAAAGTATGTTTACCGCACGCACTATCTTGAATACATGGGATGAAAATCACCTCGCAGATATTCTCTGGGGGTATGGCGAAGAACGTTGGTCTCGTCGAATTGCAAAACGTATCCTTGCTTGTCGTGACGAAAAACCGATAGAGACAGCAGGACAACTTGCTGATATTGTAGCAGGTGCGATTCCGCGACGATTTTACCCTCGTCACATTCATGTAGCAACAAAAACCTTTCAGGCATTACGAATAGCTGTTAATGATGAGATTGGAGCCCTTCACGATTTTCTCGCCGCACTTTCTTTAGAGTGCGTACAAGCGGGAGGACGCGTTGGTATCATCACATTTCACAGTATCGAAGACCGCATTGTAAAACGGGCCTTTGTGGATTGGGAACGCCGAGAACTTGGTAAGCGCTTTACAAAAAGACCAATACGACCAAGTGTTGAGGAATGTACCAATAATCCACGAGCACGAAGTGCTAAATTACGAACTTTTATCTTTTAATTATGCAAAGAAAATCATCAGTGTCACACTATGGGCTCCACATAGGACACGCTTTTACACAACAACGCCTCGCTGCGTTTATATCTGGTGCCACCCTTATCCTTCTGCTTGCTCACTTCTTTTTCATTTACCAAGGAGTTGTTGTATTGGCAGAAACACAGAAGTTGGCTTTGGAGACAGGAGATATTCATAAAGAAGCTATGTATCTGGAGAATAGTATGGTAGCAACATACAACAATGCGAGCGCTATCTCTCACATCGTCACAGAAAACACAGAACATGTTACTGTTTCTGTAACTGCCGATCATCTCTAAAGGAATCTTCTTACCATCATGTTGTCTTTACTAAATTTAGAAAGATCTCAGGTTCTTCTTGGTGTCTTTGTTATTATTGCAATTCTTATCATTGCTCGTCTTGCACACCTACAACTATTCACTGAAAGCGAAATTGGTGACAGACGATCACCGATAAATGCAAAACTATTTGAACGAGGAGATATCTATTTTACTAATAAAAATGGTGAGAAGGTACTTGTTGCAACAACACAGTATGGTAGGAGACTTGTCATCTCTCCACGCGAATTAGATGATATTGATGAAGCGTATGGTCACATTAATGCTGTGTTACCAATTAACGAAGCAACATTTTATCAAAAAGCAAATCTTGTCAATGATGGTTATGAGATAATACAGAAACAATTGCCTTCTGATGTTGTTGGAAAACTTGAAACAAGAATACGACGGTATGGTCTGAAAGGAGTGAGTCTTGAGGAGGAAGCGTGGCGAGTGTATCCTTTTTCCTCTCTTGCTGCACACGTTATCGGTTACGTTGGTTTTGATGATCGCAATGTTTACCAAGGTCAGTACGGTCTTGAAAATTCATACGATACGGTTTTAAGTCAACGACAACGAAACAATATTGATATTTCTGATGTGATTCGGGGGAGTGTGAGTGAAGAAGGTGCCCGTGGATTATCTGCAGGAGGAGATATTGTTGCTAGTATTGATGTGCAAGTACAGAAAAAACTACAATCTCTTCTTCGAGAGATTAGTACTAGCTACCAATCACAGAAAGTGGGCGGTATCGTTCTTGAACCAAATACTGGAAGAGTTGTCGCTATGGCGTCGATGCCGACCTTTGATTTAAATAATTTTCAAGCAGAAAAAGATCACCGCGTTTACAATAATCCATTTATCGCTGATGTCTATGAAATGGGTTCCGTTTTCAAACCACTTACCATTGCTATTGGTCTTGATTCGCGTCGAGTGAGTGTGAACGATACCTATGATGACACAGGGAGCATTGTTGTTGATGGGAAAAAAGTATCAAACTATGACGGTAGAGCTCGGGGAAAAAACATATCACTGCAAAGTATCTTAAGTCAATCATTAAACCTCGGGGCAGCATTTGTTGTTTTGAAAACTGGTGTGCCGGTGTATCGAAGTTACTTTAATCAATTTTCTTTTGACACACCAACAGGTATTGATTTACCACGAGAGATAGGAGGATTGATTGATAATCTCAATACGAAACGTACTATTGAATACGTGACGGCATCGTACGGTCATGGTATTGCCGTTACTCCCATCGCTGCCACACGAGCACTTTCTTCGTTGGCAAATGGAGGCTATCTTGTTCGCCCTATGGTTGTACAAGAAACTATTTTACAAGGATCTTCTGCAGCTATTATTGGAGGCGGTGCTATTAAATCTATTAAACAACGAGTGTTCAAGAAATCAACAACCGAAACAGTTACTAACTTTTTAGTGAATGTGTATGATAAGGCTTTACTCGGAGGAGCACTTCGTAATCCTCACTACAGCATTGCTTCAAAAACGGGAACAGCACAGTTAGTTGATTCGAAAACAGGGAAGTATCTTGAGGATAAGATACTCCATTCATTCTTTGGGTACTTCCCAGCATCTAACCCAAAATATTCTATCTTCCTCTTTACTGTTGATCCGAAAGGAGCGCGGTATGCCTCCGATTCACTTGCCAGACCCTTTAGTAAACTAGCAAATTACCTTATTTCGTACTACGCGCTACCACCTGATCGTTAGAGAGGGAATCTCGTTGATCTCTTCGGTACAGCATACTTGTTTACCACGTATTCCAATAGTGTATTAATATCTTTTTCTACGTCACTACTTCCCAAAGCAATTACTACCACCGCTCGTTGTGTGTTGCCGATAGGGACATTAAACAGCGCTACCATTGTTTCTCCTGCCGCTTGTGTTTTACCAATCTTGCCACCTAAAAATGTTTCAGTGTCACTGTATATATTGTAATTACCAAGATCTTCATACGGGAGCTTGCCATATGTCTTTTCAAGTTCCAAATCTCCTTTTGTAATATTTAATACAAAATTTCTATTAGTATGTAAATACTTTGCAAACCGGAAAAGGTCTCTAGCGGTTGAAACATTGCCACTGTCACTCCCTGAAGTATTCGTGAAAGCGGTGTGTTCCATACCAACCGATTTTGCTTTTTGGTTCATAAAGGTAATAAATCTATCTGGGTTAACACTGTTGCCGATAACGATTGCTGCCTCATTTGATGATTCACGAAGGAGTGGATAGAGGAGATGATAAATGGAGTTATATGATCCAGCTTGGAGTCGTGGTTTTGATGTTGGAACCAATGCTTCAGGAGATACTCGCAACAATTTTTCTATATTCACATATTCAATTGCTATCAACGCTGTCATAAGTTTTGTAATTGAAGCGATGGGAAGTATGGCATCAGGATTGTGATCTACCAGCACCACATTATTGTTCACATCGGCAACCAAAAATGATGATGCGGAAATGTTTGGTTTTAATGAAGGGTAGGTAAAGACGGTTTCTTTCTGTTTCGCTTCATGTACTAATACGGGAATACCAACGTGTGTTTGAGTATATATCTTTTTTGCATCTTCAGTGTTTAAACGAATGCATCCACCTGAAAATGATTGTTTCACCGGGGTGCCGTCTGGATAGTATGGCCAACCATGGATAAAGAAATTTCCTTGAAATTGCATAGCATATGGCATGTGAACACTCCCAAAAGTAGAGAAGTGATTTTCTTTTTGTGTATGAATGGCAAATAATCCTGAGGGTGTTTCCCACCACGATCCTTCCAATCCTTTTGAAAGAATGGGAACATCTTCCACGACTTTACCTTTTTTGTATAGTTTGAGGCGTTGATTGGTGAGATCTGCTGAAATGAAGTCCGTTTTCTCTTCTATGAACTTTTGTTCTACTTGTCGAAAAAAGTTTTCATCGGCAAAGGCCGTTTGTTCACCATACGTTAATGTGACAGGAGTATCATCTTTTTCTGGCAAGAGGATGGTGTAGGTGGCAGAGGTAATGTGTAGTTGGTACCACAGCACAATGACACTTCCGAGGAGTATACCGATTGCTATTATGTAGTATTTTCGTTCCATAAGTACTGTTATATATAGGGTGTATTGTCATTGTATGATACAGTACAATTATGTACGATTTTCATGCCCTTGAGGAGAAGTGGCGGAAACGATGGCTGAAAGAGAAATCATACCGTACCCCACAAGGAAGTGCCCCAAAACGCTATGTCCTTACCATGTTTCCGTATCCTTCAGGTTCTGGTCTCCATATGGGACATGTTCGCACCTACAATGCAACTGATATTTATGGTCGATATCGACGAATGTGTGGGGAACGAGTATTGCAGCCAATGGGGTGGGATGCGTTTGGACTTCCTGCAGAACTCTTTGCTATCAAAAACAAGGTACATCCGAGTGTTGTGGTAAAAAAAAATACTGATACGTTTCGAAATCAAATGCAACATCTTGCCTTTGCTTTTGACTGGGAGCGAGAAATTGCAACTACTGACAGCTCATATTACACCTGGACGCAATGGATTTTCCTTCAATTCTTTAAAAAAGGTTTAGTGTATGAATCCAATGAACCTATCAACTGGTGTCCAGATTGTAAAACAGGACTTGCCAATGAAGATCTTGATGAGGATTGTTGTGAGCGGTGTGGTACGCCTGTAGAGAGAAAAGTAATTCGTCAATGGGTTCTTCGTATTACCGATTATGCTGAACGGCTCCTCTCTGACCTCGATACACTCCCAGAGTGGTCAGATGTTGTGAAAGATCTCCAACGTGCATGGATTGGTAAAGGTGAGGGGTACCATATCTCATTTACTCTTTCTGCTGGTTCTTCTCCAATTGTTGTCTTTACTACACGACCAGACACACTGTTTGGTTGTTCTTTTCTTGCACTCTCACCAGAATACCGAGGTCTTTCAAAACTTCTTACACATGTTGAGAATAAAGATGAAGTGCAGACATACCAAGAATTACAATTTAGAAAACAGATTGCTACACGCACACATGAACAAGAGAAAAGTGGAATACAGCTGAAGGGAATACACGCTATACATCCATTGACGAAAGAAAAAATCCCTATCTTCGTTGCCAACTATGTCACCACAAGTTATGGGACGGGTGCTATTTTTGGAGTTCCTGCACACGATCACCGAGACTTTGCATTTGCAGATGTGTTTCATTTACCAGTCATTGCTACTATTGCTGGGGAACAAGTAGTGCCGTATGAAGCACACGAAGGCACTCTTATCAACTCAGGTGAGTTTGATGGTATGACTGTTGCCGAGGCACAACCCGCTATCACCAAGAAAGCAGGAGGAGAGCGTGCGGTGACGTATCGTCTCCAGGATTGGGTATTTTCTCGACAGCGTTATTGGGGTGAACCAATTCCTCTGATTCACTGCAAAGACTGTGGTGTTGTTCCAGTACCAGAATCTGAACTACCGATTACTTTGCCAGAGATAGCATCATATGAACCGACTGGAACAGGAGAATCACCACTTGCTGCTATGGAAGACTGGGTGAATGTACCATGTCCTTCCTGTGGTGGTAGTGGGAAGCGAGAAACCAACACCATGCCACAGTGGGCAGGTTCCTGTTGGTACTATCTACGATATATTGACCCTCATAATAAAGAGGCTTTTCTTGATGCGAATCGTGAAAAGGAGTGGATGCCTGTTGATATCTATATCGGCGGTATTGAACATGCGACTCGTCATTTGATTTATGCTCGATTTTGGCATAAATTTCTTTATGATGAAAAATTAGTTTCTACCAAGGAACCATTTACTCGCCTTGAGACTGTTGGAATTGTTCATGCACATGATGGTAAAAAGATGAGTAAACGGTTAGGTAACGTTGTTGACCCTCTTGCATTTGCCAAACGTCATGGTGTTGACGCTACTCGTCTCTTTGTCGCTTTCATTGCACCATTTTCTCAACGGGTAAGTTGGTCTGATACTGATATTCCTGGTGTTATTCGTTTCTTGGAAAGAATCCATCTATTGTCTGAAAAGTTGATAGATCAAGAACCAGGGAAGACGTTGCAACAGTTACAAAAGAAAACGATACAACAGGTAGGTAGAGATATTGAAACATTTCGTTTGAATACTGCAGTGAGCGCTCTTATGATTCTTTTAAAAGCACTTGAGAAAGAACCGTCTCGAAAAGTTTATGAAACATTTATTCAATTGTTAGCACCATTTGCTCCTGTTCTTTCAGAAGAGATATGGAATGGGGCACTCAAACATACTGATTCAATACAGAACAGTACTTGGCCACAAGAAGATACTCAGGAGTTGCATGAAGAGGAAGTAGTTGTGGTTGTACAAATTAATGGCAAAGTGCGTGATCGTCTCACCGTGGCACCAGATACATCTCAGGGAACAATCCTCTCTCTCGTTCGTGAAAGTGAAAAGTTGAAAAAATACTTTTCAGAAGATATGACAGTTTCTGCTTTTCTTCCTAATACTTTGATTAGTTTCTCTTCCAAAAAAAGGTAAAAAAAACCCACGCAGTATTGCCCGCCATACTACGTGAGTTCTATGTGCATCTGAAGAATCCTTCAAACACACTTATTATCTTCGCCACCACTCCTTATCAATATATTCGTACACTCTGTTGTCAAAGCACATATATTTTCCTCCAGAGTTAAGTAATTCATCCTGAGACACCCTTTTTGCTATTTCTTCACTGAATATCTTTTTAAATTGGAGCACCATCTCTGGACTCATCAATGGTAAAGAGACTTGCAGCCACCAATTTACATCAGTGTTTTTTAAAAGCATGGGTGAGTACACTTCTGGATAAGCTATTTTATAGCTAGCATTCATACACTCGACAACAGTCTTGAATAACTGACGTAACGCCTTCTTATTAGGCATTTTTCTTTCAGGAGTTGCTATAAGTAACAAACCTCCTGAGGATTCAGTTCTAAGCATTCTGTTAACGCTTGTGCGTTTAAAATTTGGATATCTAGACACAATATGTATCCTCCTATGTTTTGTACAATAAACCTGTCAAAAATATGACAGAAACCATACGTAGTGTAGCATATAAAGGTATAGAGGTATAGTAATTAAGACTTTTTGGGGGTTTTGTCTTTTATTATATATATTTCCTCTTTATTCCTCTACCCATGCTATACTATCACTATGAATAAAAGCTTGAATATTGTCGTCGTCGTCGTTGTCGTTGCCCTCATTGGTATTGTGCTTTTTGTTTTGAAAGATACGATTAATCCAACTCCTGCAAATGGTCTTTATTACACCTCTATTTCTGGTGGATCAATTGAACAGTATCAACTAACGGACGGTGAGTTTGTTGGTAATGAAGGAAGGATTCGGGTTACTTTAGTGAGCACGACACCATCTCAAGAATGTGAAAAGTGTTATTTTGTATGGCTTGCAGAAAATACTGGTGGTTCTGGTACCTTTTATCATGTTAGTCACGCTGTTTATAGTAAAAGAATTAATCGTTACCTCGGTGGTCAAAGTGTCTTTGTTGGTGATCGCATTATTCCTGAGAGTATAGTATTTACTCCTATCACAGGAAAGGTATCTATCTCATACTTAGACAGAAATGAAGATGAACCATTTTCACAAACACCATCTGTATCAACTGAATTGATTTATAATTTTTCTGTTTTTAAACCACTACAATTTGAACCGGTACAGTAGAGGGCATTGAGTGAATTGTCAGTTGCATGTAAAGAATGAAAATCAAAAAAATCATTATTTACTGTGCTGCATTACTCTTTGCAATACCTATCATTGTGATACTGTTAGGAATTTACAAATTTAACTTTACCAACGATGATATCTATGTACAAACGAAATCAGGTGAAGTAGTACAGTTTGATTTAGTTTCTTATGAAACCGTGACGGTTGGACCAAAGCTTGTGGATTGTGTTGGTATTGCGCCACAAAAATGTATGATTGTGAATGGTGAATACTTTTACGGTTCTATTTTTGGGTTTGATTATGAGGAAGGGTATACATACACGCTTGAAGTTGAAAAGTTTCTATTGCCAAAAGAAGATGTTGCTGCTGATCAAAGTAGCACACAGGTTAATTTAATAGAGATTATAGAGAAAGTTAAGTCTGAGGGATAAAAATTTTAAGATATTTATATGTTTAATAACACAATCAAGTTCAGTACATTTATTTTTCCTATAGCAGCTCTAGTGATTGTATCCTCGTTAAATCCTGACAATTCGTTTTCGATAGAATCATCCATAACAATAATTTCATATATTGCCATAACCCCACTCCTGTTTGTATTTATTTGGGATTTTACGGGATTTTGTATATTTTTATATCAGCATAAGAATAAATGGAGGGTGTGGTTTAAACAAGCTATGGGATTACATTTAAGACTTGGTATTGTTATCTTCATTTTTTTAGGTATTGCATTTGGATTAAATTATCTTATCTCTTAAGATATTTATAATTCATTATATTTCTTACTATTTCCTTTTGATTTCTCAACAGGGTATTTAATATCGTTTTCTTTAATTTTTTGCATAGAAATCTTTTCTAAATTAACATCTAATTTATCAGCTATTAATAGAACATAATTGAAAACATCTGCTAATTCTTTCTCTACTTCTTTCTTTTGTTTATCTGTTGGTTCTTTTAAATCTTCCCATATAACATGTTCTAGCAATTCTCCAGCTTCAACATTTAAACCACAGATAAGATTTTTAAGTGTATGAAATTGCTTCCAATCTCTTTTATCTCTAAATTCTTTTAATTCATCTAAAACTTTTTGTATATTTACTTTTTCCATTTAAGTACATTGTATCAGAATATACTTTTTTATTTGCAAAAGGAAGATTAGGCTTAGATCAAGTTTTTAATTATCTCATCAATTTTTTTACAATCCTTGTCTGTGTTTTTCAATTGCACATATGGATTCTTTTTGGTGGACTTTTCTTTCTGTCTTTTTTTCAATTCTTCAAAATACTTTTTTCTTTTTGTTTTTGGATTTACTAAATCATAGTAATACTTATCTTCACAGTCAGAATAAAACTCCATCTCACCTTTTGTAGCATTCATTTCACACCAGTAGAAATCCCACATTTTATTCTTCGGTTGGGTTATATGTCTTGCTTCATGTACAAGGGTACCGGCATTCCACAGCAATGAGCTGCTATCAAGCATTTTTATTGGAATCACTACCAGACCTTGTTCTTTATACCCGAGAGATGTGTTTAACTTACTAGACTTATATATCAATATATACTTAATTTTTTTTACATCCTTTTTGTATAACTTTGGTGATAGTGTTTCTATCACCTGAATTGCTTTTTTGAGACTATCTATATATTTCTCATCACCCTTTCTGTATATAAAGGTAACAGTACTCCATTTTTTCTTTACATAGTTATATTCCATCTCTATTTATATTATAAACTAAAACACACCTTTTTTGACGAAGAGTAGTAAGACGATATTAGAATCCATTGGATTGTCTTTTCAAACTACTACTTCATTTCAAGTCTAACAGCGAAGAAGGCAACACTCAATCTAGTTAATTAGTTCTCTAAATTGATTTGTAAGAAAATCATCAATTTTCTGGAAGTCATTTTTATTTTTCCAGTCTATAAGCTGCATAATGTCGGCATCGTCCAGAGGAATAATAAATCCACGGTGGTCATTCGCAGTATCTTTACAGCGTTGCTTAGCCTTATTTTTGTTCTTAAATGTTCGTGCTAACAAAAATCCAAACTGTCCTCTATTAGGGGAAAATCTACCAGAAAGCTGGTCAAATGCAGGATTTGCAGGGTCCTCTGTGTAATTTTTGCACTCACAAATTATTTGAGGGAAACGGAAGTTATTTGTAATATATTTAAAAAACCCTTTTTTTGCACCATTCAAGAAAATAATATCAATAAATTTTCGCCCATTGTGTATCTTTTCCTCTTTTGCTGGTGCATATAAATTTGGTGAAAATATAGCTTCAAGTATACCCACCATAACGTTGTGGTAGTTACTAGCATCTTTCTTGCCTGTTGGAATAGCGCGCAGTTTTTCTTTCAGCTCCGAATAATCAATCTTCTTTGGTTCAGGATGACGAATTTCAATCTCGGTGTCCGTAATAGGTTTGATATCCCTTGAGACTGAGTTCGTATACTGTTCCAGCACCTCTGGATGCTCGTTGGAGAATTCGTATAGAAATTTTTTTGACAATTTGTATTCTTCTTCATTTTTCAAATCTTTTTTATAGACTTTTTTCTCACCATTTTTCAGAAGCTTCACTAATGAAGAATTAGCATCAATATGCTCTTGCTGAAGATACTCCAAAACAAATTTGTTGTAATACTGTTGGTGATTGTATTGAATTTGGTATCTCGCAAACACTTTGGGTACCAAAATTATGGACCTGTTTTCATAGACAGGGATTTGAACATATTCATTTTCCCACTCTTGGTTCTGCGGGTTCCAATAAAATTCTGCAGGAACATTTTCTGTTGGTATGCCGTATGTGTCACATTGTTTTTGTGTGTATTCTATAAGATCTTTTTTTATTATATTCGTAGTCATATCTGAAATCTTGTCATTACCAATACCTTCAATCACAAGTTCTGTCCCTGAAAGATCTTTCAGAAATCCAGTTTTTATGGCCTCACTTTCTTTGAATTTTTTGTATATGTCAATTGATTGTTTACCCCCCACCCCCCTTCCTTTCGGCTCTTTGCTGGAAAGTCCAAAATGTGTTTGGTTGGGCTCTCTCAATTTACTCAGCATATATTTCGCAAATTCATCATCACCATTTTTTATTTTTGTAACAACGGTTTGAAAAAAGTTGACAACGATGTTGTTGCATTTGACTGACAGCAAATCTTCACGTGTCGCAATGACATGAGGATCTATGTAAAGAGGAATATCTGTTTTCAGAGGAATATCTACGAAGTCCAGCTCTGTTTGTGTTTTATTCAGTTTGAAGTGTTTAGAAAATCTCACATATATATTATTCACCAATATATTTGCTATGTAAAGCATTGTAAAGTATCATATACTTATGAATATTAGAGATTTCTATAAAGTCAAAAACACAACAGACATCCTGCAAGTCAACATTATGACCATTTACCGCTACATTGATACTAAGAAGCTGAAGACATAGAAAAATTGATTTATCTAGGTTAAGAACTCTTTGGAAAAACGGCTTATGCAGAAGGCAAAGTGTAACTTTGAACCCTCATTTGGTTACAATGCGGAGGGGGAGGGATTCGAACCCTCGGTCACACGATGAAGCATGACAGCGGTTTTCGAAACCGCCCCATTCAACCACTCTGGCACCCCTCCGAGATAGTGTATATACTACCATTATGCAGGGAATTGCGATATTTGCCGCGGGATGCTTCTGGGGAGTAGAAGAGAAGTTCCGCACCACTCCTGGTGTTGTATCAACACGAGTTGGATACACTGGTGGATCAACAGAAAGTCCTAGTTATGAGGGTGTCTGTAGTGGTACCACAAATCATGCAGAGGCGGTTGAAGTAACCTATGACTCAGAACAGATAACATATCAAGATCTCGTAAAACGTTTTTGGAGTATCCACGATCCAACAACACCTAATATGCAGGGACCAGATAGAGGAACACAGTATCGCTCCGCTATTTTCTACACTACTCCAGAAGAACAACAAATTGCTGAAGAGGAAAAAAAGAGGTTAGAAGAACAAGGAGTATATCCCGCTGGTATTGTGACAGAGATTACCAAGGCAACCACTTTCTACGAGGCAGAAGATTACCATCAGCAGTACATTCAAAAACGATCAATTGGAGGGTAACGTATACTGATTTTATGGAACAGCAATCATTTTCTGAAGAAGAGTTGCGAGAGCGATTAGATGATGAAACATATCGGGTAACACAAGAGCAGGGTACCGAAGCGGCATTTAGTGGGAAATATTACAAAACAAAGGCGGATGGTATGTATCGATGTGCTGTGTGTAATGCAGAACTTTTTGATTCAAAAACAAAGTTTGATTCATACTCTGGTTGGCCAAGTTTCTATGATATCGCACAAGCAGAGAATGTTGGTACACGGGTAGATAGCTCTCTTGGTACGACGAGAACTGAAGTGCTCTGTAAACGCTGTGGGGCACATTTAGGGCATGTCTTTCCAGATGCTCCTGATACACCAACAGGGCAGCGGTACTGTATCAATTCATGCGCTCTTAACCTAGAAGAAAAGGAAAAAGAGTAATCCTTTGTGGTACGATACAGCGATAGATTATATGCATCAAAACACTATTCGTTTTCTCATTGGTATCTCCCTTATTGTTATTCTTGTTGTGATTACCGTTTTAATAACGGATATGACACCACCAAAAACAACAGTGACGACTGTTAATGGAGAAAAACAAGAGGTGCCACTACCAACACGAACAGAAAATAAAGATATTGCTGCTGCGAGTTGTCTCCTCCCAAACACACCACCTGAGATTATTCCAGTTGTTTACACATGGTATTTCGCACATATTGATAAAGCAGTTATTGCTTGTGGCTATGATGATAATCGGTGGTGTGGTTTAGAAACAGTAAAACAGAAAACATGTACCATACCGCATAAGGTGATTGGGTATGAATATCCTTATCCAACAGAACTCAATCGTCTCTACTGTCTGCTAGCAACGAATAATACGGAATGTACTATAGAGTAACTTAACCGATAAGGAAATCAAAAATGTTTTCGACGGTTTTTGCTTTATCTTGAGAATAGAATTCTGTATGGCCACATTTTTTACACGAAATTGATAGAAATTTTTTATTTTGAATATTAAAGATTTTTGTCCAAAAACTACCCGCTGCTCTTATTTCTCCTGACTCATATTTTGAGTGCTTACATTTTGAACATGTATACTTTGATTTTTTTATAGAGGCGTCTGTCATAGGTTGCTGTAGTATAACAAAATAAATGCGATACGTGTTTTATTGGTGCTATAGTTATACACTTCGTGAAGATTTACTTTGAATAAGCAAAAATTTAACGAGCAGGGTTTTGGAAAAAACTAGCACTCACATTTACTTCAGCAACTTTTTCCGTTTTTATCCAATCAATGAACACTGATTTTGATTTTCTAGAAGCCCCTGCAAAACGAAAATTTGATATCAAATAACATTTTTTTCTTGTTCGTGTAATTCCAACAATAAATTGGCAAATTTCATTGTCTGTTGGATTTTGATCGTTTTTTGGAAAATCATTATTATTCATCCCAATGAGGAAAACATAATTTGCTGATAAACCTTTAGAACCGCTTATTGTTGTAATTTTTATTGAAATATTTGTGTCTTCGATTGTTTCCTCATCATTTTCTGTTTCTAGATTAATATTTAGAAATTCCTTGATTTCCTGAATTTTTTGTTTTCCACATTCTGAAAGTAACTTTTGGATTTCTGATTCGAGCAATGTTTCGTTGAGTTTTAGTTTTGCGAGAAGTGCAACAACAGCAAGATGTTTTTCTTTAAAATCCGGTGAGAGCAAATCAGTTAATTTTTGTTTTGACCCGTTCATCATTTTAATAATATCTGTTTTATCCGTCAATCTTGAACATTCTAAAATTATTCGCCAACCAAGATTCGAGTTCCTATTATGCATTAAAACTTCATATCCTTCTAAAAACTCAACATTTTGTTTTTTTGTGCCAACATAGTCAATATTTTTAAAATTATTTTCCAATAAATAGTCATATACTTGTTTTGTATAGTGTGAGGGTCCAGCAATTAAAACACACGGAAAACCCTTTTCTCGCGCACAATTAATTTCTATTTGTGGTATTTTTTTAATTTCCTGCTCTATAAATTTTGAAATATAAGGTGTACGAGAATTTTGTACTGAACATTTTGCGTGAATAATTTGAGGATGTTTTATGTTATCAGTTTCCTTGTCGGGCAAAAAGCAAATATAATTTTTCTCAATTCTGTTTTGTAATTTCCCAATGCTTTTCGCTTTTTTTATAACATCGTGAACAGAACTAATAATTACTTCTGTGCAACGACTACAATAAGGTAGTTCAAATTTTTCAAAATCTGCATGAATGAACTTAGTACGAATATGATCGGGCGATGCATTTTTAAAATTATAAATTGCTTGATCATCATCTCCAACAATCAATATCGGGCTAGTCTTTGCCAATTCATCAATAAATGCAACTTCGAGCTGATTGAAATCTTGATATTCGTCCACCACTATTTGAGAGAATGAAGGTAGAGAATCTTTTTTTGTTTGAAAATATTTGAGGACACGGTAAACGGCATCATTATGCCCAACAGCGTTATAGTAATTTGCACATTCAAGATAAAATTCAATGCGACTGTCCCTAGCTAGTATATGAAACGCTTCGTCAAATTTTTCAAGAGTATTTCCAATAATTATCGCGTCCGATTTTATCAATTTAGAAAGCTTCGGATAATAAAGAAAATCAGTATCTATACCGTCTACAGAAATTCTGTGAAGAAGTTTTTTACAATAGCCGTGAAAAGTGTATGATTTCGCCAAAGTTCCAAGATCTTTTTCCAAATCTTGTGCCAGATTATTGGTAAAAGTAAGCGCGAGACCGTTTCTACCTTTAGTTTTCAAAAGTTCTTGAAATGTAAAGCTCTTGCCAGTTCCTGGACCAGCAACTATTATCTTATTTTTTGTTCTCGAATCAAGAATTAGACGAGTACACTCATTTCTATCTCCTTTTTGTTTTTGATGTAGATTTATATCTGTCATGCTAATTTTCACACTTTATATATTGCACATATATCTTACTCTATATACACTATGGTTATCAAGAGCAAATATGACTAAATTCAATCATAATAAAAATTTAATGAAAACAGAACAAAAAATACTATTTGATATCAAATTTGTTTTAGTGCCGAGGAGAGGACTTGAACCTCCACGGGATTACTCCCATTGCGCTCTGAACGCAACGCGTCTACCAATTTCGCCACCTCGGCAGGTGTGTGGGTATAGTACTACAAAGACAACGCGGTATACTACGATTCATGAGAGTTCCTATAAAGCAATTCAGCATCCTTGCGGTAGCGATCCTTGGAGTACTCGTTGTTCTTCTTTTCATTCAGTACCAATTTACTAACACTCCAAAGCAACGAATTACTGGTATCAATTTTATTGATAATCCAGAAATTCCGACAATTACAGCAGACATTGTAGAGACACCGAAAAAACGAGCGAAAGGGTTAGCTGGTCGTACAAACCTTTCTGAAGGAGAAGGAATGTTATTTGTTTTCCCAGAGAATGGTTTGCATGGTATTTGGATGAAAGGAATGCTTTTGAGTATTGATATTATTTGGTTATCAGAAGAAAAAAAGATTATTACTATCGCAGAACAAATACATCCTGAAACATACCCAGCATCATTTCTTCCAGAGAGACCAGCTCGCTTTGTTCTTGAAGTACCCGCTGGATTTGCTGCAACGCATATGTTAACAACAGAAATGCAACTTGCCTTTGATGTGTAGAGGGGTGTACACTATAAGAACCTCTTACAGGTGGTTGCTTGTATCAATTTTTGATGTAAGAGGAAAGTCCGGACATTTCCGCGGTGTTTTTATAACACAACGGAGCAGGGTAGTGGGTAACGCCCATCCACCGAAACTATACTTATGCAACGGTGAGGGATGCGAGCAGAGACGCCTGGATTGAGAATGAAGGGGACCTCATTGAGGTAATCTGTACAGTGATGTACAGCTGAAACGGCTAAATTCCTATCTGAATGCAAGTCCGTACCACGATTTTTAATTGTGGAGTGGCGCATGAGAGGTGCGGTAACGCACTTCCTAGATAAATAACCACCACTTTCCGTATGGAAAGTACAGAATCCGGCTTACCGTAAGAGGAGTATTTGTATGCAACGCACATCCAGCAATGGGTGTGTGTTGCACATTATGGGGTCCTTTTTATGAGTGATAAATGTTAAACTGTAAGAGTTCTATGAATATATTCAACCGTATTGGTCGTCCCGTGTTAGGTATGCATACCGCTGCTTATCTCTTGGCGTTCATGGCGCTCATCTCCTTTGGTACCTCCATCTTTCGAGATCGACTTTTAGCACATAACTTTGGGGTTGGTGATACGTTAGATGTCTACTTAGCGGCATTTCGTATTCCAGACCTCTTCTTTGTTTTTTTAACTGCCTTTATTTCAGTCTTTGCACTCATTCCTATCCTTGAAGCAAAACAGAAAGAATCAAAACAGGCAATGAGAGATTTTATAGACACACTCTTTTTTGCTTTCTCTATTGTCATGGTGATAGGTGTTACTATACTGTTTCTCTTAACACCAACATTAAGTGAAGCAATTTTTTCAAGTTTCAGTAAAGAACAACTTGATTTGTTAATACCGTTTACGAGAATTATTCTCTTACAAGTACTGTTGCTTGGTATTTCAACTTTTCTTGCTGCGCTCACTCAGTTTCAACGAAGATTCATGGTCTACGCACTCACTCCCATTGTTTACAACATTGGTATTATTATAGGAATTCTTGTTCTGTATCCATTCTTTGGTATTATTGGTATCGTTTGGGGAGTTGTTCTTGGTGCTCTATTCCATATCGGTATTCAACTTCCATGGCTTTTCTCTTCACACATCTGGCCACGATTGCGTCCTATTCAGGAAAGACTTCGTGATTCCTATAAAGCAGCTCTTATCTCACTCCCACGGGCACTAGCGTTAACATCACATCAGATTGCATTACTTATTATCTTTGGTATTTTAACGGGTATTTCTGCAGGAACACTCAGTGTCTACTGGTTTGCTGATAACCTTCGATCTGTTCCGTTAGCACTCATTGGTATCTCTTACTCTATTGCTGCTTTTCCCATTCTCGCTACTCACTTTGCTCGGCATGAGTATGAACGGTTCCGTGATAAGGTGGCAGAGGCACTTCAGAATACGTTCTTTCTTGTTCTTCCTATTCTGGGATTCCTTATTATCTTTCCTGAAGAAATTATCCGCATTCTCTTTGAAACAGGGCTATTTGATGCTTCCACAACCCGTATTACAGCAATTGTTTTAAGTGTCTTGGCGTTGAGTACTCTTGGGTTTAGCGTTATTGCTATTGCTGCTCGTGCCTTCTATGCTGCACAAAAAACACTGCAACCATTTCTTGTCTTTGTTATCTCTGCAATTCTTCAAGTCGTTGTTGCACATACTATTGTTGCGCGATACGCAACAGATCCTGCTTTCGTGATACAGGTCAATACCATCTTTGGGACACAGTTAACTGGTGAGGCGGCATTGGTTGCTATTGCAATCAGTGTTACGGTGATACAGCTTTTGGCAGGTGTCTGTATTCTGTACTTGTTGCATAGGACATTTGGTGTTTCTATAAAAAATATTGCTTTTTCATTTATCCAACACGTTGCAGCGACGATCACTTTTGTTGCCGTTGCCAGTATCATCTTTAAAAACTTCTCCAACAACGGTGATGTCTTGTTATTATTTTTTGCTCTTCTTGTTTCAACAGGTGCAGGACTTCTTGCGTGGGGTGGTATGCTCTCAGCACTTCGTAATAAAGAATGGCAACCATTACAAAAATGGTTTCTCCATAAACTACAGAAAAGATGAACACCCCTATACGAAATGTCGCCATCATCGCTCATGTCGATCATGGCAAGTCAACACTTGCTGATCGTATCCTTGAATATACGGGAGTGATTTCAGAACGAGAAATGGGAGAACAGATGCTTGATCGTATGGAGTTAGAGCGTGAACGAGGTATTACCATTAAGATGCAACCTGCTATGGTACCGTTTTCATCTGATGGGGTATCGTATGCCATTACCTTTATTGACACACCAGGACATATTGATTTTTCATATGAAGTCTCCCGCTCGCTCCGTGCTGTTGAAGGTGTTATCCTTTTGGTTGATGCAACGCAAGGAGTTCAGGCACAAACTCTCTCTGTGTTTCACCTGGCAAAAAAATTAAATCTCACCGTTGTACCAGTTCTTTCTAAGGTAGATGTGGCTCACGCTCAAATAGAAGAGACAACACAGGAGTTGGTGGCATTGTTGGGGTGTCAGAAAGATACTATTCTCCACACCTCTGGAAAAACAGGGTTAGGGGTCCCAGAACTCCTCAAACGGGTTGTTGATGTAGTCCCTGCGCCAGAGATCTCTCAGGGTGAAAAAAAAGCCCTTATTTTTGACTTTTCGTACGATACGCACCATGGAATCAAGGCATATGTTCGGGTATTTTCTGGAACATTCTCAAAAGGTCAATCACTCTCTCTGTTATCTGTTGGAAAGACATTTCAAGCAAAAGAAGTCGGTATTTTTACCCCAGAATATTCTCCTCAAGAGACGCTCTCATCTGGCACGATTGGGTATGTCACTACGGGGATTAAGGAACCAGGTGTTGCTGTTGTTGGTGATACACTTGCTTCTCCAAAAGAAGGGGTTATACCATTTCCTGGGTATCAAACAGTACAACCTGTTATCTGGGCATCAATCTATCCACACGATGCATCTCACCACACTATCTTAACGCAAGCACTCGAAAAACTTCGACTCTCCGATGCGGCATTGCAATTTGAACAAGAACACTCAAAGGTATTAGGGAAAGGCTTTCGATGTGGCTTTCTTGGATTACTCCATCTTGAAATTATCTCAGAACGACTCAAACGAGAAGTTGGTGTTGCGTTGATGCTTACCACACCGAGTACTGACTATGAGGTAACGACAAAAAATGGTACCAAGGAGGTTATTGTGAGTCCTTCGTTATTTCCTGATAGGAATTTGATTACTGCTGTGTCTGAGCCGTGGGTAGAACTCTCTATCATCGTTCCTATACAATACCTTGCGGCGGTTTCAAAGTTACTTCAAGAGTATGAGGGATCTATTATCACTATTGTCAACGTTCAGGAGAATCGTTCTGTGGTTACCTCTGAGATGCCACTTCGAGAATTGATGCGACACTTTTTTGATCGTTTGAAAAGTGTTTCTGCTGGGTATGCATCGCTATCGTATACACGACTAGCATCTCGCCCTGGTGATGTGGTTCGTATGGATGTGTTACTCTCTGGGGAAGTATTTCCAGCGTTTTCCAAAATTATCGCTCGTTCTCAAGCGAAACTGCAGGCACGACGCATTGTGAAACATCTCCGGGAACTCCTTCCTCGTGCTTTGTTTACTATTAAAATTCAAGCAGTTGTTGATGGTACTATTATTGCTTCAGAAACACTCTCTGCACTTCGAAAAGATGTCACCGCAAAACTCTACGGTGGTGATGTGACCAGAAAGATGAAACTACTTGAAAAGCAAAAGAAAGGGAAAGAGAAGAGGCAGGGAACAAGTCAGGTGCGTGTTCCACATGACGTTTTTTTGAAAGTGATGCAACGAGACGTTTAATTGGTGGTATGAATGAATGTCGATGGAAGGGATGTGACAATTAAGGCTATAATTACAGCGGCAACGACAATAATGTTACCAATTGCTCTCCATTTCCTTTTTGGTTTTTCCATATATCCAGTATACTGCTTTCACAGACCCTATGGCAACATCATATTATAGAAAAAAACGCAATCGCTTGGGATTTATCTCCTGGTTTATCTTTCTTGTTGTTCTCTTCATTCTTGGTAACATTCTTTACGGTATTTTTCGTTCACATGATGGATATGCGTCGGCAAAACAACAATACGAAGCAGAAGAAAGGAGACATATGGTGGCATCAAAAAAACTTGCTGACACAAAGTTTCGTCAAAACACACAGGTGACTGATCTTGAAGTTGTTAATAATAAAGAGGTGCAGGAAATTCATTTTCGTGGCGTGACTGGTGATATTCCTGATGAAGATAGGGCATTTCGGAAGGAAGATACTCGTTTCTACGTCTATCCTACCGAATAGTTCCTTGTGGTACACTATTGTTATGCATTTGCTTTTTGCATGCATTACTAGATAATATTTCATACGATGGAGAAAAATACTATTGAGGTGTATACATCACCAACATGTCACCACTGTAAAACATTAAAAGAATACTTAGAGAAGCATAATATTGAATATGACGAGAGAGTTGTTTCAGGCGATGAGAAGTTAACGAATGAATTGGTTGAAAGGAGTGGACAGATTGGTGTTCCGGTCACCTTTGTTGGTGATGATGTCATTGTTGGTTTTGATGAAGAGAAGCTAGCTAAAGCATTGAATATTAGTCAATAATAACATATGGTGGGGTGGAGTACTGTGCTCCCCATAGTTTAATGGATAAAACAGCCCCCTCCTAAGGGGCAGCTTTAGGTTCGATTCCTAATGGGGAGGCACGAGTTGTACCAAATAAACACGCTATACTTACTATCGTATGGATGATGGGAAGGATAAAATTAATGAAATGCTTGGAGTTGTGCGACATAACAATCGCATGCTTCGGGCGAATCGTAACGCTCAATTGATGAAAAAACTTTTTATGATTGTTGTGTTTGCCGTTACTATTGCTTACGGATACTATTGGTATCAGGCTAATCAAGATGTCATTGCGGGGCACATTACTGCGTTCCAGAGTGTTGTGAAACAAAGCGAAGAAATCTTACAGCAAGGGAAAAGCCTTATTGACACCGTGACGAATATTTTCCCAACACAGGAATCATAGCGGTATACTTGAGACGGTACACACGCTGAGGTAGCTCAGTTGGTTAGAGCATTCGCTTGAAGAGCGAGGGGTCGTGAGTTCGAGTCTCACCCTCAGCACAAAAATATATTTATTACTTCTTTCGTGACACCACCAGTGTGCGCTTTTTCTTTTTCTTACTTACCTTTGGCATGGTAATCAAGAGTAATCCATCTTTTACTTCCGCCGATGATTCTTCTACATCAATATCAACAGGGAGCATAATGCTTCTTGATGCACGACCGATATACACTTCTTGTGATAGGTAGGAACCTTCTTTAACAAGATCTTTTTCTTTAACGCTTAAAGTAATAGTGATTACTTCTCGAGTGATAGAGACATTTATTTCATCTGGACCAGCACCAGGGACTGGAGCACATATCTCAAGACTATCTCCTTTATCAATGAGGTTGATAGACATCTCTCGTTCCTCTTCGTTTCTGTCACGCAATTCTTCCTCTTCCTCTTCTTCATACTCTTCAGTTTCTTCTTCTGCTCGATAGTCATCACCATCGTAGCGTTCGTCGTCATCTTCAAAGTAGTCATCTACTTCACCACGACCACCAAATAGTTTTCCAAAAAATGAAGGTTTTTTATTTCTCTCCGCCATATGTTTTTTTACCGTACGATAGTATACCACATCCTACAAGGAGAGATTAGGCTGTGCGGCAACTCTTTCTCTGTTTGTTGTGGTAAGGTCATTTCTTCTCAGGTAGCCGATGGTTGCAATCATAGTGGCATTGTCTGTCGCTAAGGTTGGGTGAGGAAATCGTATAGCAAGATCTGGATTGTGATTGTGTAATTTTTGATGTATTTGATGGCGAAGATAGGTATTTGCAGAAACACCACCACCAACGATGAGCGTTTTTGGTTGGTACTCCTCAACCGCTTTTCTTGTCTTATACACCAACGGTTCAATAGCAGCATCTTCAAACGCACACGCAATAGCTTCTTTTTGTTCTTCTGAGGTTAGTTTCTTTTCTTCAAGGTATCTGCGAACCGCGGTCTTTAATCCTGAGTATGAAAATGAGTAGGTACCATCGTTTATCATTGGGCGGGGAAATTCTACAGGGAGGTGTTGTTTTGTCTCTCTTGCTCTCTGTGCTAACTGTGCAATTGCTGGTCCACCAGGGTAGGGAAGATCCATCAGACGAGCAACCTTATCAAATGCTTCACCAACAGCATCATCTTTTGTTGCACCAATCTTTGTATAGTTGCCGAGACTCTTTGAAAAAACAAGTTCAGTGTGGCCTCCAGAGACAAGTAGTGCTAGGAGTGGGTACTCTGGCTTTGTGAGAGTGTAGCCATCTGTTGGGCTACCTTCCATCAAAGAAGCGACAATGTGGCCTTCCATATGATTGACTGGGATGATGGGGAGATTCCAGAGTGTTGCTAACGCTCGTGCCCAATTGACACCAATCCATAGTGCTGGTGCTAATCCTGGACCGACTGTTACTGCGATACCATCAATGCGTGGTTTTTGTTGTGGGAGTTTTGTGATTGCTTGCAGTAACTCTGGTTCTCGCTTGAGGAGTTCTTGTATTTCTGTTTCTTTGTTTTCTATTGCTATATCAGTTGTTGGTATTTCTTTGATGAGTTCATTGGTGAGGATAGGGAGGTGTGTTTGATGTTCTCGTTTGGCAAGAGAAGGATAGACACCACCGTACTGGCTATGTTTTGCTGCTTGTGAGTACAGTCGTTCTGTGATGTCATTGATCTGCACTGTTTCTCCTTTTTCTTTGTAGTTTGCATAGAAGAGGGCAGTTTCATCGCAGCTTGTTTCGATACCGAGAATATACATATGTTTATTTTAATTTTAATATTAAACTAAAATAAATAATTAGGTTTGTGAAAAATATAACAGATGTGATAAAACTAGTAAAAACTATAAATAAAAATTTAATTTAAATAATATACTATCAAAGTACAGAGAAATTTTATTTCCTTTTGCTACCTCCTTTGCTGCCGTGTTTTTGCGATAAAGCACTCCCAGCAATACTTTTGGTACTTCTAGAAGTAGAATGACTTCTGAGAGCCTTACTAGCCTTAGTAGCAATTCGAGGACTTGTTGTTTTTTTGTGGGCCATGGATGCAGTATAACATAAGAAAGTAGAAATAATTATAACGACATCAGATTTTTGAAAAACACTAAATACATACTTAAATAATGTGAGCGATACAGGACTCGAACCTGTGACCCCTCCCAAGTCAAGGGAGTGCTCTAAGCCAACTGAGCTAATCGCCCATATACCACTCTGTGCGTAAGTGGTATATGTTATTCCTATCCTTTTACCGGAAGAATTACTTCAATAATGCCGTCGGCACACGACGCAACGTTACAGGGAGGGAATGAGATAAGAAGATCAGGACTCTGTCCTTCTTCACTAACATCTCTGAGGTTCCACACGATAACATCACCAATTGTCTCTACTGCTGTGCGACCTTGTGTTGAGAGTGCCTTGTTTAGATCAGTGAGAAATGTTTCTTGATCGTATGACACTGTTCTCAAGTAATCTCCAATGTTTTTGACAATTTCTCCATTTGCGGTAGCGTTAACACTAAAGAGATAGGTGTTGTAGTGAGCACCACCAGTGAATGACTGCGTTGTGAATCGAATACTATCCCAACTATTTGGCCTCCATCGCATGAAATCAGCGACAATGAACTCAAAGTGATCAATACCTCTTTTCTTATAGAGGTCTGGTTGTTCATTATTTGCCTGATTAACTGCTTGCTGTACCATTTCTCTCTGTTCATCTATAATCTTTGTTATTTCAGATTCTGTTGCTGACTCAGCCAACCAACTCGGATAGTCTACTTTACCTTCCAATGTAACTAAGCTACTTTCCTTTTTATAACCGTGCTTCTTGTTGTCTGAATCATACGAATACACAAGAAAAATACCGGCTACAACAATAACTACTAAGATGATTGTAATCCATGTGTTATTACACTTTCGTTGAGGGGTCTTGATATTTTCACTTCCACTCTCATCTTTCATTGATTCCATAATTTTATATTACTCATTGTATAAATGCACATTTGAGGACACATATATGTACCAAAACTATGCTATATCATAATACATCAGGTAACCTGTTACAATAAAGGGGTAATTGCTATGTCTTTTGTTGTCTATATTAGAGAAATTATCTACGGAGGTATCGATGGTATTATCACCACCTTTGCCATTGTTTCAGGATTCTCCGGTGCTAGCTTTGCAACCGATACAACAGGAACGTTCTCTATCTTCCTTGTACTCCTTTTTGGCTTTGCTAACCTCTTTGCTGATGGTGTTTCTATGGGATTAGGAAATTTCCTCTCTCTTCGAAGTGCAAAAAAACTCTACACTGTCCGTGAGAGGGAAGAAAGGGAACTCTTACGAAATTCTCGGGAAGAAGCCGTTGCCATTACTCTTGAAGTCTTAGAAGAACGTGGTTTTTCTTCTGAAGATGCACGATCATTAGTTTCTCTGTTTAAACATAACGAAGCGTACTGGGTTGATTTTCTTATGCGTTATAAATTAGATATGCAAAGTCAAACTCATGAACGACCTGGTATTCGGGGAACAGCAACTTTCTTTGCCTTTATCCTCTTTGGTGCTATTCCTATTATTCCATTTATACTTCTCTCATCTCCTGAACAAGCATTCTCCTATTCAGTACTCGGGTTTACCATTGCTCTAATGACACTTGGCTTTATCCGGGGGTACTTAACAAAAGAGAACATTGCACTTGCGATTGTTGAAGTTACTTTCGTTGGTGCTATTGCCGGTTCTATTGCTTTCTTTATCGGTTCCTTGTTTGGTGGATTTGCGTAAACATGTTATATTCACATCGGTTTAACAGTTCTCTAGGCCCCATCGTCTAGCGGCTAGGACGCAGCCCTTTCACGGCTGAAACCGGGGTTCGATTCCCCGTGGGGTCACATGTAGATTTAATAGTATTTTTATTGATTTAGACATTCTTAAACCTTTTATATATACTGAATATATGAATTACTATCTTTATTTATTTAGTCCAAAGACATGGAAAACTTTTTGTGAAAAAGGTGGAAAGATTGCTGGTGTAAGAAATAGACAGAGAAATCAACTTAAAAACAAATTAAATAAGGGAGATTTGTTAATATCCTATTGTGGTGATTTTTCCCGTTTTATAGGGATACTTGAATTCAAAGGAAATATTAGAAAGGACGAAGAGCCCTATTTTGTTAATAGAAATGACCCTTTCATATGGAGATTTGATGTTGAAGGTAAGAAATTTATAAATTTTTCGGAAGCGGAGAAATCTATACCTTTAAAAAATATGCTTGAAGATTCTGGAGCAAAACAGAAATTTTTAGATAATACAGAATATTCAGGTAATCGATCAGAGGGGCAGATTTTAAGCAATACTTTTTCTAGTCTATTTGGTCAGAGTTCTTTAAGAAAAATAGATAGTGATATTGCAAAAAAAGTGGTTGATATTATGCTTCAAAATAAAGATTCATTTATCTTAAATGAAAAAGATCAGAAAGAGTTAAGTATCATAGAAGAAATAGATAGAGATTTCATAGAAAAAGATGACGAGATGGAAGAGGTGGATGAGTGTGGTTTTAATGATGATGAAAAAAAGATACATTCTAAAATGCAGGCAAAACTGGCAAAGCTTGCCGAGAAATGGAATTATAACGTTTGGATTCCACGTTCAGATAAAGATCGTGTGAAAAAACAAGAAGAAATTTTTAATGAGGATACGTTTATAGACAAATTACCTACGGCATACAGTGAAGATGTTTTAAAAGTGATTAAAAATATTGATGTTATATGGATTAATGGAAATAGCATGCCCTGTGCATTTGAAGTTGAGAATACAACAACAATATATTCTGGTTTACTTAGATTGAATGATTTTGCGAAATTAATGCCTGATAACACTATGAAATTTTATATAGTATCTCATTCTGAAAGATATGAAAAATTTAATAGAGAAATTAATAGACCAAGCTTTAAAGACATATACGATAGAACTTCTTTTCTGTCTTACGAAAGTCTTATGAAGTTATTTCAGAAAGATGTTAAGGTAGAAATGATTCGTACAGACATGCTTGATGAAATTGCAGATTTGCCATCGTAAATTAAGATTAAAATAATATTTAATACAATAAAATTAATCTATTTCAAAACATGATATACTAAATAACATGGATTATAAGTTAATTTTTAATAAAATGGATTATAAATTAATCTCTTTTCTCGCTTTAGCGTTTATAGTAGGTCTTTTGATAGGACTTCTTATCGGTCATGGATGTGGTGACAGAGATGGACATGGAAAAAAGTATCGTGGAGTCGAAAAAGGATATGTTATGAATAAAGAATTGAAAAAAGGATATATTCATGACGGCAAAAGACGTCAGCATGAAAAAGAAGAGTTAGAAGGAAAACACACCGATGACAAGGATACTGACGAACAGTAAAACTTTCAAACCCTAACCAAACAACTCTGAGACAGATTCTCTCCTTTCTATACGTCGGATACACTCTGCAATCATAGGAGCGACAGATATCTCTCGAATCTTCTCTGATTTCTTAATCTTATCACTGAGAGCGATAGTATTTGTTATAAAGAACTTCTTAAAAGATGATTTTTCTATATTCTCAAAGGCATTACCAGTAAAGAGGCCGTGCGTTGCAGCACCAATAACTGCCATTGCACCTTCTTTTTTTAATGCTT
Organism: Minisyncoccota bacterium; assembly: GCA_965216295.1. GTDB lineage: Bacteria > Patescibacteriota > Minisyncoccia > Phycocordibacterales > JABAAK01. The sequence continues at coordinate 367,406 of OZ244141.1, read as the reverse complement.
CTGCTGCCTTTATGATAGTGTTACCAGAGTCGATCATATCGTCTATGATAATACATACCTTGCCTTTTGGATCACCAACAACGTTCATGACCTCTGCAATGCCGTCTACATCTCTCCTTTTATCTACTATGGCTATGCTGGAGTTAAATAGCTTCCCTAAGGCTCTTGCCCGGGGAACACCCCCAGTATCTGGTGAGACAACTAAAACATCTTTTTCGTCATAATTTTTTCGTACATAGTTTGCTATCTCTTTGTATAGGAATCGCATAGCAAAAAGGTTATCAGCAGCAACAGAGAAGAACCCCTCACCTTGTTTTGAATGGAGGTCTATAGTCATTACTCGAGTTGCTCCTGCAAACTCTATCATCGATGAGACGAGACGTGCACTGATGGGGGATCGTGATTCTACCTTCCTATCCTGTCTTGCATAACCAGAGTAGGGTATTATCAAATTTATACTTTTTGCAGATGATCGTTTAATAGCATCAAGCATCAGTAAAAGATGCATGATATTATCGTTTACATCTGGTGATGTGGATTGAATGATATAGACATCTGATCCACGTATGTTTTCACCTATCTTCATATACAATTCTCCATCTGCAAAGCTTTTGTTATAGACCGGTACCATGGATACATTTAAAATATCCGATACCTCTTTTGATAGATGTTCGCTTGCAGCGCCAGAGATTAACTTCACATATTAATTATATATATTTTTATAAATTTTGCACTGTGGAATACAACTTGTTTTTTGGTATACTTGCTATAACTATATGTCAGTATTCTCAGTATTAAAGAAAAACTCTAGTAAAAAGAAAAAACAGAATTCTGAGAGATTTTTTAAAACAGGGAAGGGAAGTTACTCTGCTCATGATAGTTTTGTAGGTATCACCATGCCAGTACTTCGAGATATTGCGAAGACGTATGAGGATATAAAGACTCCTGAGCTTTTAAAACTTATAACCTCTAAATATCATGAGTATAGGATGTGTGGGTTTCTCATTCTGACATATCGGTATAAACAGGCAAATGAGGCTGAGAAGAAAAAGATATATACGTTTTACTATAAGAATCTCAAATATGTGAACAATTGGGATATTGTTGATGTCACCGTTCCAAATGTTATAGGAGAGTACATAAAAGGGCACATAGGCGAAAGAAAGAAGATAGAACGTCTCTCTCTATCAAAAGATCTGTGGGAAAGGAGAATATCAGTCCTATCATGTTTTCCAATGATAAAGGCTGGAGAATTTACAATGTTTCTACGGATTGCTAAACAATTACTCTCAGACAAGGAAGATTTAATACATAAAGCTATTGGGTGGATGTTACGGGAGGTTTATAAAAAGGATGCGAAGGTGGTAAGAGTTTTTATAGAGAAAAACTATAATAAAATTCCGAGAACAACACTGAGATATGCGATAGAGAAGATGGGTGATGAGGAACGAAAGGCTGTGTTGAAAAGAAAGATATGATAGGTATTGTAAAATAATCTTGAATGTTTTTATTACATTTGGTAATATGAGCATGTTGAGAGAGGAAATATGGGTAAAGTACTCAAAAAGAGAATATTGTTAAAAAATATTGATAACAAGAAAGAAAAATTAATATAAATTATATTATTGGCACTCTGAAATGAAAATACTAGAAAGGAATGAAATAAAAGGAATTAGAAGTTTCATTGAGGGTGTGGAAGAAGGGCCTTGTACTATTGAATTAACTGAATGTAATAGAAATGAGAACATTAAACATAATTTTTTTGAACCTTTTGACGGTATTGAAGGTTTATAAGGAGGGATTAATGTTATGTATATAATTTCCATTATTAAAAATCAGCCTAGTTTTCTACAGATAGATTTTTCTAATAATAAGAAAAAAATTACATATAACTTGCCCTCCAGATTTTCTTTAAGATTATTTTTTACAAATAAAAAATTAAAAATTAAAAATTTTTATTTAGGAAGTGTTGAATCACCTCTTGACAGAGAACATTCTACAGCTGGTGATCCTTATTTGCGAAAATGTAATATAAGCTTTGAGAATTTAGATATTGAATCATTTTACATACTTAGTTCTTCTGACAATTTTAAAAAATACGTACAATACTTTTTTGAAAGGATAAGCTTTTTATTTAAAAATACTAATATATACCAATTAGAATATATTGAAAATGTTTCTTCTGTGAATATTGATACTAGAACAAGACTTCTTTCTCATCCTTTAGAGTGGCAAGAAGTTCTAAAAAACATAGCAAGATTAAATATAAAAGGAAAAGTAAGTCTTGATAGAAACCCACTAATTGATCACAATATATTTGAATCATTTTATAATTATTTTTTAGAAAGAAATATACCTCATGCTACAGAAGAAATGTATACTATTTTACTGAATAAATATAAAAAATTAAAAGAAACTAACCATACAAATAAATTAATTTTATGGATTTCTTCATTACTTTCAAATCATAGAACAAATATATTTCTTCCTATTTCATACTTAACAGGATTAGTACTTATATTATTTTTGATTACATACCATACTGAACAAAATGTAATGTTTTTACTATTTCCCGGTGCAGCATTTAATATCACTGACGATGTCTTTTATACAGAAACAATCTATATATTTATTTGGCTAGAACAGATTGTAGTGGCAGTTTTGTATTATGAATTGATAGTCATATCAAGAAAATTTGTGAGAAGAATTTAGTATTTCTTTTCTTCACATAAAACCAAGACCACAGGTATACTACCCACATGCCTAAACATTTCATCACGTTTGAGGGAGGAGAGGGAAGCGGGAAAACCACCATCTGTACTAAACTCACAGAAACACTCAAAAAAGAAGGACACACTGTTGTTCACACCAAAGAACCAGGAGGTACCCCTTTTGCAGATAAGATACGGCAATTACTCCTGGAACAACCGGAAGAAAGCATTACCCCAATCACTGAAACTCTTCTGTTATTCGCTTCTCGCACCCAGCATATAGCGAAGGTGATTGTTCCTGCACTAGAGAAAGGAGCTATTGTTCTCTGTGAAAGATTCACCGATTCAACCTTTGCATACCAAGGAGGAGCACGAAATGTGCCAGAAGAATACTTAAACGCCCTAGAAACAATATCTCTCAAAACAGACACCGGAACCCTCAAACCATCTCTCACTATCTACCTTGATGTTGATCCAGAAGTAGCATTTCAAAGAATACAAACACGAGAGAAAGATAGGTTTGAATCAGAAAATATTGATTTTCACAATACTATACGAAAAGCATTCCAAAAGAGAATGGAACACTGCAACCATTGTAAAACCGTTGATGCCTCACAGAGTCTCGAAAAAGTAGAAAAAGAGGTGTACACTCTAGTCACCAACCACCTCACCAATCAAAAAATGGTAAAATGAAAAATATGAAAAAGATAAAAGCGAGAAAAAATTGGAAATGTGACAAATGTAATTGCGTCATTAAAAAAGGCGAGGAAAATTATTGTGAAGAAGGGAAATTTTTACAAACACTCAAAAAACCATTAAGGCGCATCTGTAAGGATTGTTTCCGGTGATTAATTTTTAAAAACACATCAGTTAATTTGTATATGGGATATGATCAAACGTTTAAAATCAATTTAGAACATAAAAATGAGATTTTTAAATTTCTGAGAGTCTTAAGAAAAATGGCAAATGAATACCCAAGTGAATTCAACATTGAATATTCTTTCTGCAAAAAAACTAATGAGTTTTATATATGTTTCGATGGAAGACGGGGTGTATTAGATAGTTTATTAACCTCTTTATTTATAAACAAATTTTTATATTATTATTGTTTACAATCAAAAAATAAAATTAAAACCATTAATATATTATCCAAGTTTATAACAAAGATAATTAATTATAAAGAATGTTTTGGAGCTAATACTATTTCATCTTTGAATGTTAAAAAATTTTTAAGTGAGATAGATTTTGATTTGAAAAAAATTATTCCGACTCATAATGTTATTTTAGATAATTTTGAGAAAATTATGCGTCAGTGGGATGTTGGATCATTATCTAACGAAGAATTTTTGGTTCTTTTGGATGGAGCAATTGAAAACTTTTTAAGAAAAGAAATATTTTCTGAAAGAAAGATAGCATTCCCTCAATTATTAAATATAGGGGAAAATAATGAGATTATAAATGAAGAAACAAAAAAACTTTTTGAAGAGATTCATCAATTTAAAAATGATATAAATCATGGAAATCATAAACTTACCAATTCTCAAATTAAAAGAGTAGAAGATATAATTTGGGGAGAATGTATAACTTATAACAAACAAAGAACTATTAATAAACCCCTCTTTTCACATATTGATGAAATTGATACCAAATTATTAAAAAATAAAATACGAGTGATATATACACCCTAATCACCAATCACCTCACCAACTAGACGATTCACCGTTGTACCATCAGTTTTACTACCAAGTTCTTTCATAACAGCACCGATGAGTTTTCCTCGATCACCAGCAGTTACTTGCATTTCACCTTGTAAACGAACAACTACAGAGCGAACTTCATCCTCAGGTAGCAGGGCAGGGAGATATGAAGCAACGAGAGCACCTTCTTTCTCCTCAGAAACTGCGCGTTCTTCATTATTCCCAGAACGAAAGCCTTCAGCTGCCTCACGGTGTTGTTTGACTAATCGTTGTAATACAACTATCACTTCCTCATCAGTTGGTACAGCATCAGGGCGACGGCCTTTCTCTAGTACAAGATTTGTACAAGCGGCAAGGATACTCCGATAGGTGTTCAAGAGTGGGTCACGCTCCTTCATCGCAGCTTGCATTGCACTCCTAATTGTTTCATGCAACATGGTGTGCTGAGTATAGCATACATGCTACACTGGGAATGTTATGTTCCTTGACACTGCGGAAGATTGGTCTCAAAAGACGGTAGACGATGTTTTTACCCTTTTACGAACCACCCGTCAAGGACTCTCATCTGAAGAAGTGCAGAAACGACAAGAACAATTAGGAAAAAACAAGATTAAAGAGAAAAAGCACTTCCAACACCTTAGACTCTTTTTAAAACAGTTTAAAAACCCAATTGTTTTCATATTCTTGATAGCCGGTGTCTTGGTGTACCTTGTTGATGCGAATGTTCACCCTGATAACCATTCAATTGATGCCTACATTATCTTCGGAACCCTCATTGCCAATATCGTTATCGGCTTCTTCCAAGAAGAGAGAACATTTCTCGCATTTCAAAAAATACAAGAATTAGATAAACGATCTACCTCAGTAGAACGAGATAAAACAATTGTATCAATACCATTTGAAGATGTCACGATTGGTGATGTTGTGGTATTGCGAGCAGGAATGCGTATCCCAGCAGACATCCGTTTAATTGAAGAACAAGGATTAAAAGTCAACGAATCAATCCTCACCGGTGAATGGGCCCCTATTTCAAAAAACACCGTCGCATTGGTGAGTAAAAAGATGTTAGCAGAGCAGGTAAATATGCTCTGGCGAGGAACGACTGTTGTGAGTGGTTTTGGTAAAGGAGTTGTTGTTGCAATCGGAGAGAAAACAAAGACAGGGGAGTTAGCATTGAGTTTACAGGGACCAGAAGGAAAAACCCCCCTGCGAAAACAAACTGATGAATTAGCAAAGCTGATAACCATTCTCGTTGGACTCTCTGTTCTCTTCATCGTTCTCTTAGCATACTTTAAAGACATTGACCTCTACACAACCTTAGTTATTGCCGTTGCTGTGGCGGTAGCAGGAGTCCCGTCAGGTCTCCCAGCCGTTATCACCGTTGTTCTAGCTCTTGGTATGCACTCCATTACCAAACAGGGAGGGTTAGTACGAAACCTCCTAGCTGTTGAAACATTAGGATCAACAACCTGGATATTAACGGATAAGACGGGAACGTTAACAGAAGGAAAGATGCGATTAGTTGAATTGGTTGGATTAGAAGGAAGAGATCGGGTTGGCGAAAACCTCTCTGAAGGAGCAAAGAGAATTATACGAGGTATCTATTTAGCATCAAACGGAACACAAGAAACATCAGAGAAGGGAATAACTTTTACCGGAACACCCGTTGAAAAAGCTTTTGTGTATGCTTGTGAAAAATACTGTAAAGGAGGTATCCCTAAGAGAACGACAGAACGACTCTTCTACTTTCCCTTTAGCTCAGCACTTCGCTATTCAGCAGCAGTGGTAGAGCACACAACAGGAATGAAACGTTACTACAGTGTTGGTGCCCCTGAAGTACTCTTAGAACATGCTCATGCCGTTCAAGTGGGAAGCAGGATAGAGCAGATAACATCTCAGAGGAAGAAACAAATCCAAGAACTCTTAACACAAGAAGCAGCAAAGGGAAGACGAGTATTGGGATTGAGTGTTGCCAATGATGTCTCTGATCTTTCAGAGATAACAGAGGGAGATTTAGCGATGGAGAAAAGAAAGACAACATTCCTTACCCTCCTATCACTAGAAGATCCATTAAGAAAAGAGGTTGCCGGTGCCATCACATACATCAAAGACGCTCGGGTGCGAGTATCCATGGTTACTGGTGATAACGCAGAGACAGCACTCCAGATTGCAAAAGAAGCTGGCATTGTTGAAAAAGAGGTATCACAAGACATTGTTCTCGGATCAGACTTCATTGATTATTCAGATGAAGAAATATACGCAAAAGCCCAGAGTGTTGCTATCTTTGCCCGTATGTTGCCACAACAGAAACTACGACTCCTCCGTATCCTCTCTGAACAAGGGGAAGTGGTTGCAATGACTGGAGATGGTATCAACGATGCACCAGCACTGCACCGTGCTTCTATTGGTGTTGCATTAGCATCAGGGACTGATGTTGCTAAAGAGGCCTCTGATTTAATTCTTTTGAAAAATTCTTTCAGTACCATTACAAAAACTATCATAGAGGGAAGAAAGATTATCGGTAATTTAAAAAAAATACTCGTCTACCTCCTCTCAACCTCCTTTAGTGAGGCAATTTTAGTTGGGGTAGGACTCCTCTTTGTTGCAGGACTTCCTATTCTTCCAGCCCAGATATTGTGGGCAAATGTTGTCGAAGAGCTCTTTATCGCCTTCGCTCTTGCGTTTGAAAGAGAATCACCTGACGCAAAGTATCTTGATCCACGAGAAAGATCCAATACTAATATTATTAATACGAAGGTAAAAAGGGCAATTGTGTATCTTGCCGTTGCAACAGGTATCTTTCTCAGCGTTCTGTACCTCATGCTCTACTACTTCACGAGTCTTACCGAAGCGCAAATACAAACCACCATGTTTATCGCTGTTTCTCTTGATTCCATCTTACTCGCTCTTTCCTTGAAACAGTTGAATAAGAGTTTGTTCAAAACAAATATTTTTGATAACCCATGGCTACTCGTTGCCATGTTCATTAGTGCATCTCTCTTAGTCCTCGCATTAGTCTACAACCCACTCTCAGAGCTCTTGAGTATTGAACAACTACCACTCTGGGTCTACTCACTATTCCTCGTTGCTGCTGTGTTCCATATCTCCTTTGTTGAATTGGTGAAAAAACTTCTTTTCTTTAAAGAGTTTAAGATGAAACCCATGCTTGCCGCCATGTAGGATATAGTGTAGGTAATGGTACTTGAAATTCTTCTTATCCTACTATTCCTACTAACCTTAGGTGGTTTTAGTTATATCGTCTGGTTTCTTACCAAACAACAGAAACAAAACAATCCTCTGGAAGGTCAATTGCGAGAGATGCGAGAGTCATTGGATACTAAGTTAGAGAAAAACACTGATCGTATGTTTACTTCCATGCGAGAACAAATGCAAGATTCAAAACGGCTCATCACTGATATTACCCGTGAGTTAACTGAAGTGAAAGAAACAGGGAAGCAAGTCCTCTCTTTTACCGAACAACTGCAACAATTAGAACAAATTCTCAAGAACCCACAAGGGCGAGGTGCACTCGGTGAACATATTTTAGAACAGGTCCTTGCCAATGTACTTCCTCCAGAAACATACCAAACCCAATACACATTCAAGAATGGTTCTCGTGCTGATGCTGTTATCTTTCTTCAAGAAAACAAGAAAGTAGCTGTTGATGCGAAGTTTTCTTTAAGTGCATATAGTGCACTGTTAAGTGGGGATGTGGATGATACCGACAAAGTGATGAGAGGATTGAAAGAGAACTTGAAAGCACGAGTGAAAGAAACAGCAAAGTACATTCTTCCTGAAGAAGATACCCTTGATTTTGCTTTTATGTTTCTTCCCTCAGAAGCGCTCTACTATGATTTTCTCACCAATCGTATTGGAGATGATCAAGAAAACTTGATTGAGTTTGCATTCAGACAGCACAAAGTCATTATCATCTCACCAACCACCCTTGTTGCATACCTTCAAACGGTCTACATGGGTCTCCGCTCATTGAAGATTGAAGAACAGGCACAGGAGATACTGAAACGGGTTCAAGGACTAGACAAACACCTCAATCGTTATGAAAAGTACTTTACCAAGGTTGGTAAATCAATCGGAACAACGGTGAGCCATTACAATACCGCCCAACAGCAATACAAGATGATTGATACTGATGTATTAAAAATTTCCGAGACAACAAAGACAAAGCGACAGGGTAGAAAGCCTGCAGCATTTCAAGTAACAGGGATTGACAAGCCACTCGATACTCAGGATGATGAGAAATCACAGGATGCTGTATAGCACTTGTCTTTACCACAAAGAGAGGATACACTAACCATATATGGAACAACAAACAGCCGCTGTCTTTGAAGCAGGAGGTGAACAACATTGGGCAACGGTAGGAGACTTGGTACGTCTGCACGCAATTCCCAATAATGCCAAAGAAGGTGACCCTATCTCTTTTGATAAAGTACTTCTCGTTGATACCGATTCAGGAGAAAGTACTTTCGGTCTCCCATACGTCAAAGGAGCACAGGTCTCTGGTGTCATTGAAAAAACAGGGAGAGATAAAAAGATTTCAGTTATACGGTTTCGTGCAAAATCAAATTATTCAAGAAACTACGGTCATCGTCAACCATTTTGTACTATTCGCATTAAAGAAATAGCAGTATCATAGTTCAACTGTGGTATCCCTCCTATTCCGAAATGCATTTTTCAACGTTGTTTGATCTACGTATTCTAATTCAGAACCTGTTGAGAGTCCACGACCAAGGATAGTCACTGTTATTTTCGGTGCTACCTCCTTCATTGTCTGTATGAGAAATATTGCAGTGTGATTGGCATCGGGATGAGCAGAGAACGCAAGAACAATTTCTTTTGGTTTTTCTCTTGTTACCTTTTCTTTCAGTTGTGCAAGACGAATAAAAGGAGGAACAGGTGAAGCGATAGGGAGGAGACCACCTAATACAAAGTATCGACCAGTGGTCACTCCAGCGTCTTCCAGTGAACTCTGGTCAACATCTTTCTCTATCACCACCAATGTCTCTTGTGAACGACTATCACTAGTGCAGATTTCACACGAAGCATTTTCCCCATCATGGTAGATATAGCAAGAAGGGCATTGTTTAACGTTTTTGGTAAAGGTGGCAATGCCGTTTTGTAACTGTGTTATAAACAGGGCATCACTTCTGGCTAAGAAGTAAACAAATCGTTCTGCCTGTCGAGAACCGATACCAGGGAATTTACTAAATAGAGTAATCAAGGTCTGAAAGTGTTCGCGAGAGAGTTTCATAGATATAGAGACAGCATACCAAAACTACCTTACACCTCATACTCTTCAGGAGGCATTCCTTCGGCAATTTCTTGATACTGTTCGCTCGCTTCTTCTCTAAACGTTACGTGTTTCTTGTCAAAGAGAAGTTCAACAGCACCCGTTGGTCCATTACGGTGTTTTTCAATGATAAGTTCAGTTCGTATAATATCACCTTCTTCTTCGGCATTAGCACGGTGTTTGCGGTGAAGGAACATAACAACATCAGCGTCTTGTTCAATAGAACCAGAATCACGAAGGTCTGAGAGTCGTGGACGACCTGCTCGTTTCTCAATATCTCGAGAGAGCTGGGAGAGGGCAATGACTGGTATTTGGAGTTCTCGTGCTATTAACTTCAATGTGCGTGATATTTCAGTTACCTGCTGTACCAAAGAATCACTCCTTCTCGTCTCATATGCTGTGATGAGTTGGAGGTAATCGACGATAATCATTTGAATGTTATGCTCACGTTTCATTCGTCGTGCAGTTGAACGAATATGGAGTGTTGTTGCCCCTGGATGATCATCAATGTAGATAGAGGTCTTTGAGAGCCTATCAACCGCCTCAGTCAAGGCACTCAGAGAACCCTCATCACGTAGACGGCCAGTTCGTAGCTTCCAAGCATGAAGCTGTGCTTCTGCAGCAAGCATTCGTTCTAATAGCTGTCCTTCACTCATTTCAAGGGAAAAGATACCAATAGGAGTTTGATGGTTAATACCTGTCAAACGGGCAATATCCAATGCCAGCGTTGTTTTTCCCATAGATGGTCGTGCAGCGAGGATAACGAGGTCAGAGGGTTGAAATCCAGAGAGAGCATCGTTTAAAAGATTAAATCCAGTTGGTACACCACGATACTTCTTTTGATCACCTTTTTCAGCGAGTGCGATGATACTCGTAACAATTTCACCAACTCCTTCATCAACACTCCGGTAACCAACAGAGACGTGTTTATGAGTAACATCAAATAGTTTCTTTTCTGACGCATCAATAACTTTCTCAATAGGTTGATCTTCTTGGTAACTACAATCAACGATAGCGGAACCAGCATTCACCAACCTTCGTCTCACAAATTTTTCTTGTATGATTCTTGCATAACTCACTATATTCGTCGTTGTCGGAGCACCTTCAATGAGTTCAGCGAGGTAAGCATTGCCACCAATTCTTTCAAGGTCATCTTTTGCCTGTAGATGAGCACCAACTGTCACAGCATCAATAGCATCACCCTTGCCAATAATCTCTATCATTGTTTCAAAGATAATAGTATGTTTTGGTATATAAAATGATGCGGGAGTGAGAATGTCTGTCAATTCTAAAAACGATTTGCTGTTAACGAGTAGCGCACCCAAGAGTGATTGTTCAACAGAGGAATCATGTGGTGGTGTTTTTTGTGCCGCATCAATAGCGTTACTCTGTACTGCAAGATCCATATGTATTCATTATGAATGAACTCTCGCTGGAAGATATTGTGGAAAAATCACCCTTACTTCTCTTTGGAGTAGATAGTACAAGATGAAGTCTGTGGAATGTTTGAAAAAAACTCACTGTTTAACCAGACGACTTCCTTCTGAAGTATCCTCGATGACATAACCGGCGTGTTCAATTTGTCTTCGTATGGTATCTGCCTCATCGTAGTTTTTTATTTTCCGTGCCTCATTTCTTTTTTTCAAAAGTGTTTGCAATTCTTTTGGCACCGTGATTTTCTTTTGTAGTTCAGGTGAAAGAATACCAAGTACTCGATCGGCATACTGTACTGTTTTTCGTTTCACGGCAGGAGATATATGTTTTTCTTTTAAAAGTCCCCAGAGAAGTGCAATTGCTGTTGGGGTATTGATATCAGTTGAGAACGCTTCATCAAACCATTTTTTTGTTCGTGGATCAACTTTTGCAAAAAGGGAACGGGGTAGTTGTGCATATTCATAATTCAATCGTGTCACTGCTGTTTGCATACCAGAGAGAGCTTCAAATGAAAATGATAGTGGGGAACGGTAACTTGCAGTTAAAAAGAAATATCGCAGTGCTAATGGATGGAATCCTCGATCAATTAAATCTTGTATGGTGTACGTGTTGTTCAGTGATTTTGAGAACTTCTCATTGTTATGTTTCAAAAATGCGCAGTGCATCCAAGTAGTTGCAAACGGTTTTCCTGTTACTGCTTCACTCTGAGCAATTTCATTGTTGTGATGAATTGCTATATGATCAATACCACCAGTATGAATATCAAGTGTTTCTCCTAGTACTTGCATTGCCATGGTGGAGCATTCAAGGTGCCACCCAGGAAATCCACGCCCCCACGGTGAATCCCATTCTTGTTGCCGTTTAACACCTTCAAGAGTCTTTTTCCAAAGCGCAAAGTCATTTGGATTGCGTTTTCCTGCAACAACAGCAACCCGTGCACCAGCCTGTTTGTCTGCCTCGTGAAAGCGTCCCAAGCGTCCATAGGTGGGAAACTTGGTGGTATCAAAGTAAAGGCCATCCGCTATGGTATACGCGTAGCCTTTTTCTTCAAGTCGTTTGGCAAGGGCAATTTGTTCACGAATATACTCTGTTGCTTTTGGAAATGTGTATGCCCGGAGTGGTATGTTCAAATGTTTTAAATCTTGGAAAAAATGATTCTGTAAAACAGTAATTATATTAGAGACCTTACGGTTTTCTTTCTTTGCTTGTTTTTCCACTTTATCCTCACCACCGTCAGCATCATCGGTTAAGTGACCAACATCGGTTAGATTAATGACATGGTTTGGTCGATATCCAAAAAGACGGAGTGCTCGATTGAGTGTGTCGGCAAAAACATACGCACGGAGGTTACCAATGTGAGGTGGTTTGTAGAGAGTTGGACCACAGGTATATATACGAACTGATGGAGTTTGTCGTGGTTGCAGTGCCACTAGTTTTCTTTGTGCCGTATCGTATACGAGAAAGGGAGATGGTTTTCTAAACATACCGTTCAACAGTGAGTATAGCATATGTTACTATGTCACTATTATAGTTATCTATGGTTGCTAGTAAAAAAACAGCACGCAAACGCTCTGCGGTAAAAAAGGTACCTGTGAAAAAGGGTGCTACTAAATCCCGCACTGCATCAACAAGAAAGAGTAAGAAGGTTGCGATTGTGAAAGAAACGGTTCTTGATGAAATTGTTGAACCTGTTACCCCAAAGAAAGGGAGTAGGGAAGAGAAACATCTTGATATTGATGAGATGGGATTTATACAACCTCCTCAAAGAGAACGTTCAAAACGAGCAGGTATTTTACTCCTTGGTATTGCTGTTGGTACTATCGGTGCTTACCTTGTGGTAGGAGTGGACAAAGATCAGTTGGCTTTAATTGACAGCGTACCCATCCATGAAGTTTTGCCGAACATCACTGTCTCTACCATACAAACGCCAGACCATCCTGAGGATTTCTCAGACATTGACCTTACGACATTCTGGGAAGTATGGCGCATCCTTGAGAAAAGCCATATCCCACCACCAAACGAAGATGAAGAGACAGTACAGAGACCAACTCGTGAAGAATTTGTTCAAGGTGCTATTAATGGATTAACCTACGCAACAAAGGATCGACACACTATCTTTCTTGAGCAAACTGATGCTGATGAATTTACTGACGAAATCGTTGACGGTGAAATACAAGGCATCGGTGCCTATATCGGTAAACCAAACGGTATTTTGACCATCATTCGACCTATAACCAACGGTCCAGCACATCAAGCAGGATTACAGAAGGAAGATATTATTTTGAAAATAGATGGTGAGAAAATTGATCATCTTAATTTAATTGAAGCAACTGATAATATACGAGGTGTTAAAGGAAGTAGTGTTGTCTTAGATATCTACCGAGGTTCTACTGATAAAAAGTTTAGTGTTTCTGTTGAACGAGACAGAGTTATTGTTCCTTCGGTTGAAACAGAAACTCTTGAGAATATACTTGTCATTCGTCTCCTGACGGTGAATAACAAGACACCAAGAGCATTTCAACTTGCCCTGAAAGAATTCGTCACCAACCCAGAAACAGATCGCATTTTGCTTGATCTCCGAGGTAACCCAGGAGGTGTCCTTGAAGCTGCCGTCTACATTGCAGGATTATTTCTACCAAAGAAGTCCGTTGTGTTACATGAGTATGATGGAACAGAGGTTGTTCGACGGTACCGTTCAACAACTGGCCCTCTCTTAGGTCCTGTGCAACCACCAATGGTTGTTTTGGTTGATCGTGGTACCGCATCATCTGCAGAGATTATCGCTGCGGCATTAGCGCACTACAACGTTGCAACAGTTGTTGGAGTACCAACGTTTGGTAAAGGATCCGTACAGTCACTCTCAAATGTTGCAACTGGTGGATTACTTAAAATTACTATTGCTCATTGGTTAACGCCTGCAAAAAAATCACTCTCTGATGGTGGTTTTAAACCAACGATTGACATCACAAAAGGGAGGAGAAATTATATACGACAAACCGAAGAAGAAGATCTTGATATTGAACAGTACGAATTAGATAGAGCGATAGAAGAATTACAGAAAAAATAGTATGCAGGTAGTCTTGTTGAAAGACATAAAGGGTGTTGGTCGAGAGGGAAGTATGATTACAGTCACCGATGGATATGCGATTAACTTTTTGTTGCCTAAAAAATTAGCAGCAGAGATGAAGAGTTCTCTTGGAAAAACCATCGCTCATCACGTGGAAGAACAAGAAGACCGACTGCACCGCAATGATGCAGAGATACTTCAGGAATTACAAAAGCTTCCAGAGACCATCACCATACCGTGTGCGGCAAATGCACAAGGAGTTCTGTTTCGTGCGGTCACTCCAAAAATTGTTGCAGAAGCGTTGAATACTGCGGGGCATACACTACCAGAAGAAGTGTTTACCTTTGATCCGATTAAAAAAGTAGGGACATATACCATACCGATGCAATACAAGGAATATACTGGAAATGTAACGATACAGATTAATGAAAAACAATAAAGGAAAAATTATACAAAATATTTTTGCTACACAGAAAGGAATACTTGCTGCAGATGAACGTCCAAAAACAATGGACGCACGACTACTTGCACTGGGTATTTCTGATGGTCCTGAAACACGAAGTCAGTATCGTGATATGCTTTTCAGTACAGCACGCCTTGAAGCGTATATCAGTGGCATTATCCTCTCTCTTGATACATTAGAAGAGCAACAGGTCAATGGTATTCCGTTGCATGCATTCTTTGTCAATAAAGATATTATGCTTGGTTTAAAGGTAGACAACGGATTAATCCCTTTTGAGGGTAGTGACACACTCTCTATCACCAAAGGACTAACAGCACTACCACTATTGCTCCAGAGTGTTATTGCAATGGATAAACAGATTGTCTTTACCAAATGGCGTTCAGTGATTCCTGTACGAGGTCATACACCAGCATTTTTAAAGAAAGTGAGTTCTGACTTAGCTCTCTATGCAAAAATGGTCTTAAACGCAGGTATGGTCCCTATTATTGAACCTGAGGTGCTTCTGCAAGGGAATCACTCTATGCAAGAGTCACAGGAAACACTCACCCTTGTTCTTCGAAATCTAATTCAAGCACTTATCGATGCTAAGGTGTCACCACGAGATTGTATTCTGAAAACTTCATTTGCAGTGCATGGCAATAGCAGTTCACAGGTAGATGCAGAGGGGGTTGCAGCATCAACAATTGATGCACTTGAAACAGTTCGTGATGCTAGCGCAGAAGAGAATCAATTTGCTGGTATTGTTTTTCTCTCTGGTGGCCTCTCACCAATGGCTGCAACCTCATGCCTTGCTCACACTATCGCTTTGGCTCGGATAAGGCACTACGATATTCCTATAACATTTTCATACGGTCGAGCACTCCAACAAGAGGCACTTGAGACATGGGGAGGAGATGTCGCGAAAGTGCAAGACGCAAAAAGAGTTTTTTTAAATACTGTCGAGAGAAATAGTAGGGCACTTACGAGGTTGCCGCAACAGAAAGGTCAGCAATAATTGGTTTCACGAGTGTTACGTAATCTTCTGTTTTCATACCAATACTTGCCGATCGCAATCCACAGTTAAAAACCATTTTTTCTTTATTAATAACGTTGGTGTCAACATAGACTGGTATGTTGAAAAGAGTACCAAACGGTGGAACACCGCCAGGAAGAATGCCTCCAGTGAGTGTTTTGAGTATATCTGGAGAAACAAGTTGTATATTTTTTTCACCAAGTAGTTTTCGTACCTTTGCGTTTGAGAACTTTGTATTACCAGGAACAACAACTTGGATGTACCGTTTTTCATCGGCATTGCCAAGGCGGAGTATGAGTGCTTTGGATCCTTCTGCGAGGGTATAGTTTTCTCTGATTTGAGAAGCAGCTTCTGCAGTTATGACCTCATCGTGTTCAAAATAGTCATACCACATTCCTGCATCTTTCAGTAGGGAACAGATAGTATCTTTAATGTGGTTGCCACCAGTCAGTGGTGTGTCACTAGCCATTTTGCTTTTTGACACTGACAAATACGCGGTTTCTTGTTTTACCAGTAAAGTCTGTTTTTCTTTTCTGGGTAACAACAACTGTTCCATTAACACGAGAAAAGAGAGTGTGATCTTTTCCTACTCCAACACCTTCTCCTGCCATTTGCTTGGTTCCTCGTTGTCGAACAATGATTTGACCAGTTTGTACTGGTTGACCATTACCTTTTTTAACCCCAAGATATTTTGGTTTTGAGTCTCGTAAACTTTTTGCTGAACCACCAGCCTTTCTATGTGCCATAGTATGATTAGTATATAGTAGATACGTATGGTTTTCAAGGTCAAGACATATGCAGCGTTTGCGATAGCAACAGCAGGAATTGGTGGTTTCTTTCTTGGAGGATTATTTACGTTTGCACTCTTAACTCCTGTTGAAAAAACAGCAGATGTAACACTTGAGCCAATTACCGTTGAATATGAGGTCACAAATCGTGTTTATGTCTCTAAAAACGGAACACGGTACTATCCATGGTGGTGTGAGGCAGGATCGCGCATTATTGAAGAGAACAAGATATGGTTTGATACGGCAGATATAGCAAAGGAAGCGGGGTACACAATTGCGAAAAGTTGTTTATAAAAGGAGTAAAATCTTTGCTATACTGCTACTGTTACTGTTTGGTTCATTTAACTAGCATATGTCTCTACCCACAAAACATTTTAATGAGACACCCCCACAATATGGAAAAAAGAAAATTGGTTTTTCTAGGCCACCGAGTATTAGTTTTTTCCGTGTTATGAAAATTTCCCTTTTTGTCTTTTTTGAATTTTTCCGTGGTCTTCTTTTTCTACGCCGTTATGAACTCTCAGCGTCATTTTTTGGATCAGCTCGTGAGTCCTTAGATAACCGTTACTATGAAGAAGCAGAGAAGTTGGCAGCAATGCTTGCCAAAAAGGGGTTTTCCATTATTACCGGAGGTGCTGGAGGCATTATGCGGGCGGCTAATCGTGGTGCCTATCTCGTCCAAGGTGATTCTGCTGGTGTCAACATCCTTCTTCCAGAGGAACAGGAAGTGAACAAGTTTGTTAATAGAAGTATTACTTTTGATCATTTTTTTATTCGTAAAACCATCTTATCGTGTGCCTCAGAGGTATATATATTCTTCCCGGGTGGTTTTGGGACACTTGATGAACTCTTTGAGCTATTAACCTTAATTCAAACTAAACAAGCAGAGATTGTTCCTATTATCTTGATGGGTAAAGAGTACTGGGATCCTATCTACGCTATTTTGGAAGAAGAATTTGCAAAGAAGCATAAAACGATTAGTCCACGAGATCTTTCATTAGTTACCATCTTTGACAAAGCAGAAGAAGCAGAACGACACATTGATCGTCTTGGTGTTATGGATACTCGTTTGTGTAAGTACACATTGTAGTGTCTAAATGATATGAGCATATATGTCGCAAAAGGTATATTGTGCGACATGTCTGATTCAGTATCTGCGGGTATAGTTTAGTGGTATGACGCGTGCTTCCCAAGCACGAAACGGGAGTTCGATTCTCCCTACCCGCACCATTTAGAAATTAAACGATAGGTATAATAGTAATAACGTTATATGGAAAAAATTAATGATAGAATAAATAGAAAATTTTATATTTTTGGGATCGGGATGTCTTTAATGATATTTTTTTCTGTTCCTTTTTTATTAAACTTGTACGGTCGTCAATTTTTTCAACCTCCTAGTGTTTTAGACTATTTTTTAGACTATTTTTTCGTATTCATTATAGCTTTTATTTTAACAATCTTTATGGTTAAAAGATTGCATGATTTTAATGCAAGTGGTTGGTGGATATTAATCTTTTTACCAATGTATATCGTCTTAGAATTGCCACTGGCTATAATTCAGGAAAATAGATTTCATGAAATAGAGGTTCCTTTTACTAGTTTAATTTATTCAAGTTCATGTATAATATATATTCTTTTTATTCTTTGGTTATGTTTTAAAAAAGGTGATGCAGATAAAAATAAATATGGTGAACCACTCGCGAAAGATTCAAATTTTTTTACCACCTTGTTGAGTAAAGACTTTCTATTTACCTCTCTTTTACTATCCCCTTCGCTACTTTTGGTTCTTGTATTTTTCAATATTTTTCCATAATTGAAATAAAATAAGATTTTTATTTTAAAAATATATTCTCACTACCCTATCAATCTCTACACACTTTCCGTATTTTGCTCCACCTTAATATCGTGAATATATGTACACTGATATCCAATATGATACTTTATAGACTATAAAGAGCGCAAAGAGTACATATGATGTATAACATGCAAAAAGCCCAATAACAGCAAAAACTTTTTTCCAAAAACTACCACTATCAAACCATACTTTCAATAGATTTTTTTTCTTAAACATCCTGTTGAAATACATTTCAAAGTAGTTATTCATATGTAGTTATTATAATTTATGATATTAAAAATATCAATGTGTACAAATCAAGCACGAAACGAGAGTTCGATTCTTTCTACTGCTGTGCGTTTTCTATTTCCTTCTCTATTTTTCTTTTTGTGGATTTTAATAATTTTTTACTTTCATCCCTACCGACGACCCGCACAATTATAGTATTTTGATTGATATATTGCAGATATGATAGAAATAGTAGTGATTTTGCAAAATATTATTAATTTTGTTATAATACTTATGAATATGAATTGGATAGAAATTCTTAATATTGTTTCTACCATATCTACCACGATAATTGCCTTGGGGATTGTTTTAGGTCTTTTTTCGGGTGTTGGGAAAAAAATTAAAAAATTACTTGATACACCTAAAGATCTTCAATCATTGGGAGAAAATTTGAGTTCCCCATTGAAACTAATATGTAAGGCATTAACTAATAAAAATGTCGGTATTTTGCCTGAAGATTCACGATGTAGCATTATAAAAGCACAAGGAGTTTTAGAAGATAAGTTTCCAATAAATGTTAAATCACAATCCCCTTCCGCTCTTACAGAATTGGGGTTAACTAAATTAGAAAATAGTGGTCTTAAAAAAATGATATTGAAAGAAAAAGATTTCTTATTTAAACAATTTGAAGGGCAACATTTTGATAGTAAATATGATATACAGGAATGCTCTTTCAAAACAATGAAAGAATTCATACAAAGTAATAGTGAGGTTATTGTGTTACTGAAAAATTACGCATATGAAAATGGAATGTATGATTTTGCTAATGAATTTGTTGAAATAGGTGGCATATATTTAAGAGATTTATATTTAAATAAAAAATAATAATATTATTGTCATTTCTTATTTTAGTATCAGATTTAATATTTGTTTTCATTACCCTTTTACTGATTATTAAAAAGGTGATACGATGTTGACTATGTTTAGTAAAGATTTTCTACCTATATCCTCATTCTCTTTCAAAAATAAAAACAGTAAAAAATTTCTTTGATGCTCTTCCCTACTACTTCGTAGTTAAAAATATAAAATAATATATAATACTTAACAACAAAGATACAGAATAAAACTTTAAAAAACGATTTTCTCGTTTTCCGTGCGTCACTTGATAAATTTTCCACCCTTACTTACAAATCTTTCTTTTTCGCAATACCATAAAACATTATTATAGAAAATATAAAAATTAATGGTAATCCGACACTGAATATTAATGTATAAGATAAGTTAATGTTTAAAAATAAAAAAAGACATAAAAGCAGTATTGTAATTATTTTAAAAGGCAATATAAATTGTTCATATGGAGTTACACTAAGCTGTCGGGAAAAATATATTTCAACAAGTAAAATTCTAACATCGACTGCAAGATATAATATCAATATTGAAGCGTAGTTTAAATAATTGATGTCTATTCCACTATATATATTCCCTGTAGAAAAATAACTAAGTAATCCTGCATATGCAAATAAACTAATAAGCATCGTAGGCGCAATACCAAACACTGCCGAAAGTCCTTTTTTTTCTGGAGATAGCATTTTAAATAATTGAGTTTTTTCAGAAAATGTTTTCATGTCGTCTTTTGCTCCTGATGCATAAAGACTCATTACAGAATCAACATTTAGGTTATTATCCTTAGAAAAATTAGTCATAAGAACCCTTTCTTTCTTAGTAAAAAATGTAACACGAAATATTTCTTCTAACAGAAATTCAATAATTGGTGCTATCAATATTGAAAATAATAATAATAATCCGACTTCTATCCAATATCCTTTAAATAGAAAATATATAAGTGTAATAAATGCCGCAATTAATAGTGTTTTTGAGAAAACATCATAAATAAATTTAGAAAAATTCAACCATTGATTGGAGAAAAATAAAGTTTTATTTTTGTTCATCTTTTTATTATACAATCTTAAGTAAATTTTTACAAACTATTTGTTTGTAACGTTTTAAAACCTTAGTTTTATCCTTCTTCATGATAATTTTATTTTTTCATTAATATGTTAGAATGCTACACATGGATAAAACAATAATATCTACAGAAACTAAAAATGAGGGATTTAATACTTTTATTGAATTAAAAAGTAATAAAAGAATATTCTTTAGTGCATCGTTTGGTATGGGAAAAACATACTTTTTAAATGAATTTTTTAGAGCTAATTCTGAAAAATATAATACATTTCATTTATACCCAGTTAAATATCAAGTACACAATGATGTTGATATACTAGAAGTTATAGCAGCTGATTTATTTGTACAACTAGCAGAGCAACACGAGCCTATCATTAATAAATTCTTAAAAGATGAAAATGGAAAAATAAAATTAAAAAATGCAAAAGATCTTATAATAAAATGTTTTGGATCTTTGGTTGGTATTAAATCACAAACTATTGAAACCATTAAAAAACTTTTAAATGGAGAAAACTCAGAAGTCCAAAGTACTGTAAAAAAAATACATAATAGTTGTTTGGAAAATTTCATCTCTGAAGCATTGAAAGAAGTAAAAGATGGTAGAGAAGATAAAATGGATCTTGCTAAAGAAAACATTTTGATATTAGATGATTTAGATCGCCTTGAACCAAAACATGCGTTTAAAATACTAAATGCCTTTTCTCCTTTGCAAGATGATGAAAAGAATAAATTTGGTTTTGATAGAGTGATATTCGTTGGTGATTTTAATAATCTTGAAAAAGTCTATCATCATATATATGGAAATGAAACTGATTTTAATGGATATATAAATAAATTTTTCTCCAAAGAACCATATCAATACAATATAGAAAAAGAAGTATTAAATAAACTTCAAGAGATAGTATTAGGACATTGTAATACCGAAATAATGAATCAAACGCCACAGCCATTGAATGACGAAGTTCAATTTATAATTGCTCTTTTTGTAAAATCTGCTATTCCTATGAAAGTAATAAATCTAAGAAACCTTTTTACACTTCAAAAATTTCCTTCATTCAGTCTTAACGTCTTGCAACATAACACACAAGAAGCAACAAATAAAACAAACATTGATCTCATGATGGAAATTTTATTGCATATCTTTAATAATGATAAAGAAAAATTCCTTGCTGCTATTGATTCAGCAGAAAAATATTTAATAGAAAAAACAGTGCTTTGTCATAAAAATTTTTATGCTATACACAATTTAGAAAATATCGGTGCTTACATGTTGCATGAAACCTTTCAACTTCAAAAAAATCAATCAAACGATTCTGTACTAAAAAAACAAGAAGATGTCTTGTCTAGAGAATACTGTGAATCTTTTCCTAAAGAATATGAATATGAAAATTTATATGACAAAAATTATTACGAACAGATGGCAAAAAGTTTTTTTAAAGTTTTCAAAGAATATGTAACACAAAAAGAAATTTATAAAACAGACCTCCTTACCGACGACCCGCACACTTCTCACACTGACACCCAGCAGGCTCAATAAACTCTTCAAAGTACTCTTTACCGTAATCGTAGTGTAACTCCTCATCCATACGAATATTGCGTCTCGCATAGATATACACCTTCCCACGCACCACATCAGTCTCACAGTTTGGACGACAGGAATGATTGATATAGCGTGCTAGGTTGTACCTCACCGAACCATTGATAACCTTCCGTTCACTCACTTCAAAGAGATACCGCCCTCCCATCGCATCTGCCCGTTCACGTGAAATAATAGGTCCATGGTATTCAATCACAAAGTCCCCTTTTCGAATAGGTGCTTTTGTAAATAGACCCTGCCCACTCGCAGAGCGACCAATCCGTACGTCATACTTACTTTTCCGTACCTTTTGTTTCATAGTTACTTTGCCACTTGTACTGCTTCATCGAATTTGATAGAGAGAATGGTTGAAGCACCCATAGAGTCCATAGTAATACCATAGAGTGCTCCTGCTGCATACATAGTCTCACGATTGTGGGTAATGAGAATCAACTGTGATTTCTTTGATAGTGCCTTGATCATCTCTCCATACCGTCGTGAGTTTGACTCATCAAGTGCTGCATCAGTCTCATCAAGTATCAAAAATGGTGGTGGTGTTACCTGTGAGATAGCAAAGAGGAGTGCAATGGAGATAAGTGCCCGTTCACCACCTGAGAGTTGTTCAAGATCAGTTATCTTTTTATGTGGCAGTGAAACACGAATATCAACACCAACAGCCTTTTCTACCTCTGTATCATCGTCATCAGCCACTTTCCGTGGCTCTATCGTCACCGTTTCAACCCGTGCCTTTCCCCCACCAAAGAGTGTCTTATAGAATTTCCCAAACTCAGTATTAATTGCTCGCATACCACTTTTAAAGCGAGTATCAATATCTCTCTGGAGTGTTTTAATAGTATCTTCTAAATCTGCAATACCCTTTCGAATATCATCTTTTTCTTTTTGTAAAAATGCATCTCGTTCTTGGAGACGTTCATACTCCTTGTACACCCCTTGGTTACACCCCGTCCCTTCTAATGATTCTAACTGAATTTTCTTTCGTTCTAAATCTCGGCGTCGTTCTCGTTGTTCTTTCCTCACCGCTGTAACATCACCGGTTATCGTAACAGACATCTCTTTGTAATCATTGACACGGTTGCCGATAAGGGCTTTTCCTTCAGTAATCTCCCGTTGCAACTCTTCAGTATCTTGCTGAAACAATTCCGTTGTATGCCGTACCTCTGCGAGTGCTTGTTCAAACCCATTCTTTTCAGTCACCAATTTCAACAACGCCTGCTCAGATGTCTTTGCCGATTGAATGATTACCTCTTGCTCCTGGAGAAGTGCTTCCTGTTTTTGAATATACTCTTTCTCTTGCGCTACCACCGCATCAAGTTCTTCTTTCTTTTTCTCATACTCCTTCTCTATTGACTCAGATGATTGCGGTGCAGTACCACTACCACTCAACACCTTCTGTAAACGATCTAATACCGCCGTCACAATCCCTTTATACTCATCAATCGTTTCAGCCATATGAAACCGCTCTTGTATGTTTGTGTAGAGTTTTTGAAGTTCATGTTTAGGAACACCACCATCACCACTGTCTCCTCGCACTTCATGTGCATCACGCTGCCCTTCAATTCTTCCAACAGCACGAGAGAGTTCATCTTTCTTCGCAACAATATCAGCTAATGCATCACGAATAGACGTCGCGTTATCTTTAAAGGTTTTTGCCCGTGTACTATCTTTCGTACCCTGTTTTTCTGTATCAATCGCACTATCAACACTAGCAATCTTTGCTTGTAATGCTTTCGCTTCTTTTTCAACCACACTCTTCCCTGCAACCAATCGTGCCTGTTCATGTGCCAAATACACCGCATACTCTTTAGTCAAAGAATCTCGAAGTGTTTGTGCCTTCTCATACTGATCAGACTGCCTCTTCAAGTATTTCATATGAGGAGCAAGTTCCCGCTGGAGTGATTCAACCCGTTCCAGATTTCTCTCTGTTTTTTGTATTTTCTTTTCCGCCTCTCCTTTACAGTACTGTAGTAACTTCAGCCCTAACCCGTCTTCAATCATCTCTCGCCTTTCTTCAAGTGTTGCATTCAAAATACGGTCTGCCTGCCCTTGCGAGATAATATGGTGCCCAGTTGCCCCAATATTTGCCTTTGCAAGCAATTCAACCACATCACGGTGCCGTACCTGCGTATCGTTGTTGTAGTACTCATTACTCCCATCTCGATGAACAATTCGTTTGAGAATAACCTCACGAAACGTATCACCAAATAAGTTGTTTGAGTTATCAAACACCATGGTAACTTCTGCCTTACTACTCTTTGTTCGTCCAACACCACCATTGAAGATAAGGTCACCACCTCGTCGACTCCGGAGCATTTTCATAGATTGTTCACCTAACACAAATCGAAATGCCTCAGTAATGTTTGATTTCCCAGAACCATTTGGTCCTACAATCGCCGTTATCTGTGTGGGAAACTTCAATGTTAACGCTGAAGCAAATGATTTAAATCCTTTGAGTGTTACTTCTTTTAAATACATAGTTTACCATTTCTTCTTGAGCAACCCCTTCTCTGCCGCATTTTTCTCTGCTTCTTGCCGTGATGTCCCTGTTCCAGAGGCAATACGTTCTGTATCAAAAAAAACAGCAACGGTAAAAACCATATCATGGGCAGGGCCTTCTGTTTCAATCACCTCATAGTGTGGTGTTATTCCTAATTTTTTCTGAGCAATCTCTTGGAGTTGTGTCTTGGGTTCTTTCCAGAGATCTTTCTGCACAACAGTGTCAAGCCGAGAGAGTACGAATTGTTCTATAAACTTCTCAGCAACCGCAAGGCCACCATCAAGGTAGAGCGCACCAATGAGTGCTTCAACAGCATCAGCATGCAGATGTATCCCTTTTGTACCCATCGTATTTTTTTGCCCAACAGAAACCCGAACACATGATGCTAATGCTAATGTATCGGCAACGGCAACCAATGCTTCAGTACTAACCAACGTCGCACGGTACACACTTAACTGTCCCTCCTTTTTATCAGGATAGCGGGCACAGATATGTTTGGTGGCGATAAACTGAAGAACCGCATCACCAAGAAACTCAAGTGTTTCGTTATCCTCTTTCCCACGGTTTTCATTCGTGTAGGAACGGTGTGTGAGGGCACGAGAAAGGTATGCTTGATCCGTAAACGTGTACCCGATACGTTTTTCAATACCCTTCATGGTGTTTATTTTTTTACTGCTCGTGCTACCTCTGATGATATTTTCAACATTGCATCAAATATCATTTCTTGTATATCTTTATAGAGTTTGAGTTTAGAGACTTCGTCTTTCGTAAACCACTGTGCATCTACCAACCCATCTTTCTTTTCTAGTGTAATAGTGTTCTCTCGTGCTCTCACCAAAAAGTACACCACTTCTTTTCGCAATGGTCCCTCTGGTGGGTACGAGATATATGAATTAAAACCAATTTCCTCATCAATGGTCGTGGCAAGTCCAAGTTCCTCTTGTATCACTCGTGTAACACCACGTTGTGCTGTTTCTTTTTGTTGAAGTTTTCCCTTTGAAAGAGTCCACTTACCAAAAATATCTTTAATCAATGCAAATCGAATTTCACCAGAATCATCAACGTGATACACGAGACCACCAGTTGATTTAACAACTCGTCGTGTCTTTTTAACAACAACCGTTTCAGTATCACCACCTATCTCACGAAAAATAGTACCCAAAACGCCGTTGACAAACTTACTCCCTCCTTCACCAGCAAATGACTTTGCTAATTCAATAGCTTCGTTAATAGCAACACGACCAGGAACATTCAATGTTTTCCCAAAGAGTAACTCAAAGATACCCATACGAATAACATTTCTTTCAACTACCCCCAATTTATCCAATGGCCAATTAGGAGCAACTCGTTCGATAATACTATCTAATTCATCAAGCTTACCAACAATCCCGGAGATGATTGTTTCAGCAAATTGATTATTGATCAGTTCTGGAGAAGCTTCTGTTGCTAATGTATTAAATGTCCCCAGTACAGAATCCTTATCTCTTAGCGTGCCACCAAAATCAGATGCATATAATGATTGCACCACCAATGTACGTATCTCGTGTCGCGTTGAGGCCATATTGTTTCTACTTCTATTCTATCACTATTTATCGCCTAACGGTATGTATATTGTATTAATTACTTGTTTTCTTCTGTTGGTGGGATACTTGCACTTTCTGTTGTCTTTTTCTCCTCTTGTGGCTCTTCTGTCTCCTTTCGTGCTTGTAGCTTTGATTTTCTTCGTTCTTCTCGCTTTACCACACGGGGTAAGACCATTCTTCCTCGATACGTCCCTGTATCTCTACTTGCACGGTGACGTACGTGAGAAACACCACCCTCATCAGTGGTAACTGTAGTAGACGCTATAACGTGATGGGAACGACGGTTATTCCGCCTTCCTTTTGTAGTTCTCATTCGTACCACCATATATGCCCACTCTACCACTACTCCACCTATTTGAACAACTCTATATTTTTCAAGAACGAACGACGGTGTATAACGGTTGGTCCATGATCTCTCAGCGCTTTGCGATGAAATGCAGTACCGTACCCTTTGTTCGTATTGAGTGCGTAGTGCGGATATATGGTGTGGTAGTGTTCCATGCGTGCATCCCGCCACACTTTTGCGACAATTGATGCAGCAGCAATGAGTGGTTCTTTCTCATCACCCTTAATGATGTGCTGTGTTGTATATGATTGTGGTGTCGGTAGTCCGTAGTCACTCAAGAGAGAGACGTTCTGTTCGGAAAAACCTATTTGTTTTTTCCCCTGTGCAAGTGCCTTCTCTGCTGCCTGTGCAAGTGCGACCATAATTCCCTTCTCATCAATGACTTCTGGTTTCGTTGATACGACTGTTGTCCAGAGTATTTGTTCTTTTACAAGCTGTTGTAGTTTTTCTACCCACCACACTCGCTTGCTAGAAGAAAGTTGTTTTGAATCTCGTATACCAGAGAGAAGTGTGTGTGGATCGTGTGTTGTGTCAAGCCACATAACAAGACCAACACTCACTGGTCCTGCAAGAGGTCCTCTCCCCACCTCGTCAATACCCGCAACATATCGTTTTATCTGAACAGTGTTCGTTGTTGTACACCGCCTATCCACATTCGCCATTGCCCAATCATTGTATACTGAACTTTGTGAGGTACTACGCACCGCTTAATACACACAGCCACTACTCTTTTTTACGGGGTATACCAAAGATTGGCGCACTCGTGAAGGTTGCAAAGGAACGTGGGTGTGATGCATTAGCATTAACCGACACATCAAACCTCTACGGCGCACTCCCTTTCTATAAAGCGTGTCACAAACATAATATAAAACCACTCATTGGCGTAACACTGTATGTTAATACCAATACAGAGACACTTTCTCGTCTTGTTTTTTTAGCAAAAAACGTTGATGGGTACAAAACACTCATGCGGTTGGTAACATTTCATCAAGTCACTGCAAAAACAAAACCACCGTCAATACAATTTGATGATTTACAAAAATTTTCTCAAAATCTCATAGCAATACTCCCTCCTTTTAATAGTCCGGTAACTACGGCAGTCCGATTAGGAAACATGTCGATGGCACAAAAGATGCTCACGACATTGCAAACAATATTTCCCAACGCACTCTACGCAGGCATCCCTCACCAAAAACTAGACACACTTCCAATTAAAAAAATAGAAGATCTTGTCACACAAGCAGGCATACCGTGTGTTCCCATGGAACCTACCTACTACTTAGATGATGAAGACATGGAAGCACGAAAGGTATTGCTTCGCATACAGCCAACACGACTCTCAGACATTGAAGAAGATGTTTTTGAAAACATTTCACTGAAACTCCCCTCCAGGGATGAAATAGCAGAAAAAGCTGAAAAAACACCCCAGTTATATGACAATCTGGCACAGTTGGTTGATAGTATTGATATTCAATTACGTATTGGTGAATGGGTATTTCCCAAACCACCTGTTGGTGGGACTGAAAGTGAACAAACGGTTCTGTTGAAACAGTATGTTGCAGATGGGTTACAAGAACGAGGTATGGAGAGAACCAAAGAGGTTGATGAGCGTATTCGCTATGAACTCTCAGTTATTGAAGAAAAAAAGTATGTTCCCTACTTTCTAACCATGATTGACTTAGTGCGTTTCATGCACAAAAACAACATACTAACCTCAACACGAGGATCTGCCGCAGGTTCCTTAGTTAGTTACCTTACCCGTATTACCAATGTGAACCCACTTGAGTATAGACTTCCTTTTGAACGATTTCTCAATCCGTTTCGTCCTTCACCACCTGATGTTGATATTGATGTCAGTGACAACCGTCGTTCTGATATTGTTGAATACATCATACAGAAGTACGGTAAAGAGAAAGTAGCACAGATAGGAACGTTTGGAACAATGATGGCTCGCGCTGCTGTTCGTGATACGGCACGAGCACTTGGTTATTCATACATCACTGGAAACCGCATTGCACGATTAATTCCTCTCGGTTTGCAAGGACAGCCAATGACTATTCAAAGAGCAATGCATGAAGTACCTGAACTTCGTGCTTTACATACACAAGAAGAAGATGTGCGTCACATCATTAATACAGCAAAAAAGATTGAAGGAAATGCACGACACATCTCTGTTCATGCCGCTGGTATCGTTATCGCACCAAATGATATTGTTGAATACACTCCTCTTGAAAATGAACCGAAAGGAACAGGGCGACCAATCACGCAATACAACATGCATGCCGTAGAAGATGCGGGGTTACTCAAGTTTGATCTTCTTGGATTAACGAACCTTGCTATTCTTGCTGATGCATTGAAACGTATTGAAAAACGATACGGTAAAAAAATTGATATTGATACCATACCACTCGACGATCAAAAAGTGTTTACCTTTATTTCAGATGGTTACACGAAAGGGATTTTTCAACTTGGTAGCTACGGTATGACGAGTGTCTTGAAACGCATGAAACCAAACTCCATCCATGACCTTGCCGCATGTATTGCCCTCTATCGTCCTGGACCAATGAAAAACATTGATGAGTACATCAAACGAAAACATGGAGAAACACCAACAACCTACCTGCACCCAAAGATGGAAGAATACCTGAAACAATCCTACGGTGTGTTTGTGTACCAGGAAGACCTCCTCTATACCGCACTCAACCTTGCTAACTATAACTGGAAAGAGGTAGATGTATTCCGTAAAGCAGTTGGTAAAAAGATACCAGAGTTGATGGCACAGCAAGAAAAATTGTTCAAGGCAAGAGTTATGAAACATTCAAACATGACAAAAGGACAGGCAGATAGGTTATGGAACTTATTTGATCCATTCAAAGGGTATGGATTTAACAAAGCACACGCAATGAGCTATGCAAAAGTGTCATATCAGACGGCATACATTAAAACTCACTACCTTGCTGAATATATGGCTGCTCACTTAACGGCGGAGATAGGAAATCTTGAACGTATTGCTGATTTAATTTTTGAATCAAAACGACTTGGTATCAAGATATTCCCTACCGATATACAAAAAAGTAGCAGAGAATTTACCACTGAAGAACATACCGATGGTAACGTGACGGAAACTGGTATCCGTGTTGGTTTAGAAACAGTCCGTCATGTTGGAGCGGGAATTGTTGAAACTATCTTAGAACACAGAAAACAAAAACCATTTGAAAACTTAGAAGATTTTTTGCAACGAGGTTGTGTTGGGGTAAACAAACAGGCACTTGAAGCATTAATTAAAGTAGGTTGCCTCAATGCGTTTTCTGAACGTAGTGTCTTGTTGCATAACTTGGATACCTTGTTGGTACTTCTCAAAGAAGTGCGGAATAGTAAAGAAGATCAAGGAATGCTCTTTGCCGATGATGATTTGTCTGGTTCTTCGCTTCACTTGAAACCCGCTGATTCAGTAACGGAGGTACAGGGACTTGCGTGGGAAAAAGATCTTCTCGGTTTCTATGTCACCGGACATCCACTGCATAGCTTTAAACGTGTTGGAATACCGCTCTGTGATGTTCAATCACTTGGTGATAACAAAGATATCAATGTTATGGGTGTTATCACAAAACTTCGTCCGACAAGAACAAAAGATGGTAACCTCATGTACTTCATTACCCTTGAGGATGATAATAACGAAACACTTGATGCGGTGTGTTTTTCTGATGCAGTACAGCGGTATGAAGAGATGTTGGTACCAACAAGAACAGTGAAACTGCGTGGCAAAACCTCTACCAGAAACAATGAGGTCACTCTTCGTATCCAAGAGGTATCAGATCCTCAGTAACATCGCTATGATATACTGGTTTATATGAGTGGTCTTGATGAGTGCCGTCGCGGGTATGCGTCTCTTTTAAGAGCCGCTGTACAGAAACAGTACCCTGACGCAACAACAGAAAAAGAAGGGGTTCTCCCCGATCAGTCCTTTTTTGTTGATACCGATGCAACGTTGAGCGATAAAGACCTTTCCACACTGGCAAAAACAATGCAGGCTTTGATGAAAGCTCCCAACCTCCATCCAGATGCCTTTACTCTTTTTTCCATCTCAGGTGCATACCGAAAAGGAGATGAGAATGAAGCAATGCTAACCCGTATCCGTGGATGGGGAGCGCCTACTCCAAAAGAATTGAAGACACTCCTTGAAGAGAAAGCAGAGAGCGCAACTGCTGATCACCGCACCTTAGGAAAGAAACTGGGACTCTTTACCTTCTCAAACACCGTTGGCAAAGGACTTCCTCTCTACACAGAGAAAGGAGCGGCGATAAAGCGAGTGTTGGAACGATTAGTTGTTGATGAAGAAATTAAACGTGGCTACCAACATGTTTCAACGCCAGATTTAACAAACGTTGCCTTGTATGAAAAGTCAGGTCACCTTGAACACTATCGAGATTCAATGTACGCACCTATTGATATTGATGATGAACAGTTTATGCTTCGTCCGATGACGTGCCCTCATCACTTTGAACTCTACCTCAGCAAGCCACACAGTTACCGAGAACTCCCTATCCGTATTGCTGAGTTATCTAAACTGTATCGTTATGAAAAATCTGGTGAACTTCTTGGTCTCACACGAGTCCGCAGCTTCTGTCTCTCTGATGCACACATTATCTGTACAGATACAAAACAAGCAAAAGAAGAACTCGCCTCAGTGTTACAGTTTATCGAAGACATCAATGGGCTCCTTGGATTTACCCTCAAAGAAGATTATCAGTACCGTCTCTCTTTAGGTGATCGAAACAATACAAAAAAATATTCAGATAACAAGAAGGCATGGGATGAGTCAGAAAAAATATTACGAGAAGTGTTACAAGAACGCGACGCACCGTTTGTTGAAGCACCAAACGAAGCAGCCTTCTATGGTCCAAAAATTGATATACAAATGAAAACAGTCACCGGAAAAGAAGAAACAGCATTTACCGTCCAATACGACTTTGTTATGCCAGAGCGATTTGATCTTTCATACATAGGTGACGATGGCAAGACATACAGACCAATTGTCATACACCGCTCTTCAATCGGTGCTATTGAACGAGTTCTCGCCTTCCTTATCGAAAAATACAAAGGTGCGTTTCCCTTCTGGCTTGCTCCTGTTCAAATACGCGTTATTCCTCTCCATGAAAAACATCTCCCGTACGCACGAGGGATTCATGCTGATCTCATTGCACAAGGGATTCGTGCTGAGATAGATATAGCAAGTGACACCATTGGTAAAAAAATCTATCAAGCAAAAAACGATTTACTCCCTTACTACATCGTCGTGGGTAGTGCCGAAGAGGCAAATACAACAGTTGCTCTTGAAGATCGTGATGGCAACAAAACATCACTATCTATCAAAGAGTGTGTACAACGTCTTGCAAAAGAAAATGACCCTTACTATACACTAAATATCTAGTGTTGCGTACTTAGCATTTGTTTGAATGAAAGCACGACGTGGTGCCACTTCTGCACCCATAAGAATATCAAACGTCTTGTCAGCCTCTGCAGCATCTGCAATGGTTACTTGCTTGAGTGTTCTTTTTTCTGGATCCATTGTTGTCTCCCACAGTTCACCGTGATTCATTTCACCCAATCCTTTATATCGTTGTACTAAAATACCTTTTGTCTTTACAACTCCTTCATCACTTTTCTCGTCACCTTTTTCATCAGGTGTTTCTTTGGTGCCTTTCTGTAGTTCAGTAATGTAGACATCACGCTCTGCATCTGAAAAAGCAAATCGTATCTCTTTTCCCTTCTTTACCTTGTACAGCGGTGGTTGTGCAAAATAGATATTGCCATTTTCTACAAGGTCACGAAAAAAGCGATAGAAGAGTGTTAAAAGAAGTGTTCGAATGTGAGCTCCATCAACATCAGCGTCTGTGGTAATAATGACTTTGCCATACCGAAGTTTCTCAATATTAAACGCATCACCAATTGCAGTACCGAGTGCGATGACAACTGATTTAATACTGTCTGATGTTAATGCTCGATCAAGTCTGGCACGCTCAACATTTAAAATTTTTCCTCGAAGTGGTAACACCGCTTGTGTTCGACGATCTCTCCCTTGCTTTGCCGTACCACCTGCAGAATCACCCTCAACGATAAAAAGCTCTGCTTCATCTGAATTTTTTGTCTGACAGTCACCTAATTTACCAGGAAGTGTCATACCCTCGAGGGCACCTTTACGCAAAATAC
Organism: Minisyncoccota bacterium; assembly: GCA_965216295.1. Lineage (GTDB taxonomy): Bacteria > Patescibacteriota > Minisyncoccia > Phycocordibacterales > JABAAK01. The sequence continues at coordinate 334,669 of OZ244141.1, read as the reverse complement.
TATCCTTTGCAGCACGAGCCGCTTTGCGTGCTTGATACGCCAATGATACCTTGGCAATGATTACTTTTGCGGTAGTAGGATTTTCTTCTAAAAAGACGCCAAACGCTTCATTAAAGATTGTCTCAACGGCACTTCGTGCTTCAACGCTTCCTAATTTTGCTTTGGTTTGTCCCTCAAATTGAATATCAGGTAACTGCACCGCAACAATTGCTGTGAGTCCTTCAAGAACATCTTCACCAGAAAATGTCTCCCCTTCCTTCACTAACTTTTTTCCTTTTGCATAACTGTTCATAGAACGAGTGAGTGCTGTTTTCAAACCAGTGATATGAGTTCCCCCTTCTATATTTCTAATATTGTTTCCAAATCCAAAAATTCGTGATGAGATATCATTGACATACTGGAGAGCAATGGTTACCCTTGTTGTTCCAACTTCCTTGTCAACTGAAAAGATATCCTGGTGGATAGGTTTTTGATCAGCGTTGTGATGACGGATAAAAGAAGAAAGACCTCCATCAAAGTAAAATGTATACGATGGAACGTTTGGAAGTGTGTGTGAAACAAAGAGAACATCATCAGGAATCTTTTTTTCATGTTGACGAAGATCAACAACACGAATACGGAGTTGTTTTACAAGAAACGCCTGATCACGAACATGTTCAGCAATACGTTCTAATTCAAATGTCTTTCCGGTAAAAGTAATTTCTTTAAATATTTTTGGATCTGGATGAAATGTAATCACTGTACCGCTCTCTTTTGTTTTCCCAACAACCTTTATCTTCTTATCCACCTTGCCGTAGTGATACTCTTGAAAGTAAATAGAGCCATCACGATGCACAAGTGCCGATATGGTTGTTGATAGTGCATTGACGACAGAAACACCAACACCGTGGAGTCCGCCTGAAACCTTGTAACCAGCGTTACCAAATTTTCCTCCCGCGTGGAGTGTTGTCATAATAGTTTCAAGCGCTGAAACTTTTGTTTTTGCATGTGTATCAACTGGAATACCTCTTCCGTTATCTGCAACGCGTACCACATCATCAGGAAGTAGTGTGATTTCAATTTCGTGAGCATGCCCTCCCATTGCTTCATCAAGTGAGTTATCAAATACTTCCCACACAAGGTGATAGAGACCATCTATTCCAGTTGTACCGATGTACATACCTGGTCGCCGTTGTACGGCTTCTAATCCCTCCAAAACGACAATATCATCAGCGCCGTAACCTTTTGTTTTCCCACCACCAGACGTACTCTTTTTTGATGCTTTTTTCCCCACAGACATGTACCTTCAGTATACCAAAAAAAGAGAAAAAATGGTGAAAATAAAGGGTCTTCTGTGGGAAAACATACTGTTTCTCAGGTCACTCTTAAAAAGGTAATAGAATATACTCGATGACCTCTCATGGCATACCATATGTTGACATATGGCAAATGAGATACTATTGTTAGTGTCATATGAGAACACTCGTCATTGTTGAATCCCCCGCCAAGGCAAAAACAATTGAAAAATATCTTGGCAAAGAATTTAAAGTCGTTTCTTCAGTCGGTCACATACGCAACTTACCCAAGAGTGATAAAGATGCGATTGATATAAAAGGAGGTTTTGTTCCTCACTACGAAGTGATTCCTGATAAGCAAAAAATTATTAATCAAATACAGAAAGAAGCGGCAAAAGCAGATGAAGTACTTTTGGCAACTGACCCAGATCGTGAAGGTGAAGCGATTGCTTGGCACATACAACAAGCAGTAGCGTTGAAAAACCCAAAGCGAATTGTTTTCCATGAAATTACGAAAGAAGCAATATTAGAATCATTGAAACACATTCGTCTCATTGATCAAGATTTACGAATAGCACAAGAGGCAAGGAGAGTGCTTGATAGGCTCTTTGGATATAGTTTGAGTAAACTTATTTGGAAAAAAGTACGGTACGGTCTCTCTGCTGGTCGTGTTCAATCACCTGCTCTGCGCATCATCATGGAACAGGAACGAAAGATACGAGCGTTTACAACAAAAGTGTATTGGGAACTCCAAGCAACCTTTCAAAGAAAAGATGCGTCTGAATATATTACAGAGTGTGAGAAAACCTTTGACGATAAAAAGGAAGTGGATGCCATATTAAAAAAAGCAAAAAAAGCAGAATGGTCAATTGGGAAAATAAAAAAGACACTCCAGAAACGACTTCCTCGTGCACCGTTTATCACCTCAACACTCCAACAAGCAGCAAACACCGTACTCGGGTGGTCTCCTGCAAACACAATGCGTGTTGCACAACGATTGTATGAAAGAGGACACATTACCTATATGCGCACTGACTCTACCAATCTTTCAAAACAGGCACATGAACAAATAAAAAAAGTGATTACCGAAACATACGGAAAAGAACAGTACCATCAGACACACTACAAAACAAAAAGCAAGGCAGCACAGGAGGCGCATGAGGCAATACGACCAACTGTCATGGCACATGAAGGAATGGGAAGTTCACAAGAGGAGCGCTCCCTCTATACAATCATTTATCGACGCACACTTGCAAGCCAAATGATTCCAGCAGAATTAGAACGAACCGTTGTATCATTTACTGCAACAGGAATGCCTACCTTTCTCCTCCGTGGTGTTCGTATCATTCAGGAAGGATGGCTTGCTTGTGACGACTATGCAAAAAACAAAGAGGTGCACCTCCCTGTGCTGACAGAGGGTGAACCAGTTACTTGCAACCACATACAACCAACAGAGAAAGAAACAACACCACCGCCACGATACTCTGAAGCAGGATTGGTGAAAGAACTTGAAGCACGTGGTATTGGGAGACCATCAACCTACGCAAGCACCATACGAACACTTGTTGAAAGAAACTATGTGGTAAAAGAAAGCCGATCACTCGTTCCAACAGATCTTGGTGATGTGGTCAGCTCTTTTTTAGAAAAACATTTCTCTCACTATGTCGCTGACGCATTTACCTCAGATATGGAAGATGCTCTTGATACCCTCGCTGTTGGAAAAGGTAAGTACAAAACACTCCTCAAAGATTTTTATACAGAATTTAAAAAAGAAGTTGATGCAAAAGAAGATATTGAAAAATTAACAACACTGCGTGATGGACCTCCTGAACATCCCTGTCCAAAATGTAAAGGTAAGATGGTATATAAACTTTCCAAGACTGATACTTTTTTGAGTTGTGCAAACTTCCCTACCTGTACTGGTGCACGAAAAAAAGATGGTGAACTCATAAAAGAACCAAAAGAAATTGGTAAAGATTGTCCAAAGTGTCGAGACGGAGCACTTGTGTTACGAAGTGGCAGATTTGGTGACTTTATCTCATGTAACCGCTATCCGAAATGTAAGTATATTGAAGAAGATCCTGAAACAAAAGCAAAGCGAGATACACAGGTTACCTGTGTTACGTGTAAGAAAGGTACCATTGTCGAACGACAGGGGCGATTTGGACCGTTCTATGGCTGCTCTGACTATCCGACATGCAAGTACACCATGCGAGCAAAACCAACCGGAACTACTTGTACGGAATGTGGCTCTTTGATGATGGAAGGAACAAAGACAATTCCCACACGATGCTCTTCTAAAACATGTCCATACCACAATCCACATAAATTAAAACACTAACTTACTTTTTATGGATTATCAAATAACCAGCATGGAAGATATTCTTCTCGCCTGTAATACCCTTTCAGAAAAAGATAAGCAGTTGGTAAAAAAAGCATGTTTGTATGCAAAAGAAAAACACGGAGATCAGAAACGATACTCTGGAGCTCCTTACTATACACACCCGTACGCAGTTGGCAGACTCCTTGCTGAATTATCCATGCCGAAAGAAGTCATTATTGCAGGTATCCTCCATGACACCATTGAAGACACTGACGTTACCATAGATGAGATACAAGATATCTTTGGCACGACTGTTGCTTTTTTTGTTGATGCGGTCACCAACCTCGGTGATGTGCGCTATCACGGACTTGAAATACGAGTGAAATCACTACAAAAACTGTTTGTTGCAACCTCAAAAGATATACGTGTCATCATCATCCGACTGATGGATCGACTTGATAACATGCGTACGTTACAATATGTTCCTGTAGAAAAACATACAAGAATTGCCTTAGAAACAAAAAAAATATATGCACCGATTGCTGATCGGTTGGGTATGGGTAAGGTAAAAGCAGAATTAGAAGACATTGCATTTAAATTTCTTGAACCGAAAATATATGCCAAATTACAAAAAGAATTGGAATCTACCGTTCACCTTGATGTTCATGAAAAATTTAAAGTAGCACTGACCGAAGAGTTACAAAAAAAGAATATTGGAGAACACACTATCTCCTCACGTCTCAAAAGTATATATAGTATTTATAAGAAAAAAGAAGATCGAAATTGTACTCTCCAAGACTTGCATGATATTTCCGCATTTCGCATTATTGTTCGTGATATACCAACTGCCTACTTAGTGTTTGGTATTCTCCACGGCAAATGGCAACCGTTACCAAAAAAAGTAAAAGACTACATAGCAGTGCCAAAACCAAACGGCTACCGTGCCCTCCACACAAGTATTACTGTCTATGAACAAATTATTGAAATACAAATTCTCACAGAAGAGATGTATCAGAATGCGCAGTTTGGTTTAGCATCTCACTTTTCGTATAAAGATAAACGTCACGATATTAAAGGTATTGATCTGTTATGGTTTGAAAAATTACTCATGCACGCGACAAACGGTAAAAAACTCAACTGGTTTGAACAAATGGCACAAATAAGTGAGAAAAAATTGGATGAAAATATGTTTGTTGAAAATATAGAAAATGACTTCCTCAAGGAACGTATGTTTATTTTCACTCCAATGCACGAAGTAGTAGATCTTCCACTAGGCTCAACCGTTACTGATTTTGCATTTGCTATTCATAGCGATGTTGGTATCTATGCAAAAGGTGCGTTTGTGAATGGAAAATATGTCTCTCTCCACAGAAAACTTCATAACGGTGACGTGGTGAAAATAGAGATGGGTAAAAAACCAACTGTTACTGAAAAATGGCTTGATTGGGTAAAGACAGTTCATGCCCGTTCTCTCATTCGACAGTTTATAAGGAAAAATTCTTGAACGTATATAAATCATCCTTCTTTTTTGCTGGAGTTGTATCAGCATCATCTGTATAATCTTCTTTTTGTGGTGTCACCACCTTTTCTTCGCCGAGAGGATTTTCATTCGTCTCAACATACTCAATGTCACCGTCTTTGGAATCTGATGTCTGTGACGAAACGCGTTGAATAATATTCTGTAAGTCTTCTTCATTGTTAAAATCAATGGTGATTCTACCACCAACTAATCCTCGTTTCTCAATATGAACATTTGCTCCAAGTGAGTGTTCCATTTTTTCTTCCAACGCTATGATGTCTGGTGATAGGTCTCTCGTTTGTTTTCTCACTTTGTGTATCGCTATCTTTCGTGCACATCGCTCTGCTTCACGAACGGTGAGTCGTCGAAACACAACATCATTGAAAAGTGTTTCTTGTTCTTCTGGCTTGTCACAGAGCATTAAAAGGGATCGAGCGTGCCCTTCTGAGATTTTTCCATCGTGCAATGCTGTTATCATACTTTCTGGAAGAGAGAGAAGGCGAATGCTATTTGCAATGTATTCCCTACTTTTACCAAATCGTCGAGCAATCTCTGATTGTTTTAATGAAAATTCATCTGCTAACTGATTAAATGCTTTTGCTCGATCAACTGGATTGAGATCCTCCCGTTGTAAATTTTCAACAATAGCAAGTTCTAGTTTCATGTGCCTTTCTTCCTCACCAGAACGAATGAGGACAGGAACTTCTCGCAATCCAGCCATTTTTGAAGCACGTAATCGTCGTTCACCAGCGATAAGTTCATACTGTATCTGCATATCTCCCGATTCATTCATCAAATCTTTCTTGGTAACAACAAGTGGTTGCAAAACACCGTACTGATGAATAGATGCCGACAAATCTTTGAGTTTGTTGCTATCAAACTCGTGCCTTGGTTGCAGTGGGTTAGGGTGCACCTTATCAACTGAAACCCAAAAAATACTGAGTGATGGTTTCGTATCCATAACCGTAGTATACCATTGCTGACTTTTTGTTGATATTGATTCAATAGTGCTATACACTACGCATATTGCCGAAGTGGCGGAATTGGTAGACGCGCACGACTCAAAATCGTGTACCTTTGGGTGTGTGGGTTCAAGTCCCACCTTCGGCACCATGTCAGCAGCAAACACAACAGTTATCCTCATCGTAGGTCCTACAGCGGTAGGAAAAAGTGCGCTTGGTATTACAATTGCAAAACGATACAGCGGTGAAATAGTCTCAGCAGATTCACGACAAGTGTATCGTGGTTTAGATAGTGGTTCTGGTAAAGTGTCTCACAAAGAAATGGATGGTGTTCCCCATCACATGCTTGATGTTGCTGCTGCAGGAGAACACTACAGTGTTCATGAATTTGAAACTCAAGCCGTACCTATACTCAATAGGATCTTTCAACAAAACAAACAACCTATCATCGTTGGTGGGACTGGGTTCTACGTGAACGCACTTGTGTTTAAAAATACTTACGCTCCAATTAAACAAAACCCTATCTTTCGTCGTCGTGTAATGAACATGACTAGTGATGCACTCTACAAAATGCTTCTGACAAAAGATGTATCACGAGCACATACCATTGGAAAAACAAATAAAACCCGTCTCATCCGGGCTCTTGAAATATACGAAACGGAAGGCCACATACCACAACGAACACCAATCCCACGCTATCCATATATCGGCATTGGACTCCAACTTCCTCGTGAAACACTCAATGCACACATTGCAGAACGAGTGGAGAGTCGATGGGAAGGTATCAAACATGAAGGTGAGCAACTTATCAAAGATGGTGTTTCACCACAGTGGTTAGAAGGACTGGGATTAGAATATACCGCAATCGCATCTCTTTTCTCTGGGTGCGATGAAGAACAAACGAAAAAAATACTGATACAAGATATTCAAAAGTACGCAAAACGACAAATGACCTGGTTTACAAAAATGCACGGTATTGCCTGGTTTTCCCCAACGAACCGAGACGAGATATATACCCATCTTGAAAAATCCCTGATATGAGTGTTGCGTTATGAACACTCCATTCTGTATACTTACTCTATATGTCACAAGACCACGTTATTAGGTTAAAATGCAAAGAGACGGGTTGTATTGACTACGTCACAAGAAAAAATCGTAAACAAAACCCTGATAAGTTAGAATTACGAAAATACAATGCGAAACTCCGCAAACATACGGTATACAAAGAAACGGGGAAATAACAGGGGTCTATAGTTTAATTGGTAAAATGACGGTCTCCAAAACCGTTGTTCCAGGTTCAAGTCCTGGTGGACCCGCAAGATATTATACGCACAATTAAAAAGTAAATGGATCTCCTCCTGTATACCCAAGCGTAGTAAATACTAATTTCACGACAAGGTATGCACAAAGTACCAAAATTAATCCTAAGAGAACTGATTTAACCAATTCTCGAACCTTTGCGTGTGCGGAAGCTGAGCCTCCACCAAATGCTGCAACTACATAATTAATACCAACCATAACTACACCAAAAGTAGCAAGAATAATAGCAATAGTAATAAAAAATTCAAGAAGATTATTAAATAGTTCTGCGAAACTATCAAACGTACAGTTAACGTAATCGCAATCAACTGCGATTCCTTTTTTCCCTTGTGCATACGCAATCAATGCGATTTCATGAAGTAACATCACTAGTATTGTACCGCAAGTACTTGACACAACACCCCTCCTATTACCCTTTTGTTTATTACCACCCTCTCAAAGGTGCGCCGAGCAGGATTCGAACCTGCGGAGCCTTTCGGCGACGGATTTACAGTCCGTTGCATTTGACCACTCTGCCATCGACGCTTTTGTACGAGAAGAAGTATAGCACATCATTCTAAACTTAAGAGATTAATATCCTATGCTTTCACTGTTTTTTTTAATTGCCTCTTGAGAACACTTTTTTTGACAGCACCTCGTTTTAAAATTTTAAATGCATACTCCCCCTCTTTATTTACACCAACATTAATCTTTGCAGATTTTCCTATCCCCTCATTAACGATCGTTGATGCAAGTGGATTAAGTATATCAGTTTGAATGAGTCGTCGTAAGGGTCGAGCACCAAATTTTGAATTGTAACCATCCTTAGTCAATTTATCAGCAACTTCTTTTGTTGCTGAAAGATCAATGAACTTTTCACTCAATCGCTTTATAACACCTTGTAGTTGTTGCACAACAATTTTTTTAATAACCGTTCTACTCAATGGTCGAAAGACAACAACTTCATCAAGACGATTCAAAAATTCAGGACGAAATGTTTTTTGTAAAATGTCATTGATTTTAAGCTTTACCTCTTGATATGCTTCATTCGCTGTTTTGTTCTCATCTTCTTCACCAAAACCAATCATATTAATAGATGTAAGAAACTCTGAACCAACATTTGATGTTAAAACGATAATGGCGTTTTTAAAATTAATAACTCTCCCCTTCGCATCGGTGAGACGTCCATCATCAAGTACTTGAAGTAACAAATTAAAAATATCAGGATGTGCCTTTTCTACTTCATCAAACAGTATTACCGAATACGGTCGGTGACGAACTGATTCTGTTAGTTTCCCTGACTCTTCATACCCAACATATCCTGGTGGTGCTCCGATAAGTTTTGAGACGGTGTGACGTTCCATGTACTCTGACATATCAAATCGTATTAACGCCTTCTCATCATCAAAAAGGTATTGCGCTAACTGTTTGGTCAATTCGGTTTTCCCGACACCCGTTGGACCCAAGAAAAGAAATGAGCCAATAGGTCTATCTGGATCTGCGATACCGACACGAGAACGCTGAATAGCGGCAGTGACTAATTGAATTGCTTCGCTTTGACCAATAACATACCGCTTCAATTCTTGTTCCATACGAGCAAGCTTCTTCAATTCTCCTTCAAGCATCTTGGAAACAGGAATGCCAGTCCAACGAGAAACAACAACAGCAATATCCTCTTCTGTCACTTCCTCCCGCAAGATACGACGAGTTCGTTGCAGTTTCTTCAAATTTGCCTGTGCTTTTTTAAATGATTCTTCTAATTTTGGGATAGTAACGTAGCGTATCTCTGCTGCTCTTGTAAAATCAGCCTTACTCTCCGCCTCATCACCAGCAATACGATTCTGTTCTATATCTCCCTGCACTTTTTTTATTTTTTCAATAGTATTCTTTTCATTCTTCCAGCGTGTCTCTAGTTGACGTGTATTTTCTTGCAAATCCGCAATTTCTTTTTCTATCGCTTTAATGCGTTGATTAAGAGCACGATCTTTTTTTGTTTCTAGTTCTTTTTTCAACGCCTCAAGTTCTATCTCTAATTGCATAGAACGACGATGTGCTTTGTCTAACTCCTCTGGTTTATTCTCCAATGCCACTCGCATGGAAGAGGCTGCTTCATCAATCAAGTCTATTGCTTTGTCAGGCAAGAATCGATCAGTGATGTATCGACTACTGAGATTTACGGCGGCGATAAGGGAAGTGTCTGCAATGCGTACTCCATGAAACAGTTCATATTTCTCTCGTAATCCACGAAGAATAGAAATGGCATCTTCAATAGTTGGTTCAGTCACATAAATAGGTTGGAAACGACGTGTCAGTGCCATATCTTTTTCAATGTGCTGTTGATAATCACGGAGTGTTGTTGCGCCAATGACTCGCATTTCACCACGTGCAAGTGCAGGTTTTAATAGATTAGAGGCATCAAGTCCGCCCTCTGCACTACCAGCACCAACCAATGTATGTAACTCATCAATGAAAAGAATATACTTCCCTGAAGATGATTCAATTTCGTTCACCACTTTTTTAAGACGGTCTTCAAATTCACCACGAAACTTTGTTCCTGCAAGCATTGAACCAAGATCCAACGTTACCAACTCCTTACCTCGCATGGATTCAGGAATGTCGTTGGTGATAATTCTTTGTGCTAACCCTTCGGCAACTGCTGTCTTTCCCGTTCCTGCCTCACCAATCAATATTGGGTTATTTTTTGTTCTTCGAGACAGTATCTGTATGACACGATTCATTTCTTCTTCCCTTCCGATGACTGGATCTAGTTTGTTTTCTCGTGCAAGCTTCGTAAGATTTCTACCATACTTTTCTAAATTTTTTGCATCAGATTGTTTTTTACCACCCGCTGTCGTTGGACGACGATTAGCAAGAACTTGTGTTGCGCTTTTAATAGTTAACTGGTACCGATCCATGATGCTTTGAAGTGAACCAGGTTTCTCAAGAACCGCAAGGAAGAGATGCTCTGTCGATATGTATGACTCTTTTAGTCGTTCTGCCACCTTTCCTGCTTTTTCAACCACCTGCGCTAACTCTGGTGTGATGTAGAGCTGTGTCACTGGACCAGTGTCATACGTCACATTGCCCTCACGAATGGTGAGTAAGTTTAAAATCTGTTCTTGGAGATTGGAAGGATCGATATCTAACTTGTAGAGTATCGCCTGCACAGGGCTATCTTCTTGCCCAACGAGTGCGGCAAAAAGATGAATAGTATTTAAACTCTGATGGCCGTTATCCAAAGCGTATCCCTGAGCAATACGAAACACCTCTTGGGCTTTTGTAGTAAATTGGTTAAATGGTAACATATTATGTTTGTCCTATTGGTGGAGCTGTCAGTGATGTGATGGTTTCAAAAAATTCTTTCGGTATGCTCTGTACCCACTGCATTTTCTCATTTGTTAAAAAGCCACTGACCTTGCCGTTGATAACAACAACTGATGGGATGGCGATGTATGGATTGTGAACATCAACACGGAATCGGGTAACTCCTTCTTTCCCTCCTTCAACCTGAGAAACTGTTGAAAAGAAGAGTCGTTCATCATCATCAATACCACCGTACAGAAGAAGTGGCATACCAAGCAACACCTCCTCATCTTGAGGTGAAAGATACACCGCCACGGCAAGTGGTTCAACTGACTCTATGAGTGAGTATTGGGGAGTGGTTTGTGTAACCGCATATTCGTGTGTGGTATCTCCCACAGAAATAGTGTACTTTCTGTTTATTGAAAGTGTTTTGGGTACGAGTATGACGCCTGTGGGAGAAAGAAAAATACCAACAGTTTCACTTGACCCTCTATATGAAATTGGTATCAATGCTTTTTTTAATCGATCTGTTGTCTGAGAAAGCGAATCTCTCTCTGTTAATGTAACTTTCTCCTCCTCCGTATCAACGACAACTGATGCTGGAGTTGTTGTTGTTCGCTCAATGATACGGTTAACTGTCTGTTTAATAACCGTTTGACCTTGTGGTTCTTCTTTGGGTACGATATCATCAATCAAAACTGCCAATACGGCAACAGCCATAGCAGCCCCAACCACAAAGGAAATCAACAGGGATAACAGTGCAATCTGTGAATTATTCAGTTCATCTAAAGACATACTGTATTCAGTATATAGTGAGATTGACAGTTTTTCAAATGGTACCTTTTTGTGCTAGTGGCAATACACGAATAAGTGCCTTGCCAAAACCACGAATGTGTTGTTTCGTTGTTGTCGGAAGAATTGACACACGAATACTTTCTGCTTTCTTGTAATGAATATCTTTACGAGCACACGCAGACCAACCACTCACGGCATATCCTTCTTGATCTAGTAATGTTAGTAGATACTCATGATTCACATGAGGAAATGAAATGGCAAGAATGTGTGGTGCTATATTTTGTAAGTGATTTTGTCGTACCTCTGCAACACGTCTTTTTGTACCAGAAACCATTGCATCTGGTGTTACTGAAGCGAGCGTCTCAACTAACTGCCAACGTTTTTCTTGTAATCGTTTTACCAACACTTTTCGGTTTTTGTGACCGTGAGTGAATGCAACAGAAAGACCTGCAATTAAAGCGACTGATGGTGTTCCAGGTCGTTTATCCCATCCAACTGATTCACCAGATTTGCCAGTGTATTGTGTGTGTTTTTGAAACGCAAGTACTCCAATGCCCTGAGGACCAAATACTTTAGTACCATCTAAGGTAATAGCATCAACGTGTAATCCAGAAAGTGTGTAAGGATAGTAGATGCCTGCTTGTGCGGCATCGGTGTGAAATATGATATTGCTATTGTAATTCCGACACACTTCAGTGAGTTTGGTAATTGGTTGAACTACTCCTGTTTCACTATTGACATACTGAATGCTGACACACACTGTTTTGTCATTGAGTACTCGACGAAGTGCTTCAGGTTGTATGTAGCCATTACTATCTGGTTCAACAAAACATACTTTGCTACCAAACATGTGAGCGCAGGAACGTGCAGTACGAATAACCGATTCGTGCTCTGTACTGTTCACCACCACCTGTGCTGTAGAAGTATCAATCCCTTTACTAATCGCTGTACTCATTGCTATTCGTATAATAAGATCATTTGCCTCAGTCGCACCGGAAGTAAAAAAAACGTTTTCAGCAGAAACACCAAGCCCATACCCTATCGCAACAGCGGCATCATCAACAATTTTCTTTGCCGCTCGTCCTGCTGTATGAACAGCGATTGGATTTGCAATCTTTGTTCCTTGTTGCAACTTCAACACCTCCTGCATTCTTTTGTATACTTTGTGAGCAATTGGTGTGTATGAACCAGAATCAAGGTACACATAGCTACCGCCAAACATAGTGCCAGTATATCTCACTATTCTCTGAATACGACACCTCTCTACAACACTATCTGTTTGTATAAACGGCATGGGAGAGATATACTTATCAAATGGAACAACATACAACCAAAACAACCAACCGACCACCTATTGTCACTATCGTTGGACACATCAATCATGGGAAGTCAACCCTTCTCCAAGCACTGCGAGAGGCAGATTTGACCCTCCAGGAGGCAGGAGACATCACTCAGCACATTGGTGCGTATGAGATAACCGTCTCTCACGAAGGCAATATGCGTGCCATTACCCTCATTGATACTCCAGGTCATGCGGCGTTTGCTCACATACGAGAAAATGGCATTAGTATTGCAGACATTGCGTTACTAGTCATATCTGCAGAGGAGGGTTGGAAAGAACAAACAAGTGAAGCATACCGAGCCATTCGTGAAGCAGACATTCCATTTCTTGTTGTTTTCACAAAAACTGATACAGCAAACGCAGACATTGAGCGAGTAAAAAAAGATGTTCTTGATCATGACATACTTCTTGAATCACTTGGTGGAACAATTCCATGGGTTGGCGTTTCAGCAATCACTCGAGATGGTATCGCTTCTCTCTTAGAAGTTGTGCTTCTCACCGCTGACCTCTATGAGGTTACAAAACAAAAAGGAGTTATTACTGAAAAATCACCAATTGGCGTGACTATTGAAGCAGACATTGATGCAAAAAGTGGTATTGCAGCAACAGTCATTGTGCAACAAGGAAGAATTGCGAAAAAACAATTTGTGGTGGTTGGTGGATCTGTGGCACCAACTCGTATGATGCAAAATGACAAAGGTGAAGATATACAAGAAGCATACCCATCAACACCAATTCGCATTATTGGTTTTGATACTATTCCTCCAATTGGTGAAGCGGCTTTTCTTTTTGATAGTAAACGAGACGCTGTGGCAAAAAAAGTAGCATGGGAAGAGGAAAAAAATAATACACAAAAAATAAAAGAGGGTGAAAGAAAAACCGGATGCATCTTACCCGTCATCTTAAAAGCAGACACGGCGGGAGGATTAACCTCCGTTATGCAGTACATAGAAAAAACATCACACCCAGAGGTACACTTTCGAGTCATTAAAACAGGTGTCGGTCCAATCACCGAAGACGACATTACCTTCGCAGGGACGCATGAGCATGCCTACATTATTGGATTCCATACCACCATTGATGCAAAAGTAAAAGCAACTATAGAACGGCTGAACGTTGTCTGTGTCATATTCTCCACTGTTTATGAGGTAGCAAAGTGGTCTCAAGAAATTTGCCAACAAGTGTTGCGAAAATCTAAACTACAACAAAGAACAGGCGAAGCAACCGTTATACGCCTCTTTCAACAACAAGAAAACCAAGGTGTCTCTATCTGTGGTATGCAGGTAGTGTACGGGACCTTCCATACTGGACAGAAGGTACTCACTCAGCGAGGGAATCGTACCATTGGTGAATACACCATTGAAACCATCGAACAGCATAGTAAAAAACAAGATTCTGTCACAGGTGAAAAAGAGCAATTTGCGGCAAAATTCAAAGGTGATACCGTACCTCAATTGCAAGACACTGTGATTGGATTACCAGACGCAGTCACAAACACTACAACAAAAACGTAAAGATAGCTATGACAACACAGAAACGAGCAGAACGAGTAGAATCAATTTTAACGAGAGCCATTGCAACCTTTTTGCTCAAAAAGGCGAATAGAGATATACTCATTACGGTTGCTCGTGTCGTGTGCAACCACTCTGGCCGGATTGTTCGCGTGTATTGTACGGTATATCCAGAAAGTAAAGTACCACAAGCTGCTCAGTTTCTACAACGACAAGAAAATGCTTGTACGATGTATATTAAAAAAAATGTTCCACTTCGTACTATACCGACGGTGCGTTTTGTAACTCAACGACAGACAGGCACGGTAGCCAAGTGGTAAGGCAGGGGTCTGCAAAACCCCTATTCGTGGGTTCGATTCCCATCCGTGCCTCAAGTGTTGCCGGAGTGGCGAAATTGGTAGACGCGCACGACTTAAAATCGTGTACTCAAATACGAGTGTGTGGGTTCAATTCCCACCTCCGGCACTAGATGGTGTTACTATACAAAAGCGGTATGGACACAGACCGCTCATAGCTCAGCTGGTAGAGCAACCGGCTCTTAACCGGTAGGTCCTAGGTTCGAATCCTAGTGGGCGGACATGCAAAAAGCCGAGGTGGCGAAATTGGTAGACGCGCTTGCCTTAGGAGCAAGTGGGATTAATCCCGTGGAGGTTCAAGTCCTCTCCTCGGCACCATTCATTACGACATAAAATTAAATATTTATATCATCCCACTTCGGCTAGCCTATTAAGGAAAAGGAAAATAGTTTGTATAGAAACAATAATAAACAAACCTATTGATCCGTAGAGTATGTGCTTTAGATTCTCCTTTCTTTTTCCAGCATCTTCTGAATTTAGTAAATATAGTGCTAAATGCCATACGAACCAAAAAAGTGCTAAGTAAAAAAGAATAATGATAACAGGGTTAACGACATGAGTAAATACGTTATCAACAAAACCATTAACTGTCAAACTCTGAGAAAATACTAACATATTATTTTATTATCTATCATCAGTCTATTGTATAGCTATTAATTACCACCTGGTGATACTGACATATCAGTACCGCCCTCTTTAACTATTTTCATATCAGTACCGTCCTCTTTAACTACTTTCATATCAGTACCGGTCCCTGATCGTAGGGTTTGTTTGGTCTTTATTGTTTCAGGTATCGGTATTACAAAGGATACTCCAGAAACATTACTTCCAAATATAAGGCTTCCTAGAAATTGCATAATTCCCCATATACTCACAAGAATAAATATTGCGATAATGCCCCATACCGTTCTCCTGTATGCTTCTGCCCTTTTTTCAATAGAATCTGATTGCAATATTGAGGTTGCTAGGTTGTAAAAGAAATATAAAAAAGCTAAACCAATTGCTATAAAAGAAAGAATATTAACCAAAACTATAATCCCTCGTACAACATCCGTTATTCTAGTAACTTCGTCAACTGCCGTTGGTGGTGGTGCCGGAGCAGCGCTGACCATGTTAGCAAGAAAATATAAAAATATACTCACAGATACAGCAACAATCACTATTACTCTATTTTTTGTATAAACACAACTCGCTAGCATATATTCATTATACGGCACACAATGGTGACCACACCCTCTCAGGGATGAAAGAGGGGTAGTAAAAATCAAAACATGAAAAATGCTACCTACACCCCTCTCTCCCAACCAGATTCTCAAAATTCACTACACCCACCCATTCAACAAACGAGCATAAATACAGAATAAGATATCAATTTCCAAGGACGCTAGATGCTCCATAGGCAGGTAAGTCGAATACGTTCGCTTTTTCTTCAGGATCTATTCCAAGTGCACCACCGATGAAAGCAACAATTCCCCAAATGGCAGTTATAACAAAGATTGCAATAATAGCCCAACCCATTTTCCCCTTCGCTGTTTCTTTGGCTTCAGTATCAGCCGAAAGAATAAACGTTGCTAAATTCCAAAAGAAGAAAAGAAAGGCGAGACCGATAGCAATAAATGACGAGGTATTAACAAGATTTGATACATCTTCAAGAGTCTCTTGAAAACGATCAAGTTCACCTTGTGCAAACACAAAACTCACTTGCAATACAAACAAGAGAATTGTAAAGAATAAAGAATAGATTAAACTATCTTTTTTAATAGTAAATACACCAACTTTCATAATTATAGTAACTACGTAAATCTAATAAACACACCTAACCAATCAATACTTATAGTATACCAGGTAGATCTAGAAGAGAGATAGAGAGTGTGGAATTCTAAAATCCATACTCTAACCATACTGTATATGCGTCATTAATAAGTGAATAAAATGCGTAAAACGATAACAAACCCATATAGTGAAAATAGCATAAATACCCAAACAATTGACCATAAGAGTCTTTCTTTTGCTCGTTTTTTGTAGTCTCCCTCTCTAAACAAAAAGACCGCTATATTCCAGAAAAAGAAAAGGAAAAGAAGTGCCATTGCGAGAGGTATCAATCCAAACGCAAAAAGACCGGTTATCGTGTCAGCAATGCCTTGGAGTGTTGGTTGTGCAAAAGCCAACACCGTGCTCATCACAAAAAAAAACAAACCTGAACAACAAATGATAAATCGATTATGAAATATATTATACATACCTGTTTTGTAATGTATGCGGTACTACTGTTTCATTGATATAAACAACCGCTATTTCTTGCACATCTTTCACTGTTGTTTCAACAACTTTGAGAATACCCTTTGCCGCAAGTACAATAATGAAACCAATCAATGTCCAGAGTAAATGATTACGACTGCGAACCATAGCTTCTGGTTTTCCTATCGAAAAGACCAGTAGTGTGCCTGTCCACACAACCGCTAAAATCATAAAAGGAATTAGAACGTCAACCACTCCATCAAGGATTTTCAACGTTAAACTCTCAAAACTACTCGCCTGTATTGGATTGTTTACCGTTGCTCCATGTGCATAAATCTCAATCATAATACCTGCAGTATATAGTATGTATGTTACATTTCATTACCTATTAACTAATCCTTTAGGTAGTAATCTTTCCGCTTCACCAATTGATGCTGCTCCTTTGTTAAAAGCATTAATAGCATTAATAATCTCTTCCTTACTTTGGATATGCTGTGTGTCATACCAAGTTTCTCCAATTTGTGCAGACCGTGCAAAAATATTCCAGTAATACGGTGCGTCTGCTGGCGGAGTAAAATCACGTACCGCCGGTGGTATAGAAAAAAATGCCGTTATCTGCTTCCGCTCTTCTTCAAGTGCCTTGCCACCTCTTGCTGAAGTAAGTACAGAACGAAGTATGTCGTATGCTGCTTGAAGTGCTGCATCAGGTATCTGTACTCTGTTTGGTAAGGCAAATGCATGGAGACGAGTGAAGGTACTTGGACGAGTAGCCCCTTCAGCTATCTGTGGCACTACCGCAACCCGAAAGACAAGATTGGGGTTTTGCCTTCGAATACTCTCATACTCACTCGCAAAACCAATATAAAAAAGTAATTTCTCAGAGATGAACATGTTTCGCGCCTCAGGAAGTGATGCGTTCCAGGTATACAATGGACTTTTTGGATTAGCGAATGTTTCAAAAAATGAGAAAACATCTGAAATTCCTGTTCTTGACTGAGTTGATTGTACCTGCAATATCAATGTCGTGAACACGTCGGCAACGTTAGCATAGTTACCTGCCACACCGAATGGAAATAACGCTTGATGTACCGATGTGCCAACGCGCTGTATCGCATTTTTGAACACAGAATCAGCAGTAAACATCTCCCATGTATATTCTGTGATATCTGGAATACGACTCTTAATTCTAATATTCTCGTTATAGTACAGAATAAGTGGATCAGTAAGAAATGGTATGGCAAGAGCACCTTTGTCTTTCCAAAAAACATCTGCCGCAGAGATAAATAGATTCTCATATTCAGATCTCGGTACCACCGAATTGTACGGTATTAATTGTAAAACATCCTGATTTTGCAACAATACTTCATGTGGAAGTAAAACAAGTGATGGTCCTTTGCCAATAGCAATGGCACGAACATATTCTTCTATAAACGTTTTGGGGTTTTTTTGAGAATAAACAATTTCGCTATAACTAGCTCCTTCCTGACTATTTAATATTTCAATAATTGGTTCTAAAACATACTCTGGCAGTGTTCCCCAAACATGCACTCGATAGAGAATACTATCTCCTGCTGCATCAGGAGGATTAACTTTTCCAAAGAGAGCAAAGCTAGCAAAACCAACAAGTAAGAGGACGCCAAAAATAGCTGTTAAAACAATGCTAAATGTATTTTTTTGAGCCATACACAATTATTGTAACTTGTTTGAAGATGTCACAGTATCATCACCTCGCAAACGCATGATGCGCACCCCTTGGGTTTGCCTTCCTTGTGTTGGCACTTCGTTGGTACTGAAACGCACTATCTGCCCTTTTCGTGACATGGCAACCATATCGGCACCTGCATCATCGACCATGTGTGCGCTAATGAGTCGCCCCGTTTTCTCTGTAATGTCTGCGACCTTAATACCAGAACCACCGCGTTTCTGCACTTTAAACGCATTATTTTTAGTTTGTTTCCCATATCCCTTGGCAGAAACAATTAAAATCTTAACATTCTCTTTGACCTCTTTGGGAAGTATTAATCCGCCAATGATTGTATCGTCTTTTTGTAACATAATGCCCCGCACTCCTTTTGCACCCCTTCCCGTTGCACGAACATCACTTCCTTTGAAACGAATAGATTTTCCCTTGCCAGTTGCGAGAAAAACATCATCCTCACTTGAGAGTAAATTCACACTAACGAGTTGATCTTTTGATTCAAGTGAAATTGCAATGATGCCAGTTTTACGAATGTTATCAAACTGCTTTACCGCAACTTTTTTTACCACCCCTTTTTTCGTGACAAACAAAAGGTATCCTTTTTTTTCAATGGATTTTGAAACAGGAACAATTGATGTTACTCGCTCATCAGTATCAATACCAATGAAATTAACTAAAGCACGACCTTTCGAAGTACGCTTCCCTTCTGGAATATCATACGTCTTTAACTTGTACACCTTGCCACGATCGGTAAAGAAGAAGAGAGTGTCGTGTGAATGAGCACTCAGCGATATTGTAGTGAAATCTTCTGCTTTCAATTCAGCACCTTTGGTACCAATACCACCTCTTTTTTGTTTTTTATAGGCATCGTATGCTGTCTTTTTGATATATCCCCCTTCAGTAATCATGAGCATACACAATGTTTCAGGGATAAGGTCATCGTGGGCAATAGTTCCTGGTGCTTGTTGAACAATTTTAGTACGACGATCATCACCATACGTATCGCGAAGATGAACTATTTCTTTAGAAACTTCTGCATCAATCTTTTTACTGCTCTTCAATATTGCTTCAATAGTTGCTATTGTTTTTTGCAATTGTTTCAATTCATCTTCCACTTTCTTTCGCTCAAGACCAGCCAGCTTCTGCAACTTCATCTCAAGAATAGCTTGTGTCTGCTTCTCAGAAAATGAAAATTTCTTCATTAATGCTTTCCGTGCAGTTGCAACATCTTTTGATCCTCGTATGAGAGAGATAATGGCATCAATGTGATCAAGTGCTTTTTTTAATCCACTGAATATATGTTCTTGTTCTTTTGCGCGATTCAATTCAAAGGTAAAGCGACGTTCCACCACAATACGACGGTGACCAATGTAGCTTTGTAGGAGTGTCTGTAAGTTGACTGTTTGTGGAACCCCATCAATGAGTGCCACCATATTGTAGTGAAAAACATCTTCCAGTTGTGTGTGCTTGTAGAGTATATTTTGAATACGGTATGGCTGTGCCGATCCTTTCAATTCCAATACAATGCGAATATCTTCAGTCGATTCATCTCGCAAATCTTTTGCTCCTTCTATCTTTCTATCACGCACCAATGTGCCTATCTTTCCAATTAACTCAGACTTATTCACTCGGTATGGAATTGAAGTAATGATGATGGCAGTGCCTTTGGGTGTCTCCACTATTTCTGATTCTCCACGAACGATAATACCGCCTCGCCCTGTGGCATACACTTGTTTCATAGCATTAGTATCGTACGCAACAGCACCGAGTGGAAAGTCAGGACCTTGTACGAATTGCATGATATCTTCTGTGGTTGCTTGTGGGTGTTCAATGAGATACAGTGTCGCTTCACAGATTTCTCGTAGATTATGAGGTGGAATGTTTGTTGCCATTCCAACGGCAATACCAAGCGTTCCGTTGAGCAGTAGCAACGGTGGTATTGCAGGTAATACCACAGGCTCCTTCAGTGTGTTTTCATAGTTTGGACGAAACGGTACGGTCTCTTTATCAATCGCAACCACCATCTCTTCTGCTATTTTTGATAGTTTCACCTCAGTGTATCGAGCAGCAGCAGCGTTATCACCATCAATTGATCCAAAGTTTCCTTGTCCGATAACGAGGGGATACCGAGTGGTAAATGGTTGCACTAACTTGACCATTGCTTCATATACCGCACTGTCACCGTGAGGGTGAAATTTACCAAGTACCTCACCAGTTACTGCTGCAGATTTTCTTGTCTTCACCGTTGATCGTAATCCCATACCATGCATAGCGTAGAGGATGCGACGATTCACTGGCTTAAGACCATCTCGAATATCTGGGAGCGCTCGGGTGGTAATGACGGACATCGCATAGTCGAGATATGCTTTACGCATCTCAGTGCTTATATCTTCTTGGACTACTCCTTGTGGTTGTTTCTGTATGTCGTCTTTTTTAGCCATAGTAGTAACATCTCCAGTATATCACGGCTCGTCTATCAAGGAGTTTCCTCACTTTTTGTCGCTTCCAGGATTTCTTCTTCTGGTAGTTGTTCAATGATCTCTGCAAACTCTGCCTGCACCTTTTGTGCGTCATCTCGTAAAGACTCTCCAGCTTCCTGCAATGCTTCAAAAAAGATTGCCTCACCAGACGTTGTACTTGTTTCCCGTGAGGAAGTGGTAATGATGAAAAAAATAAACCACGGTATTCCAAGAAACAGTAAAATTTTTACAAATAAAACTGTATCTCTTTTTGTTTGAAAAAACATACTACGACAAGACAATGGTTTGCAAGGTGTCAGTCGCTAAATCCTGTCGTTTTACGGTATGCTTACTTACCGCTTTTCGTTCACCGACCTCTTTTGCTATCTGCTTATCATCAAGGACGTTGCCGTATGGCAGTAACAGCTTTGCAGACACATTTGAAGCGAATTGTGTTGCATCAGCAAAAGAAAGAACATTTGCACCAACCGGAACAGCAACAATATCAGCGGTGGTAATGCGTTTGCTCAATTCATCAGTGACTGCTTTCTCTTGGAGAGGAGCGAGAAAGAGAATTTGAAAGAGGTCGTTGTTTACCAAATAGGTAGTTACTTGCAGTGGTGTACCGTTGATGGTTGTCATTGAGCCGTAACCACGAATAGTGGTTGAATGATATTCATACTCACCAGGGCTATTCACACAAAATGTTTCCGTAGTGTGCCCCTCACCCCATCCTGACACTGGAACAGAAAAAGAAAAAAGGGATATCGTTTCGTCCTTTTTTTTAATCTCATTTTTTGCAGGATTGAAAAGGACAATACTATCGGCATGCTTGTAGAAGAGAGAAAAATTTTTCAGCGCACGAAATTCCATATGTATATAGAGTGTAAACCCACAGTACCATCATTTGCAAATACCTCCGATATAGAGATATACTGGAATGGTAATAGTATTCGCACCATATGCGACACTATTTATTATTCATGTTTTGTGGCGGTGGAGTAATCCCTGCAATTTTTGCAGTAGCTTCCGTCTACATCCCAAAAAACAACAATGCAAGTAGAAGAAATACAAGAACAACAAGAAAACACTGAAAATACTGAAGGTACTGAGAATGCTGATGGTGCTGAAAACATTGAAAACACTAAGAACGTTGAAAATGCTGAGGGTGCTGAAGATACCTTGGTACCATACTATCGCGTCGGTGACGTCGTTGAAGGTGCTGTCGTGAACATTGATCGCTCAGCAGTCTACATTGACCTCTCACCTATTGGAACGGGAGTTATCTATGGGCGGGAATTCCTGTTAGCAAAAGAGATTTTGCGTAAGATAAAAGTGGGAGATAGTATCTCTGCAAAGATTATCGCACTAGAAACAGACGAGGGATATATTGATTTATCTTTGAAAGAAGCACGCAAGGCTCTCATATGGAGTGAAGCAGAACGATCAATGGCAGATGGTAGAACATACGAAGTGACTGTGAAAAATGCAAACCGTGGTGGCCTTATCATGGAATGGAATGGTATTCGAGGATTCCTCCCCGCTTCACAACTCTCAGAAAAACATTATCCAAAGGTATTGAATGCGAATAAGGATGCAATCTTGAATGAATTGAAAAAACTCATTACCAAGAAACTCTCTGTGGTTATTATGAGTATTGATATAAAGAATGATGACCTTATCTTCTCCGAACACAAACAAAAAGCTAGCGGTGCCGATGGTGAAGAAGGAGACGATAAAGAAACAAAAACAGTCTACAAGGTGAGTGATGTGAAACCAGGAGTCGTCACCGGTGTCGTTGATTTTGGTGTCTTTATCAGAATTGATGATGCTGTTGAAGGACTCGTCCACATCTCTGAAATGGACTGGGGCTTAGTTGATGATCCTCGTCGTTTCTACAACGTTGGCGATCAGGTGATGGTAAAAATTATTGACGTTCAAGATGGTAAGTACTCACTTTCTATTAAGGCATTGCATACAAATCCGTGGGAAGATGCCGGCACTCGATATAAAGTTGGTGACGCCGTCTCAGGAGTCATCATTAAATGTGGTTCATTTGGTGCTTTTGCTTCTATCGAAGCAGGTGTCACTGGATTAATCCATGTTTCTTGTTACGATGATGAAGAACATCTTCGTGAAAACTTAGAGATTGGTAAGAGTTATCAATTTGTCATTCTAAACTTTGATCCAGGAATGCAAAAACTGACCCTTACGCTGAAGGATAAAAACGATAAGACAACGAAATCTGCCTTTGCTGAAAGTAGCGCAAGTGTCGAAAAGTAGTTACTTCGTATTGCACCACGTCATTGCTCGTTGCACACCACAAGTGATGTACTCGGAAAAGGTCTCGGCCACCTTCTCTTGCAGTGCTTGTGTGATACATAAAAACTCATCGTGCGTAAAACGCTCTAAGACAAATTTTTCCATAGGTGTTCCCCTACCAATACCAACTCGTAAGCGAGTAAAATCTTCTGTTCCGATAAAATCAATGATTGATTGTACTCCCTTGTGACCACCAGCACTCCCACCAACTGATAAACGTACCGTTCCTACTGGTAAATCGGCATCATCGTGCACGACAAAAAGCTTTTCAAGCGATACAGTATTGAGTATGTTGGCTACATCTCTGCCAGTGTTGTTCATAAAGCCAGTGGAAACAACAAAGGTAACTTCTCGTTTTCTTTTTTTTGCATCAATTTCTTCTGTGGAACCAATTTTTCCCTTACCAATGTCTTGCCATGTTATCCCCGCACAAACTCCCATTGCTTCCACAAAGTCTTTTCCAATATTGTGACGGGTACAACGATACTCATCTGGATTACCAAGACCAAGAAGAACGAGATGTGTCATGTAGACAGTATACCTTCTGTGGTGTTGTGACATTATTTCATTTGAAAAACCATAGTCTCTGTGGTATGGTAATGAAACATGGACACAACACATACTACAGAGACATTGAAAGAAGAAACGACAGTATCTCTTGACAAGAAATCTATTTTTTTTGTTTCTTTTATAAAACAATTCTCCCCAATTCTCATCGGTATCATCGTTGCACTATTGGTATGGGGTTTCATCGCACGACCATTCATCGTTGAGGGAAGTTCTATGTATCCCACGTTTAATAAAAATGACTCAGTCGTTGGTGACTATCTTGTTGTTGAACTTTTACGATATCGATTTAATGAACCACATCGTGGTGACGTCGTCATATTCTCTCCACCACCACAAAAAGGAACTGCAAAATATCTCTTGAAGCGCATCATCGGGATACCTGGTGACACACTCCGCTTCACCAACAATGCTATCTATATCACTCCAAGTGGAGGAGAAGTTTTCCAACTTGAAGAACCCTACCTCAAGAGCAGTGAAGTGCTCACCTACACACCATTGAAAGTAACACTCGATGCAACAGAGTATTTCTTGCTCGGTGACAATCGGAATAACAGTTTTGATTCTCGTTTCTGGGGAACAATAACGCAAGAAGCTATCATTGGCAAGGTCTTTTTACGCCTCTACCCATTCTCTGAGATTGGTGTCTATCCTGGATCCCACTCTTTTTCAGTCAACAACCCATAGCCTCTATGTCTCGCACACAACACTCAGCAGTACAACTTTTTGAAACTGGACGTGGTATTGCTCTTGCAAGTGGGTTTTCCCCTCTCCACGAGGTTGTACAACAGTACAAAGGAATACCACATACCACTGTTGCTTCTCGAGGAGCCGTACCCCGATGCGGAACCATTGGAGAACTCGCTTCTATTCTTCATTTTTACTTTGAACGACGACTGCAATTTGAAAAAGTCCCGCTCTTTATTTTCCATAGCACTGTTGATTGTGAAACACGACCTGTCATTACCGTACCGCATAGGAGTATTGACGCACACTTCACGCTAACCGCTATCGGTATTACCGACCCATTCGTTGATGCACTTCTCATTACCACGGGATATCAGATTATGGAACAGATGCGTTCAAAGGAAATACTCGTTCGATTAAATTCTATGGGTGATCGAAATACCTCAGAAAAATACTTCTCTCTTCTCCACAAAACACTTCAAAAACACAGCCCCCTTATGTCCAATGAGTGTGCACGTCTGTGTCGGGAATCTATCGTTGACGCTCATCGATTAATTTTTGATGAAGATCACATGGAATTACAAGAGAAAATATTAACCACATTGCGTTTCCTATCAGAATCAGCAAACACAAAGTTTAAATCAGTATTGGAATACCTTGATGCCTACCCTATTCCCTACGATCTTGCCCCTGAGTTAGTCACTCAAACGAATCAAGGGGTTCATACTATTTTTGAAATTGTTAGTGAAGATGCAACGTTGCACGCTCATGGTGCGCGCTATGACACATTACCGATGACACTTTACCGTCGCACTATTCCCATTAGTTCAGTTACTATTTCTGTTCCTGAAAAAACCGTTGGAAAACATCAACCAAAGAAAAAGAAATCTTCCGCAGCAAAAATATTCTTTATCCACGTAGGACCACAGGCACGTTTCAAAGTACTCTCACTATTAGGAGAATTATACAAACATGACATTGCAGTGACCCACCGTCTTCACTACACGCAGATGAAACAACAGCTTGAAGAAGATGGGAGAAAGTATCCTTTTATCCTCATCTTTGGTCAAAAAGAATTAGAAAGTGGTGTTATTCGTATGCGGCGAACTGACACGCATGCTTTTACCACTATCTCATTGAATAGATTGGATACATTAAAGAAATATTTGCACTAATCGTTGTGTGCGTGTTACACTTTTCAGCGTATCTATGAGAGAAGGAAAATATAATATTATTGTTGAACGCAAAAGCGATGAGAACGTTAATTCACTCTATCGACGTTTTTCAAAGAAAATGAAGATTTCTGGCATTGCCCTTTCATTAAAGCAAAACAAATTCCGTACACGGCTCCCTTCAAAAGCAGTGCGTAAAAAGAACTGTATCAATAAATTGCGACGAAAAACTAACTATGAACTTCTCTACCGCATGGGTAAGGTTTCAAATATTTCATCTCATCGATCATCGAATAACCAGAAGCGTTTTTAGTTTTCTACCACTGTGACACAGGTCAATTCAGTTACGCTGTTTAATACAACAAAACAACCAACTCCGCGAGTACCGTATCGTGCTCTTGGCACAACATTGCTCACACACAAAACCTCTCTCCACATTATTTTTATCGGTGATGTCTATTCACGCACACTCAACCGAGTGTATAGGAAGAAAGACACACCAACAAACATACTCACATTCTCCTTTGATGAACTGGCTGTCGGAAAAAATGCACAGAAAAGTACTCTTGGGGAAATTTTTATCAACCTGCCTCTTGCAAAAAAAGAAGCACACACACAAGGTGTGTCACTCAAATGGTACGTGGGGTTTTTAATCATCCATGGTATTCTCCATATACGAGGCTATAAGCATGGAGAGAAGATGGAAAAACTAGAATCTCACTATGCCGCTCGTTTGTTATAACGTGTATGGGAAAGGTAAAACATGGAACAGCAATACTTGATATTGGTAATGGTTTTATCAAAGTACTCGTCAACCAAGTACCTGACACACCAAACACACCATCTGCACGAGAGACATTTGAAGGAACGATTGTTACTTCGAAAGGAATGCATGCAAGTACCATTCGAAAACCAGCTTTTTTGAAAAAAGCAATTGAACACGCACTCCAAGTAACGCAAGGAAAAATTGGTACCCCGATTGATTCCATCTATGCGTCGATAAGTCATCCAGCCACTCAGTTTATCAGGAAAAAAAAGAAGCACCACCTCAAACGACCAATGGTCTTTGGAGAAAACTACATGGAACAACTTGTTAGTAGAATACAAGAACAGTTGCAGAAAGATTATCCAAAGTATTTCTTTGTCACCATTGAACCAATCAGTATCCTCATTGACGGTGTCGATGTAACTCACACCTACCAAGACTCTTTAGCACGACGTTCTATTGAAATAGAGTATGGGTGTCTCCTCTATCCCAATGCAACTCTTCAAGCTATCCAAAAAATCCTTGAACCGTTGGTTGTTGAACATGCCATTATCCCATCTCCCTTAACAACCAAAACGCTCATCTCTGAAGAGGATTGTGAGATAGGGGCTGTTGTGGTTGACATCGGAGCTGATGTTACGAACATAGCAATATGGAGACGAGGTGTTTTAATTGGAGCACGATCACTCTCTGCTGGTGGTTCATCAATCACTAATGCCATTGCGCTTGCCCTGCGAGTGAATGTTCAAGAAGCAGAGCGATTGAAACGAGAATATATCAACAAAGAATCTCCACTTCCCAAGATTGCGTTGCAAAAAGCGCTCAGTACTTACCGCCTCTCCATCGCACGAGAAATCGCTTCATATGTGAAAGATATTGATACTCATAAACTATTCCCTGGTGGCATTACTCTGATTGGTGGTGGAAGCCTCTTTCCAGAGTTTCCTGAGCTACTCTCTGATACTGTTGGTCTCTATACGAAAATAAAAAAAGATATTCGTGTTGTTACTGACACGACAACGCCACCAACAATATGGAATACTAGTTATGCTCTGATGTGTGACGCAGGAGGGTCACATAAAAAACATAAAGTAGTGAAAGATGATGGTTTTTTTCAACGATTTATGAAGTTTCTCTCGCGTGTGAGCGATGAGGTGAGTTAATCGGTGATTAAAAATCACATTTTTGTGTGTCTTTTTTTCCATTGAGAACGATTTTACAATTATGGTATATGGGGTATAGTGGTGTATATGAAAAAAATCAGGCTTCCTGAGGAGGAAACATTTGCACGTATTCGAGTGTTTGGTATTGGTGGTTCTGGTAAAAATGCAACCAATCATATGATACGGTCGGGAATTGCTGGTGTTGAATTTATTGTTGCAAATACAGATTCTCAAGATCTTGAACAATCGAAGGCAGGTAAAAAAATACACCTCGGAAGCAAACTCACTCGAGGACTCGGAACAGGAATGAACGCAAATATTGGTCGCACTGCTGCCGAAGAAGCGTCTGATGAAATTCTTGAAATGATTAAAGGGGCAGATCTTGTGTTTGTTGCCTGTGGTATGGGTGGTGGAACTGGTACTGGTGCTGGCCCTATCGTTGCAAAGATAGCAAAAGAACTCGGTGTCTTGACGATTGCTGTTATCACTCGCCCATTTAGTTTTGAGGGAGGTAAACGAGTAGCACTTGCCGAAGAAGGAATTGCGGAACTTTCTCAGAACTGTGATGCTATTATTGTCATTCCAAACGACAACATTTTGAAAGCATCTGAGAAGAAGACTAGTATGGCAGATGCCTTTGCTATGAGTGATGATGTACTCTTAAAAGCTGTTCGTGGGATTACCGACTTAATTACCAATCCAGGTGATATTAACGTTGACTTTGCAGATGTGCGAACTATTATGCAGAATTCCGGTACAGCTCTTATGGGTATTGGATTGGCAAAAGGAGCAAGTCGTGCAGAAGTCGCTGTTCAAAGGGCAACTTCCTCACCACTTCTTGATATTTCTATCCGCGGTGCGCAACGCATTCTCTTCTCTATCGCATCACGAAGTCGTCGTGATATTAGTATGGATGAGGTCCAAACTATCGCTCAAGGTGTTACTGAATCTGTTGATCCAAATGCTCGTATTATCTTTGGAACATCAACGGACAAGAATCTTCGTCAAGGTGAGATACGTGTTACCGTTATTGCCACTTCATTTCCTGACGTTGATGTTATTCAAAAAAACAAAGACGGGGCAAATTCTCTTATACCAACTGCATTCAAGAAAAAACAGCCAAACCAAAGTGATGATGTTGAACTCATTGATGATACGTTCACACCAAATCAAACAGAAGAAGATATATCATTTGATGATGATGACGATCATGATGAAAATGTTAAGGTAAAGCCTCGCGGTCATCGTAGTGAGTGGAACATTTCAAACCTATGGAAATAGTTGATATTGCGATTATCGGTGGCGGTCCAGCGGGGACTGCGGCGGGTATTTACGCGGCACGAAAACAACTCAATACCGTCTGTATTGTAGAAGAGTTTGGTGGTCAAAGTATTGTCTCCCCTGCTATTGAAAACTGGATAGGGACAAAGAGTATTAGTGGTAGTGATCTTGCAAAATCATTTCAAGAACATCTTCGTGCATACGAAAGTGCTCGATTCGTAATACAGAAACAAAAAGCAACTGCCATTGTTGATAACGGTGATACGTTAACAATCACCCTGAAAGATGGTTCACAGGTTACTGCAAAAGGTATTTTCCTTGCCACTGGATCGACTCGTCGGAAATTGAATGTTCCCGGAGCTGATACATTTGAACATAAAGGACTTACCTACTGCGCCTCGTGTGATGGACCACTATTTGCTGATAAAGATGTCGCGGTTATCGGTGGTGGTAACGCTGGATTTGAAACAGCAGCACAGCTATTGGCATATGCAAAGAGTGTTACCCTTCTCCACCGTCACACAGCCTTTAAAGCAGATGCTATTACGGTTGAAAAGGTATGTGCCCATCCGCGCATGAAAGCATTGGGTAATGTAGACACGAAAGAGATACTTGGTAAAACACTTCTCTCTGGGCTTACCTATGTCAACAAAGAGAGTGGTAAAGAAGAAACAATTTCTGTACAAGGGGTATTTGTTGAGATAGGGTTGATTCCTGAAACTTCCCTTCTCAAAGATCTCGTGACACTTGATGGTATACAACGTGTTGTTGTTGATCCGAAAACACAACAATCAAGTCATGCCCGTATTTGGGCTGCTGGAGATTGTACCGATGGTATCTTTCATCAAAATAATATAGCAGCTGGTGATGCAGTGAAAGCGTTAGAACATGCCTATTTGCAATTACATGGAGGTGCGTAACTTCTCTTGCTTTCTCTGTGGGGGTACGGTACAGTAAAGTTGTTATGTCCATGCGCTATAGCATAATAGCAGTTGCCGTTGTTGTCTTTGTCATCGGCATCGTAGTGCTTGTCGCAGATCATTTTGCGATAGATAATCAAACTGAAAATGGTGGTTCAGTGCAACGTGCAGCGCCTGCTGCTGTTTGGTGTGTTGATGAGAATAATGGTATTTACAACATTGTTGAAGATGCACAAGGAGGACAATCAGGAGAATGTCGACTTCCCTATGGCGGTCTTGTCACTGATAAAGAATACTATGACCGATTTAGGCAGTAATCGTCATGTGTTATCCCCACACGAGAACTGTTTTTTCTTTTTCAGCAAATTCTTGATGGTACAATCCTCTCCAGTGTATGAACTATAAAACACTGAGTCCAAAAAATCACATTATACATACAAAACAATTTACACGAGAGTATATAGATACACTGATTGATAAAACGAAACGGTTTAAAGAAAAAAAAGAATCTGACTGTTTGAATGGCAAAATATTTGCCATTCTTTTTTATGAACCCTCAACACGAACAAAGTTTTCATTTGAAAGTGCAATTCTTAAATTGGGAGGAAAAACGATAGGGACAGAAAACGCATCAATTTTTTCTTCTGCGTATAAGAATGAAACAATTGAGGATACGATACGGATGTTGAACAACTATGTTGATGCCGTTATCATACGACACACCGAAGACACTTCTTCTGATAAGGCAATTCGGGTTGCAGAAATACCCATCATCAATGCTGGTTCAGGTATGGCACAACACCCGACACAGACACTTCTTGATATGTACACCATTTACGAGAAATTTGGACGGTTAGAAGGGCTTTCGATAACTATCGTTGGTGATTTGTTGCGGAGTAGAACGGTGAACTCTCTTCTCTACCTCCTCTCTCGTTTTAATAATACGTTTACCTTCGTCTCAACAGAAAATTCAAAAATAGCAGATGGTATGCGGGAGTTCTTAGAAGAAAACAATGTATCGTACACAGAGACAGATGACCTACGAAACTCTCTCAAAGACACTGATGTGTGCTACATGACAAGAATACAAAAAGAACGATTCACTAATGAAGAAGAATATACAAGGATGAAGGGTCGATTTATCCTCAATAATGATCTTGCTGAAACAATGAAAGATGAGGCTATCATATTGCACCCTTTGCCACGAGTTGATGAACTTGATGTAGATGTGGATGATAACAAACGAGCGTGGTATTTCAAACAAGCAGAAAATGGCCTCTACGTCCGAATGGCACTCCTCTCTCTTTTAAACTACCGATAGCATATACTGATTACTATGAAATGGTATATACTCGTTTTTCTTGTCAGTATCCCTATCGGCTACACTCTGTTCTCCTCGTACGAGACAAAACAAATCTTATATGATGACAAACAAGAGGAATCTAGCGCTCATGCCTTTCAGAAATACAGTTTAAAGACAGATACCAGTATCTCCTCTGTTGCTATAGATACCGTTTTATCAGGTGGAGTCTCAAAAGACGGCATACCAGCGCTCTACAGTCCGAAGCGTGTTTCACTGGAAGATGCTCAGGAGAAAGACAATGGCAGAGGAATATATGTTTCTCTCAATGGAGAGAGTGTCTTTTATCCCTACTCTATCTTGGTATGGCATGAAATAATTAATGATATCGTTGGGGGTATACCAATTGCCGTTACCTTTTGCCCACTCTGCTCTTCTGGGATAGTGTACGACAGGCGCATTGATGATGCGGTTTTTGAATTTGGTGTGAGTGGACTCCTCTTGGAATCAAACTTACTCATGTATGATAAAAAAACAGAATCACTGTGGTCTCAATCACGGGGTGAAGCAGTGATTGGAAAATATACTGGAACCAAACTCACACTACTGCCATTGCAACTACTCTCTTTTGGTGAAGTGAAAACAAAATTCCCAAATACCTCTGTTGTTAGTAGAGAGACTGGGCACTTAAGAAACTACAGCGTCTATCCATACGGAGACTATGAACAAGATGAAAGGATACTCTTTCCGGTGAGTCATACCGATAAACGATTTTTTGCAAAAGAATTGTTCTACATCATTCCAATTGGTGAGCAGTTTGCGGCTATTCAATACTCTCAGATCATCCCTGGAGAGAGAATCTTTTCACACGATAATCTCAGCGTTACGGTGAAACGAGATGGAGATGTTATTAATGCTTACAATGGCACGAAGCACATTCCTGGTTACTATGAATTGTGGTTTTCATTTATTACAAGTCACAAAGATGATGGTGTTGTTTTAGAGAGTGTTCCATCAGTTGACGCTTCTGAAACATTATAGGTATACTGATACTGATGTTCGCAGATATGGATAAAAAAACCAAAGCTCTCATAGCACTCATGCTTTCTGCTACGGTTTTACTTGTCGTTATTTCTATTGCTGTCTTATCCTACACATACAGAGAAAATAGAGTTGCTAATTTGAATGAGAGAGATACGCTCACCTTTACTGGATACGGAGAAGTACTCGCTATCCCAGACATAGCACAGTTGAGTTTCACTGTTCGAGAATTGAATGATGATGTTTCTCAAGCAAGAGTTGCGGTTTCTGAGAAGGTGTCTGATATATATAATTATTTGGATAAAAAGGCTAAGATTGATGACGAAGATGTTAAAACAATCACCTATTCTATACATCCAAAGTATGAGTATGAAATACTTGCTAAAAAAGGTACTCGCAAACGAGTATTTAAAGGATATGAAGTAACTCATACTACTGCGATAACGATACGAGATTTAGATGCTGCTGCAGGTATCCTCTCTGCTATCTCCGACAAAGGTGTTGAAAATGTGAGTAATCTTCAGTTCTTGGTTGATCCTGAAAAACAGCGAGAATTGCAAGATGATGCTCTTGTCCTTTCAGTGAAAAATGCAAAGGAGAGAGCGAAAAAGGTATCAAAAGAGACGGGTATACGTCTCGGTAAGGTAATGAGTGTGAATATAGGTGGTGGTGGTGCTTCTCCATATCGAAACTCTTCACAATACGGTGCCAAATCTGTTAGTTTAGAATCCTCGTCGTTAGATGTAGCTGATGTGCCTATTAGTGTTGGTGAGAATAAGATAACCTCATATTCTTCTATCACCTACTATATTTTGGAGGAATAGAGTTTTGTTTATTTTTTGATACCTTTTCTCCATATTTACAATCACAAATTTTCTTTATTAAACACTAAGACACCTTATAATTGACAAATAACATAAGGATATGATATATATATAAATACACTACGTATTTATGATAAATAATAAACCAAAGGAAAAAAGGGATAGATTTAGAAGATTAGCTAACTATAGAACTAACATGGTTCTTAAGTCTCTAAAAATACTTGGAAATTGCGCTAACAGAAGTGCATATGAATATAATGAAGCGGAAATTCAAAAAATATTTAAAGAAATAGAAATAGAGGTAAAAAATATAAAAAGTAAGTTTCATTATAAAAGAAATAAAAAGTTTAGATTATGAGAAATGACATCAGAAAAATTATAAAATCCTTTTTGCAAAAAAGAAATATAGAAACTGTTGAAGTTGATCAAATAGTGTCATCTTTGAATGATGACGATAAACTGAAATGGAGAGATTTGGGTGACAGAGAGGCAAACTATTCAACAGTACATTCAGCTGATGCTGATGTGGGTTTACTTCTAGAACGTATAACAAATTCAATTGATGCATATATAGAAAAATTTGCAAAAAAATATAAAGAATTTGAAAATTTTAATAGCCCTTATGATGTTATTAATTTTTTAAAAGAAAAAAATGAAGAAATACATAAAGATGACATTTTTGTGGAAATACATAAAACAAAAAAATTTACTAATTTTTTGTTTTGGGACAATGGTGTGGGTTTAACAAATGAAGAAATGACAAATACTATATTATCTTTAAATGCCTCTAATAAATTTAGAAAAAAATATACAATGGGGTCTTTTGGTCAAGGTGGATCGACGGTTTGCGGTGGTAATAAATATACGATAATTTGTTCAGTTAAAGATACAAATCTTTCATTTACAATTATACGATTTAATTCCTTAGATGATGATGAGTTTGCAAAACAGGGAAAATATGAATACCTAGTTTCATCTGAAGACGATTTACCAATAACAATTCCCTTTGATGAAATGAAGGAAACTTTTAATTCTGAAATTAACAAAGGATTTAAAAAGGATTTTTTTGGCACTCTTGTTTTTCACATTGAATTTGAAAAAAATATAATTGGACGTGAGTTTTATAAGGTCTGTGATGAAATACTTTTCAACCCTGCATTTGCATATAAAATAGGGTATTTTAATAGAGACAAAAAAGATAAACCAGAGCAATGGAATGTAAAAAACATGCAAGGTTTAAAAAGAAGGTTGATAAATAATGTTGAAGAAAATAAAATACTTAATAAAACTACAGTATCTCAATATTTTAATGATGGGGAGGAAATAGTTTTGACATACTATTATCTAAAGGATGATAAAAATGGTGAAAGTCAAAAGGTAAATCGTTTTTTACATGATTGTAAAAATCCCATTTTAGTAACATTCAATGGACAAGTACATGGAAAATTTTCAAGACGCCTAATTGAAGAAAATGCAAAACTCCCACAATTAAAAGAAAATTTAATTATAGAAGTTAACTGCAATAAAATTTCTAATGAAAGCAAAAAAAAGACATTTATTACAGATAGACAAAGATTAACGAATGAATCTAGGCAGAAAATTAAAGAAGAGATAGTTAAGTTTATCTCTGATGACCCTATCCTGTTGGATGAACAAAGTAGAAAATATTCTGAAGAAGCAGCAAAAGGTATGCAAAAGGGATCTGAAAAAATGCAAGAAATTTTAGCAAAAATGTTAAAAAATAATTTACTTGTTGGACAAATAAGTATTTCGGGTGATGAAAAAACTGAAGGTGATGGTGGATCGGGTGGTAATGGATCGGGTGATGGTGGAAAGAAAAAAATAATTGAAACAAAAGATTTTCCTACATATATAAAAATAACAAACCAACCTCCTATAAATGCAAAAATAGGTAAAATATTAACTTTAAATATTGAATCTGATTTATCAAATGAGACCTCAAAATACTATCAACTCAAATTAATTGACGAAAGTAAAAAATATATTAAAAAAGATTCTATACAAATAGATAATTTCTTTGGCGGTAGAAGCAGAATTAGATGTGCTCTAAGTAATGTTGCAAAAATAGGTAAAAATTTTAAAGTTCATGTTTTGTTAAATTCGCATAAAAAAGATTTAATAAGTGAAGGGAGGGTGATATTTATTATTGAGGAGAATTCTGGTAATAAAAAAAATTTACGTGGTTCTCCTGAAATTAAATCTGTATCAAAAGATGATAAAAAAACTTACGAAATATGGAAAAGGGTTTTTAACAATGAGAAAGATTTTGCAAAATATGAAGAAACAAAAAATAATATTATAATTTTCATAAATCTCTCTAATAAATATTATCAATCTTTTATAAAAAAGAATAAAATAAAAAATATTGAAAAGATGAAAAGTCACTATTCTATATTTCTTGCATACTCCTGTTTTAATTTAGAACATTCAAAAAATCTTGATTCTCTTTTTGTTGGTGACAAAGGTGAATCTGCAGATGAATCTACAATCAATGAATTTAAAAATGAGGCGCTTTCTGTCGCCAGTAGTACAATATTACAATTATTAATTTTTCATAAGCTAGTTTGACAAAATAAGAACTCTATCAATTTTCGTAGCTTTTCCCTTTCTTTCATTCCATATTTTTGTAGTTTTTGTGTTTTCATCAATTTCATCCTTTAACAAATATTCTTTTACATAACCGAGTGGTTCCGCGCTATTTTCCCAAACTTTTTTCGCAAGATTTAAACCTCTAACATCACCTATTATTAGTATAATTTTTCCGTTTCTTTTTAGTACTTTTTTTGATTGGTTTAAAAAATCTTTCATAAAATTAACATACTTATTTAGAGATTGAGATGTAAATAGTGTTTGATCTATCTTTCTCGCACCCTCTTTTATAAACCAAAGCCTTATCCAATTATATTGTCCGTATTTAATTACGTCTAAATATGGTGGTGATGTGATTATCAAATTTACGCTATTTTTTTTCACCTTATTCATCTTTAATGCATTCTGTTTAAATACATTCCCTGCAATATTTGGTTTATCATAACAATTCTCAAATTTTTTACGAAGACATTTAAATACATTTCTATATTCTTTTTTCAATCCTTCTTTTTTTATATAACTTTTGATGTAGTTTGGAGACATTGAAAAAGTATTAGGCATTTGAATTGATAGATAATTTTTTGATCCGCCGTGTAAAATCCCTAGAATCATTGCAGTTATGTAATTATCAATTCTATTTTTTTTCCAATTTAAATTATCTTGAAGAAAAACTAATTCTCTTAGTGTACTAGGATTAAAAATCATCTTTATATTTTTTTCTTGATTGATGATACTATTTTTTTTTGATTTTTTAAAATCTGTTTCAATTTTTTTTATTCTTCTAATTATAGAATTTCTTGATGGGACACTAACTTTGGCACGAGATAAAACTATTGCTAATGGGTTTAAATCTGAACCTATTGCCTTTCTGTTGAGATAGGAAGCCTCTGTGATAGTAGTACCTCTTCCGGAAAATGGATCTAAAACAACATCACCTTCTTTTGTATATTTTTTAATAAAATAGTTTGGAATATTTGGTGGAAACATCGCTAGATAGCTACACATTCCATGAACATTTTTTCTTATATTTTTTGGTATCCTGCTCCACCTTGTGTTACTCATATTAAGTTAAGTATAGCTTATATTTTAAAAAATATAAGCTGTGTTATGTATAAAAAACTCAACCTTAAATTTATTGATGTAAATAATTATCTGTATGTGACCCCACGGGGAATCGAACCCCGGTTTCAGCCGTGAGAGGGCTACGTCCTAGCCGCTAGACGATGGGGCCTATATAGCCTCGTAAACAGAACGATTAAGAGCGTCTTCTTTTTCTACCTCTACGATACACTGTTTCAATTCATCCGTCTGTGTCCAACCACAGGCATTGTCATCAATCTGCCACTCACACACACCAACATTTTGATAACAAGCATAGACAGGGAGAAATTCACACGTTGTAACAATATCATTAGCCTGATCTTTCTCTACACACAAATGACTATTACATCCTGTTATAGCACAAGCACCAAGCTTTGTTACTTCTGATGGCGGAGTGGTATTAGCAAGAGCATCTCTTTTATTACCATTATTACCAAAAAAGTAAAGTATCAAAAGAATGACAGTAATAATAAGAAGGACTGCTGTATATTTACCCATATATTAAGTATATCATTATCGTGACTCTTTCTTTGCCTCTTCAATAACCTCTGAAAGATTTATCTTCAATGGCATTTCCTTCATTACTTTTGCCATATGAAGTGTGTTTCGAACCATAAACTTGGTTGTTTTGTTTGTATAGAGGTGTTTATCACCACCTGCTTCAATATAACTTGGTCCTGGTCCAGCATCGCCAACCCAGTATGAGTCAGAATTTGGTGGAACAACACAACCGAGGTGAGAAAGGTTGTATAGCGTAGTTGCGCAACAATCATGTGCCCCGTCTTCGTTACCAGTCACCATAACTCCAGCTATCTTGTTGTAGAGTGGGAACTGCCCTGTTGTCTTGTCTACCTCATCATAGGTACCATCAAGTCGTTCAATCAATAATTGTGCTACCGAACTTCTCACACCAAACCATATTGGCATTCCTACAATGAGAATATCAGCCTGCTTTATCTTCTCAAGCACTTTTGGCCATTCATCACCACCACCTTCATCTGAAGAAACGCCAAACTTAATATTGTAATCATTGATACGTACTATTTCACACTCAGCATCAAATTTTTCATACTCTTTCTTCGCTTTCAGAATGAGTGCTTCTGTATTAGAAATATCTGGTGCGTATTTCAACGTACAGTTGAGAAATAATACTTTCATGCTCCTATCGTATCATTGTTTCAAAAAAAAGTCCATATCTGTTTTTTGCCACTGATCCTCCTGTCGTACCAAGATTCTTTTCACATCAATACGCTTATCAACGTAGTGTTTTAGTAGTTTTTCCATTCGTGCTACCTGTGATCCTTTGAAAAGCACCACCGTCTTTTCATCAATAATATCATCCAGCACCTGTTTGGCTGCTGTACTGTTTTCCATACGGTATACCTTTGCCCCCTGTGTCACAGCACTCTCTGCGATGGGAAAGGCACCTTCTCCTACTGTCACAACAATATCAGCACACTCTGCGGCAACTTCACCAATTCTTGTGTACGCTCGCTGTGTTGCATCACCTAACTGAATCATTTCACCAAAAACAACAATCCGTTTTGACTCTTTAAAAAACCCAAGTTCCTCTAATGCACAAACCGCCGCTATGGGCGATGCGTTGTATGAATCATCAAGAATGGTACTCCCTTGCACACCAGGAACAATACGCATCCTTCCTGGCGGTGTTGTATACGATGCAACAGAACGACGCATACTCTCAACAGATACGTTACAGAGAACTCCTACGGTAACTGCCGCGATAAGGGAGTTCATCACACCAAAACCAAGAGCTCCTGGAATAAAGAACGTCTCGTTAGTCCCGCGTATTGCAAGTGTCACTTCACTACCAACGGGTTTTCCATCTTCAACAATCGGCATTCTATTGACACACCGCACCATCGATCCTTCTTCCCCACCAAAACTAACACGACGAATAGTTGCGTGTGCACGTTCTACCATAGGGTGTTGATATGAGTCATTGATGTTAAACACAAGTGTTCCTCTCTCTTTTGTTGCTGTAATCAATAATTCTTTTTCGTCATAGAGTGCTTGCCGATTTTCAAACTGAGCGACATGAACTGGTGTTTCAGCAAGTTGTGTCAGCACTGTCATATCTGGCTGTATGAGCTTTACCACACGTGCCATATCACCCGGCTCTTCTATCCCAGCTTCTAAGACTAGCATGGTTGGATACTGGCGTATGGTAATCGCACGCCACAACCCTTGTAGTAAAATACTAAACCATTTGGTAGCACTGTGCCAACCAGAAAGAAGTCCAAGAATAGTGAGTGGTATACCTGTTTCACTGTTATAGCTTTTGATACTACCACGAACGGTATATTTTTCCTTGAGTATAGTAACTATGAGATCTTTAGTGGTTGTTTTACCAACACTACCAGTAATTGCTATAACAGTCGGTTTAAAGCGTTTTAGAAGTATACACGCTTCCAATGAGAGTATATATATTGCAAGTTTTTTCAATAATTGCGTCATTTCCTTCAGTATACAGCAGGTACCTCTATGGCCAGTATTCTCGTGCCTGTGGGTACTGTTTAATGAGGGGATCTCCTTCTCGCAATGGTCGTTTTCCTCTTGGATTACCGTACCCCCTCCCATATTCAATAATCTTGTATGTCACCGTGTACCAGTGTGCACGAGGAATGATTTCCATTAAATCTTTTTCAATACGGACTGGATCTTTATAATCAGTTAAATCAAATCGTCGGGCAAAACGAACAACATGGGTATCGACAACAACCCCTTCTACAACACCAAAGAGAGTTCCTAAGAGAACATTTGCTGTCTTTCGTGCTACTCCGGGAAGTGTGAGCATAGCATCCATTGTTTTTGGCAGACGACCACCGTACTCGTTGAGTACTTTTTTCGCTGCTGCTTGTATATTTTTTGCTTTGTTTCTGTAATAGAGAACTGAAGAAACTGCCTTTTCCAATTCTTTGCCTTTTGCATCAGCAAATGCCTGAATGGTTGGATATTTCTTAAACAGTCCTGGTAGTATTTCGTTTACCTTCTTATCAGTCGATTGTGCTGAGAGTTGCACAGCAACGAGTAACTGCCAGTGAGTCTTGTGTCGTAATGCAAGAACCGCATCAGGAAATAGTTTTCGAAGCTCCTTGTGCAATTTGGTGAATCTCTTCCTCCTTATTGCAACTAGAGCAGAATCCATACACTGATACGGTTTTGCGTCAGTAGATCAGATGCTTTATCGCATCATTTTACCACTAAAGATTACAACTAGGGCAGCTAACCCTACAATGATATATACGATGTCGGTCAAGACCGCAACACCGATAAGGTCAGTAAACAACCACCTCACAAGGTCAACGCCTTCTCCACTGCCGACCTTTGCTAACTGGGTAATACCAAGAAGGC
Organism: Minisyncoccota bacterium; assembly: GCA_965216295.1. GTDB lineage: Bacteria > Patescibacteriota > Minisyncoccia > Phycocordibacterales > JABAAK01. Next base: position 294,460 of record OZ244141.1, on the reverse strand, counting down.
CCCAGTTTAAAGCACCGATTACAACAAGTACCATTGATACTGAATGTAATGCATTCATATGTTAAACTATAAGCTTATAAGCTGGCCTATGCGTGAAATATCACTCATAAAAGCCAATTACAGTATCGCATATAATTATCCTCTAAACACCAAGTCCTTCAGATGCCCCCTTCTCACTTGCCAAGAGTGCTTCAATACGTTTTTCAATGGGTGGATGCGTATCAAAAAAGTGATGAAATGACTGAAACATACCTTTTTTCCGTTTTTTTCCTTTTTCATCATCAATAGCAAACGGATCAGAGATGAATAGGTGAGCAGTTGCAGTACTGGCGGTTTTCATCGGTTCTTTATGCCCTGATATCTTACGCAGTGCAGAGGCAAGTCCCTCTGGGTAACGGGTGTAGAGCGCGCCAGTGGCATCTGCCAAAAACTCCCGTTTTCGTGAGATTGCCATCTTGAGTGCGGTAAGAAGTATCGGTGTCAAAATGGAGACAACCACAAGAACAATAATAGCAATCACCGCTTGTCCTTGATTTCCCCCATCTCTATGAGAGCCACCAAAAATAGAGAATCGCAATGCGATATCAAGTATGATAGTGACAATACCGATGAGAATAACGGTCACCGTCATAAGTAAGGTATCCCTATTTTGTATATGCGCCAACTCATGAGCAACAACTCCTTCCAGTTCATTCTTATCAAGTAACGAAAGAAGTCCTTTGGTGACAACAATCGCAGAATGTTTTGGATCACGACCTGTAGCAAATGCATTCGGCGCGGGATCATCAATAACATAGAGTTTCGGCATCTGTGCACCAATGGAAATACAAATGTTTTCAACGGCATTCCAGTAGTCAAAATATTCTTCACGAGTCGCAGGACGTGCGCTCGTCATCTTAATCACCATTCGATCAGAGTTCCAGTAAGCAACGACGTTAATGGCAATTGCAATACCAACAACACCGTAAAGGATAATAGGGCTTGTATTAAAATACCATGTCACTCCCGCCGCAACGACAATGACAAAGACAAAAAACCCTGCCATGAGGAAAAATGTTTTCCGTACATTTTTAGTTTGGTTTTGATAGAGTGATGACATTGTAGTGCTATTGTAACGAAACGAGAAGGCACCGCAAAAACCAAATCACACGAGAGATTACTTGAATGACACCTTGACTGGCTCTTTTGCTTTCTCTTTTTCTCCTTCAGCCAACTCAAAGAATGATTCTTCAGTAAACCGAAACATCCCAGCAATGAGATTTTGTGGGAAACTCTGTACTGATGTATTTAAATCTTGCACCGTCGCATTGTAAAAACGACGAGCTGCCTGAATCTTATTCTCTGTATCTGCAATTTCCTGTTGTAGTTGAATGAAGTTCTGATTTGCCTTTAAATCAGGGTAATTCTCAGAAACAGCAAAGAGTGATTTCAGAGCATCAGTGAGCATATTCTCTGCTTGCGCTTGATCTACAGTCCCCTGTGCATTCAACGCCATAGAGCGGGTCTCAGTGACCCGTGTAAATGTATCCTGTTCATGCTTTGCATACCCCTTCACTGTTTCAACAAGGTTTGGGATGAGATCGTATCGACGCTTCAATTGCACATCAATGTCAGACCACGCTTCATCTTTACGGTTACGTAGTGAGACGAGTCGGTTGTAGAATAAAACTCCTACCACCAAAATGATGGCAACTATAATAGCAATAATAATCCAGGTATTCATATATGTTATGCATGGTAGAGTACCAGCAACAAGAGGTCAAGTGGTTTAATACATGCCACCACCCATCATTGGATTGGCACCACCACCTACGGCATCTCCTCCTTCAACTTTTTCAGGAATATCAACAACAGCGGCTTCGGTAGTGAGAAAGATACCTGCAGTAGAGACTGCGTGCTGTAGAGCACTGCGAGTTACTTTCACTGGATCAATAATACCTTCTGAAAACATATCATCAACCAATACTTTTTTCAATGCATCGTATCCAGCAGTTCCTCCCTTCTTTTGAACACTTCGTACAACACTCTTCCCTCGACCATCACCAAGAGCATTTTCAACAATCTGTTGTAATGGTGCCTCCAGTGCGTTTATAAATATTTCCCTTCCTTTAATTTCACTGGTATCTCCATTCTTTCCTTCTTCTCCTGTCTCACGGAGAACGTGTGCAACGTGTGCCAATACAGAACCACCACCAACAACAATTCCCTCTTCAATAGCTGCTTTAGTAGCACTGACTGCATTTTCTATCTTTAATTTAAGATACTTCATCTCTGATTCAGTAACCGCACCAACCCGAATAACTGCAACACCACCAGAGAGTTTTGCGATACGCTCTTGCAATTGATCTTTATCAAATTTTGACGTTGTCTGTTCAACATGCGACTGTAAAGTTTTCACCCGCATTTTCACTCGCTCTTGCACCTGTGAACTGTTATCACCAGTTGCACCAACGATAATGGTAGTGTCTTTCTTTGCAACAATACGGCTTGCCTTGCCAAGTACTTCTAGACCAATCGTATCAAATGACATGTTTAAATCAGCAGATACGGCTTGTGCTCCCACGGTGACAGCAATATCACTGAGCAACTCTTTCTTTTTGTCACCATATCCAGGTGCCTTTATCGCAAGAATATTAAGAGTACCGCGTAACTTATTAACGATAAATGTGGTCAATGCTTCACCATCAACATCATCTGCGATTATAACCAAATCTTTCTGTCCCGTCTGTGTTAACTTTTCAAGAAACGGTAGTATCTCTTTAATTGAACTTATTTTTTTGTCCGTTAAGAGTATAGGAACATTTTTGTACTCTGCTTCCAATCGTTCTGGATTTGTCATCATGTACGGTGAAATATATCCTTTGTTAATTTCAAGCCCTTCTACCACTTCTGATTCAATTTCAAATGATTGTGACTCCTCAACGGTAACTACTCCTTTGTCACCAACCTTTTGTACTGTCTCAGCGATAATCTTTCCGTACTCTTCTGATTCTGCTGCAATCGTTGCAATACGAACAACATCTTCATCGGTACTGACATCTCGCTTCATAGCGTCGAGCTGTTCTTCCGCTTGCTTGTGTGCCTTTTCAATACCACGCCGAATACCAAGTGCATTACTATCTCTGTTATCAACCTGTCGTAATCCTCCTTGTATCATAGAGTCTACTAAAATAATAGAGGTACTCGTACCGTCACCGGCAACCTCATTTGTTTTACTCGCAACTTCTTTGACAATCTCAGCACCCATTTGTTCGTATGGATCCTGCAGGCTAATTTCTTTAGTAATAGAAACACCATCGTTTGTTATAGTCGGACCACCGTATGATTTTGCAAGTGCAACATTTCTTCCAAACGGACCAATAGTTACTCGTACAGCCTTTGCAACCTTGTCTATTCCAAGTTTTAGTTTCTTTCTTGCTTCTTTATGAAAAAGTATTTGTTTCGCCATATATATGTATTGTATTTAGCCTTCAATGATACCGAGTAAACTTCCTTCTGTAACGATGTGATATTCCTTATTACCTATTTCAATTTTTTCTCCCCATGAGAAAACAACTTTTTGCCCTACCGATACCGATAATGGTGTAATACTGCCATTTTCATTCCTATGCCCTTCACCAATGGCGATTACAGTACCAATGTTAGTACCACCACCATCCTTTGATTCAGGGAGGATAATGCCAGATTGTGTGGCTTCTTTTGCTTCTTGCTTTTCAATAAGAACACGATCACCGAGTGGTTTAATCATAGATAGTTTCAAAGTTAGTAAATGGTAAGAAAAACGAAATGCACCTTGCTTTTACAGTGTATTTTCTATCCCCACGCAATCATTGTATGCCAGCGTTTTTTTAAAGTCAAGAATACACCATACTTACTTCCCCATATCCGACCGTGCTATAATCAACGCTGATGGATATCCTATCAATTCTTCCCTACGTGCAGATTATACTTGCAATCCTTCTTGTCCTCCTTATACTCCTGCAGAATAGTGAGGCTAGCGTTGGGGGTGCATTTGGTGGCAGTAGTATGACAGAGGCAACGACCCGAAAACGTCGTGGCAGTCAAAAGATTCTTTTCATATTCACTATCGGTATTGCGATACTTTTTGCGGTATCTGTTATGGCATCACAATTTGTGTAAATAAATCTGGTAACCCTCAATAATACCCTATACTGTAGGTACGATGCCTTGCAGCGGTAATGCAGTTTGTTTACAAAATTTTTTAGGGTCAAGCGATATTAAATCATTGGCATTGAGTGTTCTTGATGGGGTTATTACCATATTGATACCGCTCTTAGTATTAGCGATCGTGTGGGCAGGAGCATCATTAGTATTTTCATCAGGAAAACCAGAAGCTATTGCTAAGAACCGTAAAAATTTGATATGGGCAATCATCGGTGCCCTCATTGTTCTTGCAGCAAAAGGTATTTTAACGGTTGTTGAAAAAACAATAGAGGATATTAAAAAGAATCCAATAAGTCTACAGAGTGATGAGTTGCATCATCACCAGGTCACCAAAATTTCCTGAGACAGTAATGGTATACAGACATCAAGGATATGATCTTTTCACATAAAAAATCTTTCCAACTAACACACGGGCTTGTAAAAAACCTCAAGCCTTTTGATGCTTTTATTTTCTATCTCCTTGCTTTCTCACTCATTGCATCTTTCTTTTTTGTCTTAGCACAAATAAATGAAAAACTCTCTGTTGCTATACCAATATCAACTGGTTCAATACATGAAGGAGTAGTTGGTATTCCAACCACCTTTAATCCACTCTTGGCAACAAGCACACTGGATCAAGATGTCACAACCCTTCTCTATGCTGGACTTTTAAAACCAAACAACGATGGCACCTTTTCAGGTAACCTTGCTACAGAATGGCGAGTCAGTGATGATGGTCTCTCTTACTTTTTTTCACTCCACCCTAACGCTTTATTCCATGATGGAACACCCGTGACTGGCGATGATTTTTTTCAAACCATTGAACGCATTCAACATCCAGAAACAGAAAGCCCTCTTGCCCCTATATGGAAAGATGTAACGGTACAGGTTTCTGGTAACGATATTCAAGTCATCCTTCCTGAACTCCGTCGAGAATTTCCATATGCATTTACCGTTGGTGTTCTCCCATACCAAACCTGGAAAAAAGTACCTCATGGAGAAACAAACCTCTATCGTGGCTCAGGTGCCTTCATTGGTGCAGGCCCCTTTCAATATGATGGATTAGAACAAACACTTGATAATCGACCTATTGCTTTGCGATTGAAACGTTTCCCTGACTATGTACTTGGTGGACCATTCATTACTCACTATGTCTTCCACTTCTTTGATGATGTCTCAAAACTCCTTGGAGCATTTAATACAAACACCATCAACGCAATCACTGGACCATCAACCCCTGAGTTAACTGATCTCCTTCTTATATCAGAAACACCACATAGTGTTTTTAGTCTGAACACCCATCGTCTATTTAATATTACTTTTAACGTAGAAGATGGGAAACTATTGAATAATCCATTTTTGCGGAGCATTTTGATTGAACGTGTTGATAGAGAGAGAATTATCAACGGTGTTTTTGCTGGGTTTGCCCGCGCTATTGAAAACCCGTGGCCTGGAGATGAAACAAAGGATGATCAATTAGCAAATCTTGAAGAAATCTCTAACACGCTTGATACTATTGGTTGGAAATTTGATTCAGTGAAACAGGTCCGCACAAAAGATGATGTGCCGTTTGAACTCACCCTCCTTATCCCAGATCTCAAAGAATTTCAGCGAGTAGCAGAGGTCATCACGAACGATTGGAGCAATCTTGGTATCACTACCACGATAACGGAAGTACCACTTGATGAAATTGTTCCAGCAATAAAGGGTGGCAACTTTGATGCCTTCTTCTACGGATACAATGCCCCGACTCCGAAAGCGTTGTATGATTTTTGGCATTCGGCATCCCCTGAAAGTCTTGCCGCTCTTGCCCACTTTGGTAATGAACGCATTAATACTCTCTTGGAAGAACTCCGTGCCTCCATTGACACCAAAACAGAAAAAATGATATATAATGAAATCAAGGAAGAAATGGTTCGACTTGCTCCAGCTATTTTCCTCTTTTCACCTGATTTAGTATACCTACTACCGTTTGGTATCAATGGTGTTGAGAGAGTGAGTGATACTCCGAAAAAAACAGTAGTGCAAGCGAGTGATAGATTTACGGATGTGCATACCTGGTATATACATACCGAAAATGTTTGGAATATTTTTATAAACGAATAACAACAACGACACACATGGAAAAAAGAGATAATGATTCTCAGAAACAAAAAAGAGAGACGAACGAACGAACGTCTCCACGAAAAACAACCCGATCTTCTTCACCAAGAAAAAAAGATTTGGATTCAGGAAAGCCGCGTGTCCCTCGTGGTTTGTATATCAAACCTCCTCGCAAACAAGGAGCACCCGTTGGTTCTCGTGAATTAACAACGCAACAGACCCCTATCAGCACTCTTTCTATTCCAAGACAGAAGAAAGGTGAATTGCGAGTTCTCATATTTGGCGGTGTTTCAGAGATAGGGAAAAACATGTATGCCATTGAGTATGAAGATGAAATACTCATTTTTGACTGTGGTCTTGCCTTTGCACAAAGCGATATGCCAGGTGTTGAATACATTGTGCCAAACATACAATATCTTGAAGAACGAAAGGAGAAGATAAAGGGAATAGTGATTACCCATGGACACCTAGATCACATTGGTGGTATTGCTATCGTTGCAGAACGACTTGGTTACCCCACCATCTACACTCGTGCATTGACGATGGAGTTTATCAGAAAACGTCAGGAAGAATTTTCTTCAAAAGATGCCTTGCGATACCATGAGGTTGAAAAAGGATCGGTTATAAAGCTTTGTGATAGTTTCACACTGCGCTTCTTTGCGGTTACTCACACCATTCCTGACTCTATGGGTATTTCTGCTGAAACACCCCTTGGAGATGTTGTCTTTACTGGAGATTTAAAACTAACTCACGAAAATGGTGTTGTTGATTCTGAAGAAGAAAAAGAGTTTTCACTGTTCAAAGATAGAAAGATACTTCTCACTATGGCTGACTCCACAAATGCAGAACGGCCTGGTTTCTCTATCTCTGAAGCACTTGTCATTAAAACAATAAAAAAGATTATTGACGAAACAAATGGGCGTATCATTCTTGCATCGTTTGCGTCACAGCTTGAAAGAATAATCAGTGTTATTGAAGACGCTATTGCTGATGGTCGTAAGGTTGTTGTTCAAGGACGAAGCATGCTTACCAACCTCACCATCGCATCTGAGATGGGTCTCTTAAAAGTACCTATGGCATCTATCATTCCTATTGAAAAGATGGCTGATGTATCAAAGAACAAAATTGTTGCAATTGTTACTGGTGCACAAGGACAAGAATACTCAGCACTCAATAGAGCATCAACAGGAACTCACCGGTTATTAAAAATTGATAAAAATGATACTATTGTGTTTTCTTCATCAGTTATTCCTGGAAATGAACGATTGGTGCAGGATATGAAAGATCGTCTCTCACGACAAGGAGCAGACATGGTTACCTACCAAACTAGTGATGTTCACTCTAGTGGTCATGCAAACCGTGAAGAACTTCGTTGGATTCACTCACATATTAATGCAAAATTCTTTATTCCTATACATGGATACCACTACATGTTAACAGCGCATGCGCATATTCTTAAAGAACTTGGTATGCCTGAAGAGAATATTGTCCTCCCTGATAACGGTCATATTATCGATATTAGTGCCGATGGCACAACAATGAAGGTTCAAAAGCAAAGTATGCCAACAGAACTCACTATTGTTGACGGGAACGCTGTTGGTGTTTTGCAAGATATTGTTATACGAGACCGCAAAGTACTAGCACAAGACGGTATTTTTGTCACTATCGTTATGGTCAATCAACGAACAAGAAAGGTGAAAAAGTCACCAGATATTATATCTCGTGGGTTCATTTATCTACGAGAATCTCAAGATCTCATTGGGCGAGCCCGTATATTGATTAAAAAGACAGTGGAAGATGAAATTAAACACTCTCACCCAATCAATATTGAACAAATTAAAAAGACCCTCATGCGTACCACACAAAACTTTTTGATGGCAGAAACGACCAAACGCCCTATCGTCATTCCTGTTATTTTCGTAACCTAGAGTGTTGGTGTCAGCGTATAGGTATTTCCCTCACACACCACTATCCCATCTTTCATAAGTGCGCATAGAGCGGATGTCCGTTTTTGGTGTGTCACTCTTTTGATAAATGCTTTTTTTGATAATCCATGTGGTTCTTCCAGGAGCGTGCGGACAATGAGACCACGCGCTTGTCGTACTGAACCAGAAAACTTTTTCTGTTTCGTAGAGACTGCAACACGGTGAGCAACAGAAATGCCAGTTTCTTTTAAGTGTGCACCGTAATCCATGAGTGCAGAATAGAATGTGTTTGGTTGTATACGTTTCTTTTTGGCATACGAAAGCATCACACACACTGCATCGTGTATCATCTCTTCAGAAATACAACGGTGTTGTGGGTATATGTGATGTGCCACAACAGTTCGTATATTTGTTTCAACGAACACTTCCCCTTTATTATACGCAAAGGCACATATCGCACCTGATGTGTATGTTCCGATGCCAGGTAATTTCTGTAATAGATTTCGATCTCTTGGTATTTTTCCATTGTATTCAGAAACAATACAACGAGCAGCACTTCCCAATGCTAGTGCACGACGATTGTACCCAAGACCACTCCAAACACGAAGAATGGATGCTGGTGTTGCGTTGGCAAGTGTTTGTATAGTCGGAAATGTGGTAATGAATATTTTAAACTTTGGTATCACTCTATCAACTTGTGTTTGTTGCAACATAACCTCTGAGACGAGAACATGATATGGATTGTTTGTTTTCTTTCGCCACGGTAACTCTCTCTGACATATACTATAATAATTTCGTAGAGCGTATATAGTTTTTTGTATACGATTGCTCTGTATCTTCATGTCACTACTATTGTACAAAAAAATCCCGACAGAAGTACATCAGAGGAGATATCTGTCGGGAAGGTAAAAAAATATGTGTTAATCAAAAATTTCAAAGCAACACTTATTCTGAAAGAACAATAAAGAACAAAATGAACGGAGTGATTTGAACTTACACAGTTCTAATCTTTTGTTATAATTAAGTTTTCAAGCTATAACGAGAAACTTTTGTTTGCATTCCCCGTTCCATCTCTAGAGTACCATTACTAATCAAAAAAGGAGGTTTCAAAAACCTCCTCTGTGGAAAAGTGTGGGTTACATCTTTTCCGAAAACAAAAATCCAGCGTATAAAAGGACTAATATAACAACGCCGTCTAGAATATCCCACGCAAGCGGAACGACTAATTCTCGTGGATTCAGAATAAATGCTGCTATAAAGAGAATGATTGCTAAGCAAAAACAAAGAATACCAAACGCATTAACCTTTCCCATACATTTAGAGTATACCACACAACCACCCTAATACTAGTTGCCGGACAGGGATTCGAACCCCGATTTTCAGGATCAAAACCTGACGTCCTGCCATTAGACGATCCGGCACAACCATACCTCAAGCATACAACAAAAACATCCTTGTCCGCTACTAATCAAGATATCGTTGTGATGAAAGAAGGCTTGAAACGATACCAACAATAATACCAACGAGTATGAGGAGAATCGTCAAGAAACCAAATTCAGAAACATAGTATGAGAAGATACCATCGTTACCAAAGAAGTTTGCTGTTCGAGGTCCTAACCACGTTGTCATAGGATAGAGGAGAATGATTGCTAAAATAGCACCAATAAATCCATAGAGTGCACCAGAGACAAGAAACGGTGAACGAACATACCAGTCATTAGCACCAATGAGACGCATCACTCCAATCTCTTCTCTACTCAAGTAGATAATCAAACGAATGATGTTGAAGATAATGACAAAAGCAATTAATACTAACAATCCAATAATAGTGCGCGAGAAAAAGTTTGCCGTATCAATGAGTGATGCAAGTCGTCCGATAATCTGTTTGTTTTCGTAGTAGTCAATCTTATCAATAATGAGATTCGGATTATCAGAAAGTGTATCTGAGTTTTCTGCAATACTCGTTATGCTCTCCAAGTATTCAGTATCTGTGGCACGAATAGAAATGCGTGGACGAAAAGGATTGATACCATTACTGTTGAGAATCTCAACACCTCGTAGTAATTCAATATTTGTTGCATTTCGCTGTCGATACTCTTCTAAAGCTGCAACTTGAGAAACATAGACAACCTCTTCAACTTCAGGTAACTGCTGTATCTCCTGTTTAAAAATTGCTATCTGATTTTCTGTTGCCTCTTGTTTGAAGTAAATAGTGATATCAATTTTGTCGTGAAGAGAATCAAGTGTATTGTCAATCATCTGTCCGAAGAGAAAAGAAAAACCGATGACAAAGAGTGTCACCGTCATAACAAAAATAGCAGAGAATGAGACAAACGCTCGCCTCACTACATACACTAATCCAAAGTAAAAAATTCGTTTGATCTGTTTAAAGAACATATGTGCAGTTTACAGGACATATTTACCCCGCATATCATCAAGAGTCACTTGACCATTTGCAAGCGTGACGACACGCCCACCAACTTCCTCAACAACACTTCTATCGTGTGTAGCAAGAAGTACCGTTGTCCCCAACTTATTTGCCTGTTTGAGAATGTTAATGACCTCATAGGTGTTAATAGGGTCAAGATTTCCTGTTGGTTCATCAGCAAGCAGAAGTTCTGGTTGATTAATAATAGCACGAGCAATAGCGACTCGTTGCTGTTCACCACCAGAGAGTTCCGCAGGAAATGACCAAATCTTATCTTTTAAATCAACCAGTTCGAGTACATACGGTACATCAGACTCCACCTGTTCATCATCAAACCCAAGCGCTTCCATCGCAAAGGCAATATTTTCATAGACTGTTTTTGTGGGAAGCAATCGGAAGTTTTGAAAGATAGTACCTGTTTTTCTACGATGGTGAAGTAATTCGTGATCGTTCATGGTTGCAACATCAATGCCATCTCGACTCACGGTACCGTCAGTGGTGTGCTCATCACCAAGTATAAGTTTAAAAATAGTACTCTTACCAGAGCCTGAATGCCCAACAAGAGTCACAAATTCTCCTGGTTGCACAGTCAGTGAAATACCATCAAGCGCTAAACCGCTGCCATAGTGTTTTATAACGTCATCAAGAAGTACGGCATTTTGAGATGCTCTTTTAGCACCTCCTCCTCTTTTCATTTCTTTCTTTGCTGTTGTTTTTACCATGGTTACTAACCATAGTGTACCATATCATTACTCAGAGTATCCCCGTAGTGCTTGTAGAAAACCGTCAATATCACCGTCAAATACTTTCTCAGGATCGCGCTCCTCATAATTGACACGCATATCTTTTACCAACTTGTACGGATGGAGTACATATGAACGAATCTGATTACCCCATTCAATACTTTTTCCTTTTTCAGAAGAGAGATCTCGTATCTCCTCTGTTCGCTTTCGTTGCATGAGAGAGAAAAGTTTTCCTCGTAAAATCTCCATCGCACGTTCTCTGTTTTGCCCTTGCGAACGTTCTGACTTAACCCGCACTGAGACAGTTGTAGGAATGTGTGTCACTCGAACAGCTGTTTCTCGTTTGTTAACATTTTGACCGCCAGGACCTCCTGCGTTACTAAAACTCACTTCTATATCATCTTCTGGGATAGCAACCTCCTTGATTGGTGGTATCTTTGGTGTCACGTCAACAAGTGCAAATGAGGTGTGTCTTTGTTTTTTTGCGTTGAACGGTGAGATACGAACTAACCGATGTACTCCTGTCTCGTTTTTAAGTAGGTCGTAGGCAGTTGGATTATCAATGAGCATGGTGATGTTTTTGTAACCACCTTGTGTCGTCCGATTACTATCACACTCAAGAATGGTAAACTTTTTTCGCGTTGCATATTTCGTATACATCTCAGCGAGCATGCGCGCAAAATCTTCTGCGTCATCACCACCCGTTCCTGCAATAATGTGTATGACTGCTGGATAGGTATCATAGGTACTATCCGTCGCTGTCTTCAATTCGTTGTATTCTTTGACAACCTCCTTAGCAGTCTCCTTGTCCTCCCAAAACGAAGGATGAGCCATGTGTTTTTCTATTTCTCGTATTCTTTTTTCCGTATCCATATATATTTGCTGAGCCACCTCGGGGAATCGAACCCCGGACCTATGCGTTACGAGTGCATTGCTCTACCAAACTGAGCTAAGGTGGCATGCCGTACACGTCTGTGAACGGTTTCAGTATAGTATATCGTAAAGCCATTCAAGTGGTGTCGACGGGTGGAATTGAACCACCGACCTTGGGTTTATGAGTCCCACGCTCTAACCAACTGAGCTACGCCGACAGAAGTCACGAAGTGGTTCGTGACACGATACTAGTGTAACAGAATGGATACAAGAATGGCACGATATTCATAAAGGCAATATTGGTAGCGGGGGTTGGATTTGAACCAACGACCTCCAGGTTATGAGCCTGGCGAGCTACCTGACTGCTCTACCCCGCTGTACTACCTAGTATACAACAGAGGGTTCTCTTGTACAAAATATTATGGTTGTGGTTTGTACGGCAGCAAACCAAAGTTTATCAATGTATCTTCGTAAGCATTAATTGCTGCTTTGTACTGCATCGGTGTATACGCACTCTCTTGTGTTCTTGTAGCGCGTGCGATTTTGTGTGCATCCCATACTTCAAGCAATGTCGGCACATCGTCAGTTGTTGTGTTCTGTAACATTTCAGTAACCGTTGTTCCTTCAAACTCTCCAATAAGTTGCATCGTTCCTGCCAGTATGTCATCGGTATCCAAAATTGCCTTTCGCCAGATGGCAATTTGTTCTTGATAGGCAATGTCTTCTCCAACAGGAGCAATAGTTTCCTTTGTTGTTACGTTCTTCTGCCCACCAGATGGTGATTCAGTGATTTCATCAACCGTTTGTATCTCCTGTATTTTTCTTTTGATAAACTCAATAAAGCTCTTACCCTTTTGAGCAAGCGCTACCTGCTCAACTGATTCTGATTGTAATAATTTTTCAACCTCTTCTGTTGATTGCTTCATAGTAGTCCATACGGCAAAGAGGCGATCGCGTTCTGTTCTGTTTTTCGCAAGCAACACACGATAGTCCATGCGACGAAGATGAATCCTGTACCAATCCTGTCGCGCTAATCGTCTGCGAACGCCGAGACGATGCGCAATGAAAGTTAAGACGATAACGACCATGATAACCCAGAAAGCGATATCTAAGTAAAACCATCGAGCAAGATTACTAAACCCACGAGTAGCTATTGGTTGCAAACTAGTTAATTGAATACCGTCATCTATTGGACCGTTGGAGAGAGTAAAGAAAAGTGATTGAATTGGTCGCACGGAAAGGTATTCAAATATATGATCTGCTTCATACGTGTCGGCAGTGAGAAATGGTGGTGGTGCTTTTGCCAATACATGAATAGTTGCCGTTCCATCATCTTCTATGTCTCGAACAATGGCACAGGCACCAGGTTGTACGATAACGTTTTCAACTTCAATCTGTAGTGCCACCTGTACAATAGATCCTGGAACAATTTCACCAATACGCTCAAGACGGCTAGAAACATCCTCAACGTTACCACATTGACCAACCAACGTCATTGCAGAGACACCCAAGAAACCAAAAACAAAAAGTGCTAAATAACCAATCTCAACGGGAGTTTTTGCAAAGTCAATCAACTTCTCCTCAATAGGACCTATCTGCGGTTCAATGAGTTCTTCTTTTTCGTCAGCCATTATGTGCAGTATACAAGACCATCACCCGTACAGTTACCGTTATGCGGTAAACACACGAGCGCAATCAAAGAGTTCGTGTTCACGATGGTAACCACCAATGAACTGTAGTCCAATTGGCAATCCATCAGTTTGCATTGGTACCGTTACTGCAGGTAATCCTGTGAGATTTGCCTGCAACGTCAATCGATCCTCAGCATACATATCAGTCGGTCTTTTTTTCTCACCTTCAATAAAAGCAACACCTGGTGTCGTTGGCATGACAATGATAGGGGCAATATGGAGTGCTTGGAGAAATTCTTTGCGCATTGCCTCCCTTGCTTGCACTGCTGTCTTGTAGTACGCATCGTAATACCCAGCAGAAAGAACATATGTCCCGACAACAATGCGACGCACCACCTCACTACCAAAACCATCTCCACGAGAAGCGAGATACTCTTGCCACACATCTTCACCTTCTCCACGTTTACCGTACCGAATACCATCAAAACGAGCAAGATTTGATGATGCTTCTGCGGGTTGAATAATATAGTAAAGAGAAGCCGCTTTGTGCAACAACGGAAGATCAATCGTCACAATCTCCTTTCCTTTCTCTTGGAGTATCTCAAGTGCCCTCTTGTATGCTTTAGCAACCTCCGGAGTGATATCAATCTCATCCATCTCCCTTGGTACCCCTATCTTGTTACTCTCAACACCAGGAGTTGTATCATTGGGTGCGTATATATTAATAGTACTATCATACTTGTTCTTCTCATCTCGTATCGTATCAAACAACACTTGTGCATCTGCTACATTACGGGAAAAAACTCCAACAACATCAAGCGATGAAGCAAGCGCTATCAAACCATGACGAGAGACAGCACCATACGTTGGTTTGAGACCAACCGTTCCACAAAAACTTGCTGGTTGCCGAACTGATCCGCCTGTGTCAGAACCGATTGCAAGTGGTACTGCACCCATTGCAACGGCAGCAGCAGAGCCACCTGACGAACCCCCTGCGACACGTGTGATATCGTGTGGATTTTTTGTTGTCCCGTATATTGAATGCTCAGTACTTGAACCCATGGCAAACTCATCCATGTTTGTTCTTCCAAATATGACTGCACCAGCATCACGGAGTTTTTGTATCACCGTTGCGTCATACGGTGAACGAAACCCTTCCAAGATACGTGAAGCACAGGTTACTTCTTTACCTTGTATGCAGAAGTTATCTTTAATAGCGATAGGGATACCTGTCAGTGGTGTTGCTTTACCAGCAGCAATCATCTTATCTGCACGTTGTGCATCTTCCATCGCGTCATCAAATATTTCGATAAATGCGTGTATGTCTGTATCTTTCTCTGCAACAATACGTCGTGCTTCTTGCACCAACTCAACCGCAGAGACTTTTTTATTTTTCAAAGCATCGGCAAGTTCTTGTACTGTCGCGGTGGCGTACTTCATCGAAGAAATTTTTTAACAGCAATCCAATCTTTGTGTCGCAATGGTGCTTGAGCAAGGACTGCTTCCCGATAGGTAGCGGCAGGAACGGTTACCACATCGTCACGCATAACATTCTGTTGTGTTGTTGCGCCATCGTAAGATTGAGATGGTATTGCGATAGAACGGACTTCTTCAACAAATGCCAGTATCTCTGACACGTCCTTTCGCACCTCTTCTCTATGAGCACCTTCCCGTTGTATGAGTGACAGCTCAATTGCACGCACGATAGCATCCATACGTGCATAGTAGCATAGACGGTCTTTCTCTTACTTTTCAACGAGAAGTCGTTGTACCTCCTTCTCATCTATCACCCTCACCTCTTCCAATTGTTGTGCTTTTTTTAGTTTTGAACCAGAAGCACTTCCTGCAATAAGATAATCTGTTTTGTTTGAAATCGAACTGGTAATTGAGGCTCCACAGGCACGCAACTTCCCTTTCAACTCTTCTCTGCCAAATGTCTCCAAACGACCAGTGATAGCAACCACCTTTCCACGAAGTGGGTGGTTTTTTGCAATTCCTAGTGATTGAATTGTTACGTGTTGCAAGAGTCGACCGAGTACTTTTTTGTTTTTTGCGTTGGTAAACCATGAGACAACCGTTTTGGCAATGACACCCCCAACTCCATCAATTGATTCCAATACGGAAACAGAAGTGCGGGCAACGGCATCAATAGTCTTGCATCGTTGTGCGATGAGTATTGCTACTTCAGTACCAACACCATCAATAGAAAGTCCAACCAAGAGACGATCAAGTGGTACTTTTTTCTTCATAGCAATAGCAGAGATGAGGTTACTTGCTGATTTTTCTTTAAACCCCTCTAGTTTCATGACATCCCCAACAGTGAGAGTAAAGAGGTCTGCATACTCTGTTACCAATCCCGCTTGAATCAAACGTTCCATTGTTTTGGCACCACATCCAGGTATATCAAGTGCTTGTTTTCCAGTAAAATACGCCATCTTTCGAACAAGGAGAGTGTATGAATTGCGATTCACGCAGCGCCATGCAGAAACCCCAGGCACCCTCTCAATACTGCCATCACCACCACAGACATCTATTTTTTTAGGCCACACAAAGAGACGACTTCCCTTTGGTCTCATATTGTTCACCACAGAGATAATCTCAGGGATGATATCTCCAGCTTTCTGGACAACAACCGTATCACCAATTCGTACACCAAGACGCTTTATTTGATCTTCATTGTGAAGTGTTGCCCGAGAAACTGTTGTACCAGCAATGGTGACTGAGCGGAGGTGTGCCACAGGAGTCACGGTGCCAGTCCGACCAACTTGAAATTGTATGTCTTCCAATACGGTTGTTACCTGATCTGCAGGAAACTTGAGGGCAATGGCAAACTTTGGTGCCTTTCCTGTATATCCTAATTTCTGTTGTAACTCATGCCTATTCACTTTCACGACAATACCGTCAATCCAATACGGTAGAGCGTCACGGCGCTTCTGCCGTTGTTTCCAAAAAGAAATTATTTCTTTGATGGTATGGCATACCCGTACATGAGTGTTTGTCACAAATCCTAGTTTTGTGAGGTACTGTATCTCTTTTTCTTGAGTGTCTGGTTTTTTCTCACTAGCAATGTCGTAGATAAAGACTGCTAACTTTCTCTTGGCTGTAATGTGTGGATCAAGTTGTCGAAGAGATCCTGCAACAAGATTGCGAGGATTTGCATATACTTCTTTTTTCTCTTTCTTTCTTCTAGTATTAATACGTTCCAATTCTTTTGTGGTAAGGTATGCCTCTCCTTCAACGACGATATCAACCTTTTCTTGTAAAGAGCGCGGTACTGACTGTATGGTTTTTATGTTTTCCGTAATATCTTCACCAATGTGTCCGTCACCGCGTGTTGCTGCAGTTACCAGAAGACCTTTTTTATAGGTGAGGACAACTTTGACTCCATCTATTTTCTCTTCAATAAAGTAGGTGATGGGTTTCGCTTCTTTGTCATTGTAGATTGCCTTTCGTACTCGAGTATCAAATGCTTGTAGTTCTTCTTCTGAAAATGCATCGTTGAATGACCACTGTCGTACCGTGTGTCGTACTTTTGTAAATCCTTGACGAACACCCCCTTCAATAACTTGCGTTGGTGATTGTGCTGTTTTCAAAGAAGGGTACTGCTCTTCTAATTGAAAGAGTTCATGTTTAAGTGAATCAAGTGCCTCATCAGATATCTCAGAGATATCATCTTGGTGGTACCGTTTTCGTAACCGAGCAACTTCTTTGCATAAGGTTGCATGTCGTTCTCGTGCATTCTTTGGAATACGTACCATACCCACAGTATATGCTTTTAGTACCTAATCTCTAACAACCGTCGTATTTCACCTGGTTTAAAGGTTTCGTCAGTAGTTACCTCACAACCATCATATCCAACTACCTCAATTTCAGTTGTGATACTCGAATCTGTGGTGCAATTCTCCCCTATGTCTTTTTGCAAACAACTTTTTTTAACAATTACTTTTGCGCATGGCGGTTTACCTTCTTTCAGCGCATCACTACATATCCCCCTATCATCTCTAACGATGACAAATTCATGTTTTTTTCCACCACTAGTTGCATTAATTTGGTTAAGAGTATACTGTCTCGGTCTTGAGTACCCTAATTTTTTCCATTTTTTTTCACCATTCCTTTCTTCAATTTCACAAGCAATTAATTCTTTTTCCCTTGAGAAAAAAGATTCGTTGCAAGAAAACAATCCTCTTCGTTGATTACCGACTTCACCTGCAATAGCAAACGCTGCAGTATGCAGATCATTGTAGAGTACACATTCCCAAGCACTATCTGCTATGCCAAATGCCAGTTGTGATCGTTTACTATACGACTGTCGTTCTATCTCTTTATTGATAATGGAAAGGAAAATGACACCAACGGTAAACAGCACTGTCGATATGATAACGGTAATGATGAGTATACTTCCTCGATTTTGTCCATTCTTCAAACTTTTTTTCATATACTAATACTTTCTTTTTATCCACCGATAAAGTGTTTCTTGTAATTCAACACTCACCACATTTCCTCTGTCATCTTGCCAAAGAACACATGCACCGATGAGTATTCGTGGAGGTTCAATATTAGCATCTCTAACCCACAGTAACGAGGTGTATTTTTTATATTCTCCACTGTTATATTTTTTTGCACTATCACCCAAATGATACAAACTTGGACCATAGTTCTTTTTTGCTTCGGAACAGAAATCGTTAACAGATACACTTGGGGGTAATGGGATCACACTTTTATTATCTAAATAGTTTATAAACCCATCTTCTACCAATCCGTTTTCACTTTCTTTATCGTATACCACACAGGGTCCCACGCCATTACATTTTTCTAACTCCGAACCATACCACTTCTCAGACATCTGTGTTGGTGCAAGAAACTCGTTATCACGAAGATACCGTGCATACTCAATTGATTCTTGTGCAAGAAAGCGTGCAACGATAGTGTCTTTGGTGATAGCGTTTTCAATTAAATGTCTTGCAATAATACTCATCGGTGCAGTAATAACTGCTGTTGCAATACCAATCGATACAAGAGCCTCAATAATAGTAAATCCTTTCTGTTGTGCCACCATATGATATACGCATTATAACACTTTGTCGCAAACCTTTCGTAAAACTGTATAGAGTTCAACCATTGCCAGTGTATCCATCTTGCAGTACGCTTTGAGTGCTTTTTGTATCTCCAACTTCTCTTCTTGGGATAGTGCTTCGTCCACCAACTGTAACCATGTCTCCTGAGCTTCAATACCGTCCTGCACTGAAAGGTTGCTATAACTCACGTTCGGACAAACAACAGGCAATACCTTTTTGATTGACGCCGATCCATAAAATTGAGCGTCAACAAAATCCTTGATAAAGCAATTTTTTAAATCAAATGTCTGTTCATTGACTGCAAGAAGAAATTCTTTGTATTGGGGAAATTGTTCCGCCATCTCTGCGTTACGACATTTTTCAAAACTGGCATGCCAGGAAATAAAAGTGCCTTTGAGAACACCGTTCTGGTAATCCCCGTGATCACAGATCATCGTGTGAAATGTTTCTACGAGTTCATCTGGTTGCCTGTAGTGGGTTGCAAGATACTCATAGTGGCTGAGAGTTTGGTCTTCCTCTAACACGTGCAAAGAGAATTGTACTGGTACTTGTTGATGTGGTTTAGTACCTTCAATCTGTGGTATGGGAGAGGTAATTGTTTCATAGTCAAAAAAATACAATGGAAAGGTCAACGGTTG
Organism: Minisyncoccota bacterium; assembly: GCA_965216295.1. Taxonomy (GTDB): domain Bacteria; phylum Patescibacteriota; class Minisyncoccia; order Phycocordibacterales; family JABAAK01. The sequence goes on along the minus strand of OZ244141.1, from coordinate 274,880 downwards.
TATCATCTCAAGAATCTTTTTCTCATGCACCACTCGTTGATTGGTTTTCACCGCTTGTACCTGCACACAGTGTCGTTCGGTAACTGTGTCATCTAAGGGCAAATCAGCGAGAGCAACAATGTTTTGTTTGAGTAACCCTCGTAACTTCTGTTCGCGGATACCAGAGAGAAGATATACCGATTGTTCTGGAACAGCTGTATTGAAATATGAGAACGTATCACAGTGGTTTGTCTTTGTTTTGTAATAACACGAACAATCCTTCTCATCAATTTGTTTTTCTTGAAGAAGAACTAGAACACTAGCAATCTCTTTTTCTGTCTGCTCTCGTATCAGCTCTACTTCATGAGTGATTGGTACAATTTTGAATAGTTTCTTGAGGTCAAGTTCCCCTTGCAATACATAGGAACTATTAAGATGTATAACGTATGCCTCACGGATAGGGATACCACACTCTTCTAGAACAATGACTTGGAAACAGACGTCTTTAAGATGACTATGCCGATGATCAATACCACAGGAAATCTCTTTTGGGAAAAGTGGTTTTTCTTCTGGAAACACTTTTACCTTTGTTGATGATTTCACTTCATAGAGATTGTAGGTGCCATCATCATTTTTTTCAAGAATATCGGCACGTATGAGGAGATCTCGTTTTGTACAAAAAGTTGGCTGAAACAAAACCTGCCCTGCATCCCCTTTTTCTATCGCCTCCTTTGTTTTTTGCAAAGCAAGGTCATTACTGTATGACGGAATGAAAATACCATCTTTGAAAAGTTTTTGTGCATACCGCTCTGTTGTAAATCCATCTGTAATACTCTTTTGAGAACTCGTAATCGTAGCATTTTTTCGATATACTTCTGGGCGCTTTTTCTTTAACCACAGTGACTTCATACAGTGTAAGTACTGTATAAAATCAGACTTGGTGAGATACCTCTCTGTTTTGATTTCCTGCTGATCTTCTGTTGTGATGGACATGGTCTTTTACTTGAGCCATCTGCCGGAATTGAACCGGCGACCTCTCCCTTACCATGGGAGTGCTCTACCGACTGAGCTAAGATGGCGTACAAAATAATTGTAGTACAAAAATGGGTGACGTGTTAGAAGAGCCGAAAGAGACCTAGGATACGTGTCTTATAGAGTGCTTCAAGAAGATCTGATCCTGCATACCCGGCAAGGAGAGAAATGCGCCAATCACCACCGACAAGTGCACCAGCAACTCCACCGATAATACCACCCACCAGTAATGTAAAAACAACTCGCCACGGTTCTAAACGTTTCTTTGAAGCAAGAACATTCTTGGAAATACCAACGAGAGCTCGTAGCAACCCACCAACCATACCAGGCAAAATCCATGCAAGTGCGGTTGCGGCAAAAGGAAGTGCAACATCTACCATACCTACTAGTATACACGGAAGATATCACCAACTTGGCGCAGCGGACGGGATTTGAACCCGCGACCTCCCGCGTGACAGGCGGGTGCTCTAAACCAGCTGAGCTACCACTGCATGACGCTCACTATACCATATCGACTTATAGACCAACGAGTATCAGAAATGGCGTTGCACCACCTAAAAGAACGACAAAAAAGGAAAGTGCCATGAACGGCAACAGAGGTATTTCTCTTTTGCGAAATTGTGCTATCGACCCTCCCTTCTGGAGAAAAGAGAATAGGATAAAACACAGAGCTGCTATAACTCCAAACCAAAAAGTATAGAGAAAAATCACTGCCGCTAGTATTGGTGATGCAATGAGAAACCCGAGTGATAGGGCAACTTTTGCGTCACCGAGACCCATCGCTTTTCCCTTGGAAAAATACCAGAGCGCAAAGAACGGTGCTGCAAGTCCAAGACCAACCAACAATGGTATGACAGAGAGAGTGATAAATGTGTAGGCAGAGGCAACACCAAATGTTAACCAAGCAAATGGGAGTGAGAGGTGTTCTGGTACATCGAACGAAACAGCATCAGAAACAACCATAGGAACAAGAAACACACTTGCGACAAGGATGGTGAATGCGAGAGTGATGTCTGGTAATTGTATTGCCGCAAGAACGAATAGAGTTCCCAAAAGAATTTCAACGAGAAAGTATGAAAATGGAATAATAATCTGACATTTTTGACACCGTGCACGACAGATGAGATATGAAACTACTGGTATAAGATGATACCATCGTAGTGCTCTACCACACCCATCACAGTGAGATCTCCCATGAAGTGCCGCTTTCCAAGAACCACGGCTACACACAACGTTCATGAAACTCCCAACAGATGCACCAACAAAAAAAGTAATGAAAAGAATACTTATTTCTAAAAAAACTATAATCATATGGTTTCCAAAAGTTATGGTTTTGCCTCGACAATCTTTATGTTGAATTTATAAATACTAATCTTTTTTTCTTCTGTGCAAGCACTTTCTACGCACTCTCCTTCAAACCTCCTCACCTCTTTATTTATTTCCTTATCATTAATATCAAAACTACTAACACAGCCTGCTGATGCTTGAGAATCGGGGTCAATGGAACACGGTGGTGGTTCAACAGTATCATTATTTTCATGAGCAAAGAGCGATTTCTGTAATTGTCCACTTTCGTCTTCATATGTGCCAACAAGAAACTGTCTATTATTGATAAAACTGGTTGCTTGTGTAAAACCTATCTCTCCTGGTTGATCCAGAAATCTGTTGTCACCTTCATTGAAAACAGTAACGGTATCTGTATCTATCTTTATCAGGTTACCGTCTCCATTGAAAGCATAAATAAAATTATCTCCCCTTTCAACCTTCGTTGGGAACAAATCCTTTATACCTTCAGTAACTTTTTCCCAGTCTTGTAGTTTACTACCACCAGAAGAACAAGAAGTTACGTTATTGCTTTTATAAACAAAACCATTTTTACCCAGAAGGTAGAGGTAGTCATCCGAATTACCATGCCAATACGCAAGATCTTTGATTGTAAAGCTTGTTGCACCAGTACGATCGAGTTTGTTGAACTTATTATGCTGACAGACAATTGGTCTAGAGGGAGAGTAACGAAAATCTTTAATTTCTTTTTCATCACTGTTTTCCCCCTCATACTCTAATAACCCAAATTCTTTAATACCACCGTTCTTAATTTCACGAACAACACCGAGAAATGTTCCTGGAATATTCTCACTCACGTCAGCATTACGAACCTCATTATTCGGTAGAACGTCATTTTCTCCGATAGAGCCATTAAATATAGCAATCTTATTTCCATCTTGTGTGTATAACACTATCCTCTTCTTCGCCTTGGTAGAAAATTCTTCTCCTGTTATTATTTTTTCAATTTTACTGATACCCTTGAGAAGGCGTGTTCCTTTGTTTTTTTTAATACCATATAAATTACCATCATCAGATAATGCGTAGACAACATGATTTTCTCCCTTAAAAGCAGAGTATATACTTTTAATTCTCTGTGGATCATTTAAGCAACTTCCTGGTTTTCCTCTTGGTCTACGCCGACAGGAACCTCCAGACTTCATACCAACTACCCTTGTGGTAACTTCTATCCTGTCATTGCTAACTTGAGTGGAAAACAGATTATTTAAATCTGAATTGGTAACAAAAAATACAAAACCGTCTGTTGTGAGTATGTAGAGCTCATAAGAATTTCCTCCATTATGCACATACACAACATCCTTTATTTCCTTCTCAAAATCGCAGTTGGTTTCTGAAGTCCCATCACCCTGTCCAGATCCCAACTCATCGTAACAGACACCATCATCTCCATAAACATACGCAATTGACGCTGCTGAACTAATAGTATTAGTTCCTAAAATGAGGTTCTTTAGTTTATCCTGTGTGGAACCAAGGTCTAACACCCGCTGTGTTACCTGTGTGGAGAGAGTAATGCTCCTATCCTTTCCTTCAACAACGTAGGTGCCATTGAAAAACACTCTTGCCCTTGGTTGTATATTGCTCGAGCCACCATCAATGTAAAATAGTACTTTTCCTAACGCGATAGATTTATCTGTCGCTGGAACCCATCCGTCAGTACTCTCAACAGCTCCACTGTCGCTTAAGCCACATCCATCCCTCGCATCTTCCAACCTGTTAATCTTTTTTTCTAGACGCTCCTTATCACTACGCCAACGATACTCAACCTCACGACCTAACTGATCTTTAAAGACAAAACAGCGACACTCTGGTTCTCTTCCTCTCCCACTCGCTGACGCCACCTCTCTTCCACATCGGTAATCATGACCAAGTCGTGCTTCTCGAGAAATAGTGTCAACTGCTCCAGCAAGCGTATCAATCGCCTGTCGTTCATTCTGTGAAATACTTTGAAATTGAATAAAACTGGTAAAAACTGAGATGAGGATTGTAATGAAAATAGTAAAAACGGTAATTGCAACCAACAACTCAACAAGGGTAAAACCTCTACTATAGCATTGTTTTTTTCTATGTCCTCTCACAAATGTAGTATAACGCACAGCATCATTCTTCAGAATCGGAAATGTTAACCATCGGGTGTTTGTAACACCACAAGCCCTGTTTCTAGAACATCAAAGTAACGAAAGGTGTTATCATCATCATCTCTATTTATGAGAAAGACGCGAATACCATATATGTTTTCTACTGTCGTATGATTGGAGCGTACTTTAAAAGTACGAGGATCTCCAGAAGGGATAATTATAATATCATCATCATCCTCAGGAAGTGGACAACCATTATTGGTACAATTCTTGAACCATATAACTGCTGAGAATGGCTCAGCCGTTGGACGTTCAAATGATATGTGTATATCAAAATTCACCTTTCCTTCTTTTGCATCTCCTGTGTTGAGGGCCAATAAATCAGAACTCATTTCATATGGAGACCCATCTCGGGCACATACCATGTTTAATTTTCCATCATCATCACCAGTTAATGGTTGAGGGTTATGAATACCTTCTTGTACATCATCTTTAAAATCTCCTAACAGGCAGTATCGAACGGTATACCGATTTTCTTCATCTAACTCATAGGTACTTAGTTCATCCCTACCTAGTACTCCAGCATCGTTACTTGAAAAATCTTGCGAGTAAAAAGTGTTCACATAGGATTCAAATATCTTGTTTGTGGACTCTATTTGATATGAATATAATTTCCCTCCACGAACACGGATATTTACCGAGTCAAATCCAAAAAGATAATCAGTACCAGGAGTAGATATTCTATCTTCCGAAAGATAGGTTGTTGTTGAATATGCCTGCGCCAGACGTATTAATGCGGTAATATCAGCCGTCCTTGTCCGCAAAACACTGCGTGCAGTAAAACTTTGATAGTTCCATAATATTAAAGTGGTGATTGCAGCGATGACACCAACGGTGACCAATAATTCAACAATGGAAAAACCCTTCTTCTCTATACCTAGACCTCTATTCACAACCACAGTATACCGTGATGTCTATCACTCATCACACGAGTCGGTGGGTTTAACAGAAATACTTTTTGAATCAGTTGTTCTTGCTAATGTTGAGTCAACACACTGCCATAGGTCTGTTTCTTCTTGTTTCAGCCATACTACCCATTCCGACCCATTAGAACTGATGCTACAGCCACTATCCACACTGACATCGGTATACTTCTTAACACCCGCATCATCACAAAATCCTCTATAACTTCCTCGTTCACCAAAATGTAGCACGGCAAGGGGGAAAAGGCTTTTACTATCTGTTTCCAATAAATCAGTTCTCGCATTATCACTAACATCGGTTAATGACACTACCACAATGCTGGAAAGAATACCCATCACTGTAATAACAATCAACAATTCAGCAAGTGTAAAACCTTTAGTACTATATGACATACATTCTCTGTGTAATAGAAATTCAACTAAATCGCCGACATGTTACAAGAGTGCAACGGCAGGCATGCTTCAACCTTAGGTAATACTTTACGGACAAACCGTGGCAGCGTTGTCTGTTGGTGCAGCACTAAGCTTCTTTGCCCCCCCCGACTTAGAGTCTATACACCAATAGACAGTATCACCACTTTTCAATTTACTCCACACAGCCCACGCTTCTTTTGCATCGTTACACCTAACATTAGCAGTTTCCCCAACAGTAACATTAGAAAGACTAGTATCATCTCCCAAAGTCTTATGCAAACTTTCTAACACAGATTCAATCTTGGAGTCAGCACAAAAACTAGTGTAACCATCAACACCCTCAGTACGTATATACACTGCAGCCGCTGTTGGTAACTGTCGTATCTCAAATTGAATTTTCGCATCATCCGCTTTATCTCCTTGATCGGCAAGTGTTACAACAACAATGGATGATAAGATACCGATAATAGCAACCACAATGAGAAGTTCAATAAGAGTAAAACCTTGATGATTGCGATATTCTGTGCGAAATGAATCTATCATATATAACGAGTATATGATACCACAAAGAATTCTATTCATGCCAGATGCTGTGGATTATACAGAATAGCTATATTTTTATGACTCTCTGGAATCAAGATTGTTGCATACTCCTCAACTACCAGGACAAAGATAAACAAAATTTGTTGGTTTGCTACTAATCTCCTTCGGAATATTCCCTTTACTATCAACACACCAATATCCTACCCCTTCAGCTTTTTTAGCATATACTACCCAACTATCTGAACTACTCGCATTAGTCACTTTAGACTTACAACCAGCAATATCCTGATTGATCAAACAACTATTCAGCGTGGTCCGGGGAAGCGGAGTGGGGCAATCAATACCTAAACTTTTAAACACTGGTTCCACCGTTTTACTGAGACAGAAACCCCCAAACGACCGAGGTCTCTTTTTCAATTTGTACTGTATCGCTGCCGTGTGAATCTGCCGCAACTCATACTTTATTTTTGTATTTTCTGCCTCATCTCCAGAATCAGAGAGAGTGATCAAAACAATGGACGATAGGATACCAATAATAGCAACGACAATGAGAAGTTCAATGAGTGTGAATCCTTGTTTTTGTGTATTTGTAATCATAAACGAAAATAAAAAGATTTATACCCCTCTTTCAATTTATAAACATATATTACCACTCACCTATCTAAGAGACTACGTCTATTAACACGCATAGTCGGTACCGCCAGGAGCGGTCCCACGGCCTTTTGGAGCACCTCCATTACTATCAACACACCAATAATTTTTCTCATAATCGTCAGACGATTGTGGTTCTTCTACTCCTGTTGCGTTTTGAACATACACTAACCACCCATCAGATTTAGACGCACAATTACCGATGATTTTTGCGTTATTTTCATCACTAACTCGTATAGCACATGTATTGACCCCGGCAGCACAAGTCGCAACATAACCAAAACTTTTATATATTGGTTGAATTTTTCCGTGACCACAGAATCCTTCAAATGATCGAGGGGTTTTTTCCAACTTGTACAATGTCGCTGCCGTGTGAATCTGCCGCAACTCATACTTTATTTTTGTATTTTCTGCCTCATCTCCAGAATCAGAGAGAGTGATCAAAACAATGGACGATAGGATACCAATAATAGCAACGACAATGAGAAGTTCAATGAGTGTGAATCCGCTCTTTTGTATCATATGCGTAGTATACACTATCATCTAAAGGTTCGACAGAGACCATCAACAATTACCCCTAGAGTGCCCCAGAGAGGTTGTAGATAGGGAGAATGACCGCCCCGATGAGAACCCCAACAGCAAGACCAAGGAAAACAATAACCGTTGGTTGTACCAGTTCAATAACAGTTGCTATGGTTGTCTGTAATTGCTGGTCGTAAAAGTTAGCAACAACAGAGAGTATTTTGCTGAGTTCACCTGATTCTTCACCAACACGGATAATGTGGGTTAAGTCTTCACTTAAAAGGCGTTCAGTACGAATAGCTGTTGAAAGTGGTGCTCCCTGCCGTACTAATTGAGAAATATTTTCAAGTGCTTCTTTGTAGACGACATTATTGATAACTTTTGTGACAGTATCAAGCGCAACGATGATAGGAACACCGCTGGCAAGCATAACGGATAGGTTATCTGCAAATCGAACCAGGTAAAACTCACGCACCAATTTGCCAATAAGAGGTATTTCAACTGAAACAGTGTGAAACATCTTTCTTCCCGGTGTGGTGCGGTAATACCACATTGACAGAATAATACCCGCAACAATCACAAGTATAATGAGGAGTGCATTGGCATTGACAAACCTGCTGATAGAGAGAATTATCTCCGTGATCACTGGTAAGTCTTTACCTGATTGTTCCAAGATAGATGCTATCTGTGGTATGACCGTCGCAAACATGAAAAGCATGATGGCAAAAAAGACGGTAATAACAAAAATAGGGTAGGTCATCGCCCGTCGTACACGAGAAATCAATTCGTTATACCGCTCGGTGTAATCGGCAAGATAAGAAAACGATCGTGAAAGCGTACCAGACTGTTCACCAACAGCAACAATACTGACAAAAAAGTTACCAAAAATCTTTGTGTACTTCTTGAACGAATCTTCAATGGAAGATCCTCGTTCAATTTGTTTTGCAATATCTCGCAATATTTCTTTAAAGTATTGGTTTGGCATGTTCTCTGCAACCAAATTGAAAGTTCGCAACGCAGAAACTTCTGCCTCAAAGAGTGTTGCAACTTGTCGCGAAAAAATAACCAAATCACTTGTCTTCACTCTTTGAAAAATACGAATTTCACTGCCAAAAAAACCTGCTTCTCTTTTTTCCGATAGAGTGAGAATAACATACCCTTTCCCTTGTAAGAGAGCAACAGCATTTGCTTTACTATGTGCTTCAATCTGACCAGACTGTTCTCCTTCGGTTTTGCTTAATATTTTATAATCAAATAACATATAGCTCCTATAAATATTTACTCAGTATTCTGTCATCCTTTGAGAATCGTTGTGCTGTTCTCAGGTCAATCTCATTACTACGAACTAAATCAGCAAGTGCCTGTTCAAGGCTCACCATGCCATCTTCACGACTTGTTTGAATAACCGTTTCAATACCTGCGGTACGCTTTTCACGGATAAGGTTCGCAATTGCACTGGTGTTGAGAAGTATTTCACAGGCGGGAATGAGACCTCCAGAGATTCTTGGAAGGAGGCGAATTGAACAAATACCAAGAAGTGCCGCAGAAAGTTGAACAGCAATTTGTTGTTGTTGTCCCACAGGGAATGAATCAATAATACGATCTACTGTTTGCGCAGCAGAGTTTGCGTGTACTGTCGAGAATACTAAATGCCCTACTTCAGCAGCGGTCATCACTGCTTGCATTGTTCCTACTTCTCGCATTTCACCAATCATTAATATATCTGCATCCGCACGAAGTGCACTATCAAGTGCTGAACGAAATGTTAGCGCATCACGAGGAATTTCTCGTTGTGTAATAATTGCTTCATTGTTTTTAAAAATAAACTCAACAGGATCTTCAATCGTTAAGACATGTTGCCGACTTGTTCTATTTATCTGATTTATCATAGCCGCCATGGTAGTTGACTTACCATTCCCAGCTGGACCAACAACCAAAAACAAACCCTGCGGTTCTTCAATGATGGATTCTAATATGGAAGGAAGGTTTAAATCAACTATTGTTCTTTCAGATAGCGGTACCAAACGAAGTGCTATCGCAATCCTCTTGCGTTCAAGGTATGCGGTACCGCGAAAGTTCACTGTCACACCATCTTTCACCGTATGAGAAAAACTAAATAGAATGTGCTTCTTTTCTTTCAATAGTTCCCGAGCCGTATCAACTGGTTTGCCAAGGAGTATTGCCAGGAATCCTTCAGTATCTGTTTCGGTGAGTGCTTCTTTCTGTATGAATGGAATAATTTCACGGTCTGCCCGAAAGAGAGGTTTTGAGTTGACAACAAGATGTAAATCAGATGCGTTTCGCGCTACCAGAGTCACAATGTATTCATTGAGTTCATTACGAAAATCCATTACCTTCATTATATAGTATGGAACTACTACTGTTCCCTACGCAATACCAAGCATCTTGATGATGAAGAGAACGTATAGCGCAAGATAGAGAAATCCTTCCCAGAGATGTATACGGTTTGAAATTGTTGTGATAGCAAATAGTAGTGTCACCGCAATGAGTGCTGGGACACCGACCACAAAGGATTGGTGATCAATAGTGAGTGTTCCAACAAGTCCTGGGATACCAACAGTAGCGAGGATATTGAAGATATTAGAGCCGATGATACTACCAATGACCAATTCAACCTGTTTTTTCAATGCCCCTTGAATAGTCACAACAAGTTCTGGCAATGATGTACCAAGCGAGAGCACCGTTGCTGCAACAAGCCCTTCGTTCACTTCAAAGAACTGAGCAATTGATACCATTGATTCAATGATAAGATTTGCCGCAACGGTGATAGTGATGAGACCAAAGACAACAAAGAAAAAATCCTTCGGTGCTTCAGACAATCGCCGTAGCATGGAATCTGAATCCTCTGGATATGAACGGTTATCCTTTTCACTGAAGAGATAGAGAAGATAGAGGAGAAAAACGATGAGGAGGATTATCGATTCCAAAAATGAAATTGAACCATCGTATATCATTCCAACAAACAGAATGGTAACACCAACGAGTATGGGAATCTCTACATCAATAAGATTTTTTCCTACATCAATGCGACGAGCAATAATTGCTGCTACTGCAACAACGAGAAGTGTATTCACAACGTTTGAACCAATGGCTTGCGCAACAGGCACTTCGTTTACCCCATCAATAACTGAAAGGATAGCAATTGCCAGTTCAGGAAGTGAGGTACCAAAAGCAATAATGAAAGCACCAACAATAAATGGACTAATCCCTATCACGATACCGAGCTGTTGTGCTCCTCGCAACAGGTAACTAGCACCAATGATAAGCGCAATCAATGAAAGCGGAAAAACAAAAAATGAGAGAACAACATCCACAACTGTATATTACCATGAGTATTTCTCAAATTTGTTGCAAAATCAAGAGATACTCTTTTCTTTCCCTTTTGTGATATCAACCGCTGCAGGTTTTTGTATTTTCCTACGAAATTGAAATTCTTCTTTGTTTTTCTGTGTATTCTTAGAATGTGTCTCTTCTTTTTTTCCACCATCCTCTGGTGCAATAACCTTTTCAACAATAGATTCTGGTATCACAGAAGATTCACCATCAAGATCTAAGTCAGTACCATACTCTTGTATATCGCCAAATGCCCGTTCACTGCTGATTTTGACAATTTCAGAGTAGGGAATAATCCCTTGAAGTCCTTTAATAATTGCGTCTTCGGCAAGCATCACCATCCCGTCTTGGCGAGCTATCTTGTAGAGCTCCTGTTCACTTGGGTTTTCAAGAATAGCAGCTCTTGTCTTATCATTCATATTAAATATCTCAAAGACACCAACACGCCCCGACATACCACTGGGAGATTCTTTTGTTGGAGCTATTTCTTTAAATGAGGTAAATTCTGGAATTACATCATGATACTTTTTGGGTAAATCTTGAAACACACCGTCAAGTCTCTTTCGCATTGCATCATTGATAGGAAGCTCTTTTCCATCACCTGCGATACGTCGTGCCATTCGTTGCCCAATGACCAAAGAGAGTGTTGGTGCTAAGAGGAACGGATCAATACCAAAGTTGATGAGACGAGAGACGGCTCCAATTGCTGTGTTGGTGTGGATGGTAGAGAAAACAGTGTGACCAGTGAGTGCTGCCTGTATAGCAAGCTGTGCGGTTTCTCGGTCACGAATTTCACCAACAAACATTTGATCTGGGTCACCACGAAGTATAGATCGTAATCCGTTTGCAAAAGTATACCCAAGCTCTGGGCGAATGTTTGACTGACTGATACCCTCAAGACTGTACTCAACAGGATCTTCCAATGAAACAATGTTCTTTGTCTTTTTATCAAGAATATTAAGAAGTGCATACATTGTTGTCGTTTTTCCGGCACCAGTTGGACCAGCTGCAAGAATTAATCCATATGGACGATTAACCGCTTCCAAGAGTTTTTCCTCTGTTTGTTGCGTGAGTCCGAGATGATTGAGGGAGAGAAGTCCTTTTTGTTTATCCAAAATACGAAGAGTTATCTTTTCACCATCTGATGTGGGGAAAACAGCAACACGAAAATCAATACGACGATTGGCAAAGACACTTGAGAATCGTCCATCCTGCGGTCTGCGTCGTTCGTCTAAACGCAGATTTGATAGAATTTTAATACGCGCAATGAGTGGGTTATGGACTTTTCTTGGAAATCGTAATGTTTCATGCAAAATACCGTCAAGACGATACCGAACGAGGGAAAAGGTTATGTGTGGTTCAATATGTATGTCTGATGCTTTCTTTCGAACAGCCTCACCGAGTATAGTACTCACCAATTTAATGACTGGCGCCTCTTCCTTGATAATATCTACACCATCTATGCCCCGCTCTTCATCGACTTCAAGTATGACATCACTTTGTGCCTCAATTTGCTCAAGTGCTTCACTCACCGCAGTTCCTGCTTGACTGTACTGCCGTAAGAGACGTTCAAGGTCACTCTTACTAATCTTCTGCAACTTATACGAAATACCATTCCGTGATGCTATGAAGTTTAGTGCATCGCGAACATCAAGATTCTTTGGATTAATCGCACCTATGTAGAGTGTTTGGTTTTCAATGCGTAACGGCACAATGTTATACAACTCAGCCGATTCTTGAGGAATATAGTTGAGCAATTCATCTGCTATTTGAAAATTTGCACTTATCTCTACCTCTACTGTTTCATCGATATCTTTTTTTGTGTTTTCCTCGCCAACCATATGTACTGTTTACTATTACTCCTCGTTTGATTCGGATTCCTCCTTTTCATCCGTTGGTTCTTCTTTCACTTCTGGTGTTGCTTCATTCTCTGGTTCTTCTTCCACTTCTGGTGTTGTTTTATTCTCTGGTTCTTCTTCCACTTCTGGTGTAGCATCCTTTTCATATTCATCTGGTTCCGTCTCTTCAATAACTGCTTTTGAGTTGATATCAAATGGGTCAGCTCGTTTAGTATATGCCCTTACCTGAGCATCTATTTCCCTAGGTTCTCGATAGAACTGATTGCCCTCGCTCTGTAAGGTTTCAAGAAATGAGGTGTGGGTGTCAAGTTGTATCTCATCAACAACATTATTAATATTGAGAAACTGCTCTTGTGCTTGTGAGAGAACAGAAACATCTTCAAGAACAGTTCCCTCTTTTGCAAACTGGTGTCCGATGTAGAATGAGAAAATGACAAACAAAAAGAACACCAAACTTCCTTTGTTTTTTATCTTTAAAAAGTTTTTCATAGACACATTGACATATTAACGAGTAAACAACGCTTCCATTTGTATACGAAATGAGATAAGTTGCTGAGTAACCGTCTCTTGATCGCCACTGTATGTACGTTGCATATAGACATCAGTCACTCGAACCCCCCGACCCCAACGCTGCACAAGACTGATAAAGTCTTTCGCGACAACAAATGGTACTGTTGCAGTAATAGTCACTGGTAGTAGTATCACCGAACCAGTATCGTTGACACTTCCCACTGAAACAGTTGCATCTCGTGGCATACGGCTTTCATTCATTATATTATTAAGATCAATCAAGAAATCAGCAACTGACACGGGGTTTCCTTCTGGTATGACCTGAGTAATGAGATTTAATTCATGAGTATATTCTTCCTGTAACAATTTATACTGACTAATCACTTTATCCACCTTAGATCGCACCTCTTTGAGAGTACCAAGGCTCGTCTCAATGGCTTTGAGGTTATCATATTGCTTCACCACGACATCAAACTGTGGTTTCAAAAACTGCGAATAGGTAATCGCAGAAAGAAGGACAATGGCTATTGGTACGACAATGGGATTCATAGGCTTTATGATTCTTCTGTAAAATTACGCTGCAGGACACTCAGCGGGACAGTTGTTGTATAGTTGAAAAGTACGATGGGGTTAGATTCTTCATCCCGCCCAACGCGAAAACTCGTCACTTCACCACCAGCAATTAAGTTTGTCTGTATGAATTCTTCTTCCTCTTGTTTCTGTCGTAGTATTTTCACCTGTTGGAAGTAAGCATCAAAACCCTCTGAGGTTGCAGCGATTGTTACCTGGTATGCCAGTACATCTGATTCCCCTGTGGGTGTAATTTTTAGTGAAGAGAAAAAAGTTCCAGGGGCAACAATATCAGATGCTTGATCAATAATGTACCCGTAGTTTGAACGAATTGTTATAATATCACGAAATACCCCTATCTGTTGTGTAAATTTTCTCTGTGCCTTTAAATCGTCAAGGTGAAATTCCTTTAATGCATTATCAACTGACTCTTCTGTACTGGTAATGTTACTTTTAATAAAGAATTCTGCGCCGTATACAACACCAGCTCCTAAGATAGTCATAATCAGGATAATGGTGGCAATGACAGACTCGAGTATAACCACACCACCACTCCCTTCTTTGCCTTTCTTACCAATCATTCTGGCACCTCCTCCTTCTGGCAATCCTGAATTGCCCTTTGGTGGTTTGAGAAAACTTTTTTCAAAATCTGGTTGCATATGTCTACTACACGCAGTATACCCCACCTATGACCCTAACATACGAAGTGCCGCACCGAGTGCAACAGAAAACTCTGGTCCAGTGTTCTTTAATGTTTCACTCAGAAATAGTGGGTGATTAAGGCGGGAAAATGGATCTGCCAATTCTACCGAAACGGTAAAGTTTTTCTGTGCTTCTGGGAGCAATCCTCGCAACGTAGCACCACCACCAGTTAAAATGACCGATCCGACTGATTGCCGGTATCGATTCTCAAAATCACTTATCGCTGTGTTTGCCTCGGTGAATACCTCGTTGAGAACAAGCCTGATTGCCTGAAGCATCCCATCAGATTTCGTTTCTAAACCGTGCTGCCGTTTCTGTGACTCTGCTTCTTGAAAGGTGGACTGGTTGTTGAACATAATAGCATTCGTAATCGTCTGTCCCCCTTGTTTGATAAAGTAAGATCGTAACACAATACCGTGTTCAAGGATGTAGAACTTTGTTGTCTGTGCCCCGATGTCAATAATCATAATGGGGTACCTGTTTTCATGAACAACACCACGAAGTGCACTAAAAATTTCAATTTCAAAAAAGTTAACTTGTAACTTTGCGTACTCAGCTATCTTCTTATACCGCATGAGTTCATGATTATGTATAGCGATGAGAAGTACTTTTCTCTTCTCTTCTTTCGGCATGATTGGCTGTTGCTCGTTTTCAAATATTGGCGTGTTCTCACCTTCAAGTAATGCTTGCGGTATGATAAACCAATCAATAGAAACCTCTTCAAGGGGGATAGGAATATGTCGGCGTGCTTCAAATGGAATTGCCTGTGCAATTTTTTCATCAGAGAGTGGTGGAACATCAATGATAGATATGAGACTTGAGTGAAATGGTATTGAAATGCCAGCATTGCGTGAAGTAACTTTCGCCTCTTTCAAGAGAACTGAGAGTACGGTGTGGAGTACTTCTGGCTCTGTTTTGACATATTGTCCGACTTGACCATCTTTGTATGGTCCTAACGCAAGAGAACCGTAAGTCTCCAACACGGCAACACCACGCTCTTGTCGTGCCTGCACCACTTTGATAGCAGAGGAACCAATGTCTATACCAATAACGCTCTTTTGGCCTCCTGTAAATACACCCTTGACTGTGTCGAGTAAACCCATTCTTACCCTATTGTAGCATGACACGTGACGTGGTACTTTCTTACTATGCGATATGAAGGTACTCTTATTGCACACGCAAAGTGTGTTTTTTCCTCATTGTTTCAAGTACTCTTCCCGTTACGGCACTACGCAAGAAAAGCAGCATCGGTGACTCTCGCACACATCCATACCCTTACCTCACCAAAGATGCACTATGGGCACGAAACCCTCTTATCATATAGAAATCAGGAAGTCCGTGATATCCTCTTTGCCTGTAAATATGAGGCACATGGACACAGTATTGCAATCATTGCAGAGGTACTTGGGAGGGTGCTGATTGATAAGGTAGCAGATCATACTGGTGCCGTGCTTGTGACCACTATTCCTCCTTCTGTTGTGCGTACAAAGAAAGATGGGTATAGTCACCTTTTTCGTATTGCAAAGCGTCTTCGAAAAATGCAACCACAACTACCTATTGTGACAGAAGGTGTTTTGAGATATACACGAACCATTGCGCGACAAAGCACTGTTCGCGATAGGTTGGCAAGGAAAAAGAATGTGAAGCATGCTCTGGTTGCAGATACGCGATATGTTTCTGGAGTAACCTGTTACGTTTTTGATGATGTGGTAACAACTGGTGCAACATTAGATGAAGCAAAGCGTGCCCTATTAGATGCAGGGGCAGTTGCGGTATATACTGTAGCGTTTGCTCGAACTGTGTAAGGTCCTCTGTGGTATGGTGAACATATGTACCACGGTAGAGTGTGTCTCTGTCGCTGTATATGGGAGGGGTGGCTGAGTGGTTGAAAGCGCTCCCCTGCTAAGGGAGTATGGGGTGTCAAAGTCTCATCGAGGGTTCGAATCCCTCCCCCTCCGCCAACTGATATACATTCTTCTCGCTATATTTTGGGTTTAGAGTATACTTATAGTCCATGACTAAAAGAGAATTGATTCATTTACTAGAAGAGAGTGTCAGATATTTATACAGAGAGGAGAGTGAAGCACTTAGAATTGGTGTCAGTGAAAGGAATTTAGTATCTAAAATGTATTGTTTTTTACAACCAAAGCTTAAAAAAAAATATCCAAATTTAAAATTAGATTGTGAATATAATAAACGTAAGGAAAAGAAACATGGTGTAAAAAAGAATAGCGTGAAAAGAAGTAATGTGAAAGCGAGTGATGCCGAAAGGAATAGACCTAGTAGGCCAATAATTCCTGATATTGTTTTTCATTCACCTGGCAATAATAATAAAAATATTTTTGTTATAGAAGTAAAAAAGGATAAAGCTAGATCGGATGACAAATGGAAAAATAGCGGAAAAAATGGAGAAATTTATTCTAAAAGAGATGTGAAAAAGATTAAATGCCTAGTTAATAAACTTGGTAATTATCGTTATAAACACGGTGTTTGTTTAATTATAAAGAAGAAAAAAATTTGGTATTATGACGGAGAAAATGAAGAATCTCGTGACATCTCTACACCTTAACGAATTGTCTTAATCATAACCTGACCCCAGACAACAACATCAACTAAAGAGATGATTGTATACCCTACCGTAGAGGAGGAGCGTATATCTGTCCACCCTTTGGACAATCTGTACATGGAGCTTTATCCCACAGAGCGTTTCTGGTGTTGTCTCTAGGAATATATATAGTACTATTCTGGAAATTCTCTGCAAATATCTCTCCATAGTTTCCTACAGATTGTATAATCTTCTGTGCTATATCCTTCTGTAACCCTAGTGCCTCTTGTCCAAAGTCATCTGAAAAGCCAAGTAGTCTATCAATAGCTAGATTACCTGTTGCTTGATCTGGTATATTTTCAGAATTTATTCCCAGTGCTTCTGATTGGATAAGTATCCCTATCACCGTTTGAACCAATGAATACCATTCTTCATCTCCATGAGGGACTATAGGAGAAAGAGGTTCTTCAGAAATCGTTCCTGATAGAATTATATGTGCTGATGGATCAGACAGTGTTGTTCGTGTCGCGATAAGTGCTGATGTATCTGTTGTAAAAAAATCACATTCCCCAGTGTCATACCCTTTTGCTGCAGTAGTAGAATCATCAAATAGTACAGGATCTATGTGTAAACTGTTTTGTTTTGAAAAATCAACGAGATTTGAGAATGTTGTTGTGCCTTCAGCAACACACACCTTCTTACCATGTAGCCCCAGAAGGCTTGTACTTCCATCTTTATGTGTCAGAAACCCTTGTCCATCATAGAAAAGGACTGGAAGGAAGTTACCCCAGAGTATCTCTCTTGAACTTGTCTTTGTTGTTGTATTGAGTAGTAGGTCAACATCTCCACTCTTTAATGCTTCTGCTCTATCTTTTGCTGGATAGTTGGTAACCTTAATTGCATCCTTATCCCCCAATACAGCAACAGCAACCGCCCTACAGATACTTACATCAAAACCAACGTTTTTTCCATTGACAATAAATCCAAAGCCAGGGAGTTCTACACCTGCTCCACAGTTGAGATGTCCTCTGCTTTTAATGAGAGATACCCTATCAGTAGTTCCAACGAGGGTTTCTGCAAACCAGCCAAATACAAACGCAACAACGAATATTATCAGTATGTTTTTCATGTTTGAAGTATAGCAGACTATCTTACCCCAGAATCTGAAAGACTACGGTATTCAACAAGCATTTTATAATCTTCCTGTGGTGTGTCTTGGATAGTAAACTGGTATCTTTCCTCAACATTAAATATCTCTGGATTATCAGTCAACAGAAAGACATAGTCTTTGGAACCTTTCTCAGTTGTTACTCCGATATATTTTGAAATACATGGCTTACACATTACACCTTCCGGGCACGGTGGGCAGGGCTTTATAAATGCAACATATGCTTCTAAGGTATATGAATCTTTTGTTGTGATTGGTTCTTCCTTGTCTTTTGGAAGTACAACTGCTCCAACCGGGGTGTCTGAATCATTGATTGTGCTTGGTTCTTCTTTATTTTTTGGAAGTACAACTGCTCCAACGATGAAAAGGAGGGTGATGATTCCAATGATGATGAGGTGTTTTTTCATGTCTCCAGTGTATCATTTTGCTCATCAACAAACCATTTACCATGCTTTCTTTGAATATCAAAGATATCCATGATGAATTTTTTAGTTTTTTACATTTGCAAAATTTAACAGGATAATAGAATCAAAAAATCGCTATAAGTAATAACAATCAATAAGTGGTAAAGATGGTCCTTGAAAATATCATACTTCAAATATTAAAATATTTTTGAACATATTCCTATATTCTTTTAAACCTAAGATTGTCAAAGACTTTATTGGGCCATCTTTGAAAATCTATATTTAATTTTTTACAGATAGCAGGGATTTTATAAATGCCATTTTTAGGGTCCTCATCGGCTTCCCTTGTAAAAACGCAACAATTATTCTGTTCTGCATATGCAATTATTATAGGGTCTGCTTCAGATTTTGTTTGTTGATCAAGCACGGTGATAATTGGGTACTCCTTGTTAATTTCATTAGCTCTGTCTTTAATATCATTAGACACTTTTTCAATTTTCTGTTTAAAAACCCATCCTTTTAACTCTCGATCTTTACATTCATTTGCGACATCTTGTATCAATACAATCTCACCTTTTTTTATGCATTCTCCTAATTGTTTCCAAAAGATTTCATGTATCTTCATTGGAGTAAAGATTTTAAAATTAATTAGTATATTTGTGTCTATAATATATCTCATACGACCTTATCAATTGATACCTTTAATATCTTACAAGCTTCGGCTGCGTTAATCTTTTGGTTAAAATATAATGAGGATATAAAATTATTAAAAAGACCGCCATTACTGTCTTTCATATTATTATTATAATTTCCACCCGTTGGGTTATCACTAGATTTTTTTTCAGACTCTCTTTTTATGCTTTGTTCAAGTTGAGACAAGTCAGCTATTGCATTTAAAAGACCTAGGTTCTTTAATCTATAAAATGTCATCAACCTACTAACTCCAAATCTCTTTGCAAGACTATCTATTTCTTGCATGTCTTTTATTTTTTCTAATTTATCTTCTGGCATCAACAAATTTGCCGCTACTTTATTACAAAATACTTCTATTTGGTTTGTCGTCCTATCTCTAAAACTAATATTCGAAATTCCCTCTTTGTCTAAAAATAAGTGGGTAATTTCATGAGCCAGTGTGAATAATTGGGCTGTCTTTGAATCTTTTCTGTTTAGTGCAATTATTGGGGCATAATTATCTTTCAAATAAACACCCCTCATATCATTCACAGTTATATTTCTCCAATAACTTAATGTTTTCATGACAAAAACTTTATTGTTTTCTAACAAAGTAACTAATGTCTTTAGATGATTATTTCTAGGGTGATTGTAATTGATTTTACCTGCTATGAATTCTGCCATCTTTTTGGGGTTGGTTTGATATGCAATACCAGATCCAACAAGTTTATTGCTACCTAACTCTTCTTTCAGCATTGTGGCATTTAGATATCTTTGTCTTTGCAATAGAAAATCAATAAATTTAAAAAGATCAGAATCAGGGTTATTAGTCAGACTTCTTGTTTTTCTAAAATCAAAAATATTTCTGCTAGAAGGGATTAACTCTTTTCCGGTTAATAGAAAGGTATTTACTCCATATACATTAGCAATTGTATGCAGCTGATTCCAAGTTGGTTTATCTCTTCCATTTTCCCATTCCAAAATTTTATCAACCCTCATGCCTTTCCCAAGAATCTTCTGGGTCATTTTTATCGTACTATAACCAACGTTCTCTCTAGCGGTTTTAAGATTGCGTGCATTGACAAAATTCACCTTGTTTCTCATGCTACAAAGATTATACCAATTTTATCTTGGATGCCTATACACCTCATTTAACATTCATAAACAACACCCACGGTATGGTGTTTACTATGCCTTCTTTAAATATCAAAAGAATCTATGATGTCTATGATAGATTGTTTTATTTTTTGGTTTTGATTTCAATTTTTTGATTGGCTGTAGTTTCCAAACAGTTGTAATACTTATTATCTTTTTTTCTTATACAAATAAGTGTTTCTTTGATTATTCTTTGTAGTTCTTCTGGATTATTAAAAACAATGTTTGTAGATCCAGCTCCTTCTCCATGAGATCCTCCATCTGCAATAGCCTTAAGCGAAGTTCTAAGATTGTTGTCTTTAATAAATTTAAGATTGTATTTCCAACCCTTTCCGTTTGGATACATAATCCCACAATAGGTTTCCATGAATCTTCTAAGGGCATTCGGTATCATCGGGAACTTTTCATATTTTAATGGATTAGGATATTTAGAAAATTCTTCTATTTGCGAAAAGAGATACAGGTAATCACTCTTATAATTCCTAATCATATCTGGTAACTCAATCAGTCTGGCACATCTGTTTTTTTTATTATCCTCATAATTCTCTACAAAAAATTGATTTTCTATTCTATCTTCTTTATCAAAACGCACTTTTGACACCCTTAAATGGTCAAAAAAGGTAAAATTATGCGTGCTGATAAATAATTGCTTACATTTGCCTACCAATTCTTCGCGAATAAATGCAGACATATAACTGAGATGGTTATCATCAAAACTAGATATTGGATCATCTATGAGAACAATCGTTTTATCAATTGTATTTGCATTAGACTTAAGTGACAGATAAAAATATGCAAATGCTATAATTGCCCTTTCACCCTCGCTCAGATTCGTCGCATCTCTATCACCACGTTTGAACCGCATTGTTTTAGCATTTTCATCCAAATCACCTAAAGTGATTTCCTTACTACCTAGAAAACTTTCAATTAAGTTATTCAATTTACTTACACAATTAGATAGTTCCGATGTCTCACTTCTAATTTTTTCTTCTTGTTTTGCAAGGAATTTCATTTTATTACCTATATTTGTTTTCTCCATAATTAATCTATTAGTCTCTACTATTTTTTTATTTTTATTTTCTATCTCTATATACGCTTCTTTTCCATA
Source organism: Minisyncoccota bacterium (assembly GCA_965216295.1). GTDB lineage: Bacteria > Patescibacteriota > Minisyncoccia > Phycocordibacterales > JABAAK01. Next base: position 253,290 of record OZ244141.1, on the reverse strand, counting down.
ATGTTTTTTTATCTTTTCTAGAGCATCTTCTTTAATTTTAGTTATATTTTTATTTTCTCTATTGTTTTTTTCTATTAATTCACTTAATGCAGGAATGGAGAAGACATACTCTTCTTTTAAGCCCGTAGAATCAATTTTTAAAATTATGTTTCCTTTCTTTGAAACCAATTTTCTCTTAATTTCTTCCACAGACTCTCTGTAATTAGACATCGCTTCGTTTGTGTTTAAACTCCCAAATCTGTTTTGATTAATAGATAAAAAATCATTCTTGCTAGGGAGCGGTTGCGTGGCTATACGAGATATCAAGCTTTCTATATACTCAATTTGACGACTAACTTCTTGTTCGGTGTCAGTATATGCTTTGGAAAAATATTTTGTTAACTTTTCTACTCTTCCTTCGGGGATTTTGTTATCGCAAAATAGACATTTCATGACATCCTTATGCAGTCTTATGCCGCACTCCACCCATTGTTTTCTATCAGGACTATCATCTATTTCTGATATACTCTCTTGTAAAATAATTTCCTTTTCTAAAATATTAGAGATTTCTTTCATTTTATCTCTGTCTATAGATAGTGCAGATGTATCAAATTTTATGTTTTCCACTGCAGATTGATTTAATTTTCCAGTTTCTTTTTTCAGATCATCATTGCTTAATGCTATATTTTCAGGAAGAATATACCTTCCAAGATTGGTGGCCGTAAAAGTGTCTGAAATAAGACTATTAATAATTCGTGCTTTATTAGACTTCACTTCTCTTACTTTTTCATCAATATCAATATTATTCTTATTAATCTTTTCTATTTCAAATCCAATCTTTGTCAAACTTTTTTCTAATATATCTTTCGCATTCTGGATTTCACTCAGCTCTTTTATATCTTTCACATTTTCTTTTCCTAGAGCGAGTTTCATCGCTCCAACTTCACCAAAAATATCGAGGTTCTTTTCTACGTATTTTTTATTAAAAACTTTTATATTTAAATCATTAGTCTGAGGCAAATCTTTTATTGATAAGTCATTTTCAATGATTTCAAATGAAGGGTTAGAACCATTGCTTAAATATGTCCTGTCTTCCAAAACTTGAAAAAAATCAAACAAAGTTGTCTTCCCAGAATAGTTCCACCCAAAGATTAAATTGTCCTTTTCAAAGTTTAAAGATTCACCGTTGAAATTTCTAAAAATTCTGAAGTCTAATTTTTTGATCTTCTTTATCATGTAACCATTATACCAAACGACCTAAACCATATCAATAAAATAACTACCTGCCGCAGAGTGGTAGAGAGAATGAACTTAAAATTCTCTTGCAGAAAATTTTTTCTCTGTGTCATCTAAAACTTCCTTCACTTTATCAAGCACTGTTTGGCTGTAATACCTTTCGTTTACTAGAATTCTATTTCATATACATCTCTTGCAAATTCCATTCTGCAATCCTTTTCATGTAATAGCTTTAACGCAGCAATGTTGTAAACACACACCCTCTCTCTTAGATAATCTTAGAGAAAGTCCGTAAAGGACTTTTTGTTTTATATATACCGGAGATCAGAATATTCACACTCACCAAAGAAAAATATTCATTGTTTTGTTCATTCAAAAACTTACTCTTATTGTATTTTTGTTATTTTTAGATTAAAAACACTTAATAACATGCTTTGTGGCAATATATAGGCATGAGAAGAAGATACTATGACAACAGCGATAGTGATATTTTTATTGCTGTGCTATTGATTTCCATCGTTATTGGAATAGGATACGGCATATATGTGTGGATTCAAATGTTGATTTCCGCCGTTATTGAAATAGGAAATAAAATATATATGTGGTTTCAACAGAACCTACTATGGATTGGTCTAACGGCAGTAGTGCTGATTTGGTTGTTTCTATGGTTAAAGAAAAAGAAAAGAGAGAAATATGATAGGAAATATTCCCAAATAACAAGACAGATACCAAGAGGCATGTCTGAAAGAATGAGAGAAGTAACAGAGAGTGTACCTGGAAAGGTAAAAGAGATAAAAGAAATTCTTAACACATTCGTAGTAGATATACCAAAATTTTCAAACCATTCAGAAGTTATTTATCAGGTTGATTTTGGTAGGTATTTAAAAGAAAAATTGCCTAACGATATTGTGGTGTATGAAGAAACAAAGGGTGACGTGAGACCAGATATTGTTATAAACAAAACAATTGCAATAGAAATAAAGGCTTTAAGGCCTCCAGATAATAAATACAACTTGGGATATAATAGAAAGCATGTTAAGAGTATTTATGAGAAAATATTCACCTATCGTAAGCAATATGATGAAGTGATTTTCATTATATTTAATGCCAGATATGTAAATAAAAGAAATTGGAGTGATTATGAAAAAATGAAAAAAACTGTTCAGCAAGAAAAGGATGTTGTGTTGTTTGAAAAATAATCAAGATTTTCTCTGGTTAATCTAAATAACACTCTTTCCAATTTTTATTAAATCAGAAAAGTGGTTTAAATCTTTTTGATATTTTCTAAAATCTACTTCTTTAATATACAAAGGAATAAATTTATATTTATTTTGAATATTATTTACGTCATCACACCAACTCATCAGTCTTCTAAATTTGACAGTATCATTCAATGTTTCCACACCTTTAGTTTCAACTATATAAACAGTTTTATTATCAGTTTTTACAAAAAAATCAGGTATATAATTTGATATATCACCTTCAGCGGTTTGGTAATCTAATCTAAAATTTACTGCTAAGTAATTTTTTGCAAAAGATACAACATCATTAGCGTTATCAATTATACCTGCTACATCTAATTCTAATTGGCTGTCTCCAACAATCTTATTAAAAACAGACTGGTTAACAACTTTATACGACCGATGTTCTGCATGGAATGGTTTGGTTTCAGAAATTTTGATCCAATCTTTAATTTCAAAAACATCCTTTATCAATACAGTTTTCTCATTTATTGATTTCTTAAATTTAGTAAATATTAAATTTTTTACTTCAAGCTCAGACAAATTTCTAATAATATTCCTATCAGTTAAATCAACTTTTTTACCAAATAAATAATTTTCTATAAATAATTTCAATTTCTTATATAAAATATGTTCAACTGATCCAAGTCGTAACTCAATCTTTATTTCTCTTGCAAACCATCTTATGAGATTTGTACTATCTATAGTAGAAGAACTATCAAACATTAATCTATGATTTTCCCTGTTTTCTTCATCATTTGGAAATGCATACTCAAATATAATTTCTTTTAATTGATCTTGTGAAAATTCTTTTATTTTTACAATTTCTTTTTTATCTATTATATTCGTGACGTCTATACTGTCCAACTTGTCATGAGCACGATAAATTCTAGGAGTAAGTATTGGTATTTCAATATCCAACTTTACTAAATCTTTCTTAACATTTTCTTTATCCACTTCAATTAAAATAGGATCAAAATCATCATCAACTCCGCCCATTTTCTTTTTATCAAAATCAACACCTTGATTTTTAATGGTTTCTATAAATTCTATAAAGTGAGGGGTACCAATTATTGACACCACCTCTTCCTTATTACCCCTGTTCATTTTCCTTAATCCACGACCAAGCGTTTGCTCAGCTAAAATATTATCGTCACTACTAAAAGCACGCAATCCTATAATTGTAGTAATATTCTTTACATCCCAACCTTCTTTTAATACCAACACTGACACTACCGCCCTATATGGACTTTCAGGATTATCTAAACCATTTGCTGCTTCACGCAATTTATCTAATTCACCCTTGCTTTTACCTGTTGTAGACTCAGAAATTTCTCCCTTTTTATTGGTATGTATAGACAGTACGCTGCCTGATAATTCTTTAAAGCTTGTTTCCAAATAACTTGCCACTTTATCGCAGTTTTTTGTATCATCAACCATTACAAACAACAATGGTTTTTGTCCTATTTTCTTATACGCATTGTACTGTTCTATCCATTCTTTCACACCCAAATCAAGAAATGTTTTATACCTTTCTATAAAATCAATGCTGTCATTTTCAACGCACTTTGCTTGGCTTGGTCCATCGGGCAATACTGGATGTTTCACTATACCCTGGTATACCGCTTCAACTAAAGGATAGTCACAGATGGTCTGAGGAAATATTTGACCTTTTTCAAACTTTGGCGTTGCTGTAACATCAATTTGTAATGCTATTTTTTTATTCTTTTGTACTAAATGATTATGCAAATCTTGTATTGCATTAAACCATTCATTATCTCTAATGTGATGAGCTTCATCATTTAAAACCATCAATTCATCTATATCTCTGACTATTTTCCCTAAGTCAGCGTGATCTTTCTTCGCATCTTTCACCTTTTCACCCAAGAAGTGGTCCATTGTGTTGTCATCATCAGCGCTCGGCAATTTATCTTCACCATAATATATTCTGTGTATATTGGTTAAAAACAGATTACCTTTTACCTTACTCACTCGTACATTATCTTGTATATGAACATCCATTTGAAAATCGTCAAACCAATTTTTATCTTTGTATCCATTTTCTGGTAAGATTGGATCATCAAAAAATATTTTTAAACCTTGAAAATCTGTTTTTAATCTATCCAAAACTATGATATTGGGTGTTATTAAAAGAAAGTTTTTTGATAACTGACTATCCTTTTCATACAATTTATGAAAATATGACCAAGCAATAAGCAAAGATAGCACTTTCGTCTTTCCTGATCCAGTAGCAAGTTTGATAACATATCGTGTCCAATCTTCTTTAAATTGATCTAGTGATAAGGGATAGCTTTCAAATGTTTTTAATTGCTCTGGTGTGTGTGATTTTGCAACTTCGTATAGATAGATAATACTCTCAACCGCTTCTCTTTGTGCAAAATAGTACTGAAAGCCATTATCTTTTCTACAAAACCACCAATTAAGTAATGCTTTTGATGTTTCGCTTGCACCTTCGTACTTTTCTTCTCTCCACTTATGAACAGCTTTTCTTATCTTTGGAACTAATGGTGGCAATAGTTTAAAATCATTATCATCTGTTGGTCTCCATCTTAAAGCTGGATTGATTATCTCGTAAGGGGATGTTGGAAATTTCTTATCTAATGACATAAGATCTTTATTACAATGTAAGTATTTTTATTGTATCATTACCAAAAATATCTACAACCTTTACGGCAACTTTGTGGCTTTTTTTAATTGTATCTATTTTTTTCTTTGCTATAAATTCTAAATTCCTATTCTTATTTGTTCTAAAACTTTGCCATTCATTTTCAAAAATATAATTACCAGTTTTCTTCTCTATCACTAAATCTTCTTTTTCAAAATTAATTTTGCCGTCATCTGTTATGTCTTTACCTTCTTTCCAAACTTTGATAATTTCTGGCTTGCTTTCAAAATCAAAATCAACTGACCAATAATCAATCCAATCTTTCCAACTTTTAGTTATCGTCTCTTTTTTAATTTTATCACCATCTTTTATTATCTTAATAATCTCTCCATTTTCAAATGTTATCTTTGATCCTCCATCTTTTAGCTTTTCAGATATTTCATCTAGTTTTTCTTGAGTATAAAAACAAGCAAAGTCTTTTAGCTCTACAGTGATTTCTTCTTTTTTGTTACTGACTTCTGCCACAATGTGTGCTACTTCATAAAAATTCACTTGATTTCTTTCAACTGCCCTTTTATCAAAAACATCTTTAGGTATATATTTTGCTTTAATATCTATGCCATTCTTCTTCGCCTCCTCTATAGCTTGTGGGAAAAGTCCCATCTCAAATTCAAAAGACAACAATTCAACCTTTGTTATTTTATTTTGTTTTGCTTCTTTAATAACTTCTTCAACATAATCTCTTGTTATAGGTAAATCTATTGGACCGACACACACAAACGCATTCTGTTTTTTGAAATGAATTGTCTCATACCCAGAAACAAACTCTGCGTTGTATGCTTGGCAAACCAACTCTAGATATTCTTGTTCTTTTTGTTGTAGTGCTTTATCTTTAATCTCATCCCCATCTCTGTTGATACCAACATAATGGTATCTTTCATATTTACCAAGATTCAAAACCTCAAACGCTCTATAGTTTTCGCCTTTCTCTTTTTTCTCTCGCTGAACACCTATCAGTCTTTTTCTTGTTGTGTGTATACCAAATTTTCCAAGATCAGATCCTATCCATTTTCTACCCAATTTTTCAGCAACCGCAAGCGTTGTTCCACTACCACAGAAGAAATCACAAACGATATCGCCTTCATTAGAAGATGCTTTAATTATTCTTTCTAAAAGTTTCTCTGGTTTTTGAGTAGGATAACCGGTTTGATTGGAAGACATAACGTTCTCAATTGGAATTTTCCAAACATCAGAGGTTGGAACACCTTTTGAGTCAAAAAGGTATTGTTTTTGATTTTTCCCTTGTATTCGATACAAACCTTTATCATTATTATCGTCATATACAAACCTTTTTTTTATATATTCATCCGAATAAGACTCATATATTTTATTAAAAACAGAATTTTTTGTTTTTGTAAAAAAGAATACAACATCATGTGAGTGAATGAAGTTTTGTTCAACTGCGGCTGCATAACCAAATAAATTTCCCTTACTCCAAATCACCTCTCTTTGAAAATTATCTTTTCCAAAAATTTCATCCATTATCAACCGCATATAACTATTCACCCTCCAGTCGCAATGCACGTAAATACTACCGTCATCTGCAAGCAGATCCTTCATTAAAGATAATCGCTCATAAATCATTGAAATAAAACTATCTGCCCCCTTACCCCAAGTGTCTCTATAAGCCATTTCCTCTAAACCGCTTGCCTCTTTAACAACCTCGTCATTTCCGATTTTAATCTTTGTATTAAAATCTGCCCCCACATCAAAAGGTGGGTCAATGTAAATAAGTTTTATACCTCCTGCTTTTTCTATCTCGTCTCTCATTGGTCCTCGAGCAAGAGAAGATAGTATCAATTTATTATCTCCCCATATAAGTTTATTGGCCCATCCTTTTTGCTGTCTTCCGCTTGTATCAAACAGTCCTACATTTTTGTCTGTTGTATCTGTCCTAGGTTCATCAATATGTTCTATATATTGAAAAGGCAAAACGGTATTTGTCACCTGATTGGTTTTACCACCCCAAAGCAGCTCAACCTGCTTATTATCTCCAAATAATTTAAATCTGTATTCTGCTGGTAAACCTTTATTTGCTTTTATATACTCAACGATTTCACGCTTTTCGTTTTCTGTAAGATTAGTTTTCTCATTAGTACTACCATTTCTCATGTCATGAGATTATACCATTTTATGGGTATTATTACCCACGAGGTAAAATCTACACATAATGACAATTTTGCTTAAACATCCCCAAGATATTCTATGCCCTCCACCAAACAAATGTTATCGTCTTTAAAAACGCTTTAAGATGTTTAATCTATTTTCTCTGTATATTATCTTACTTTATATCTCTCATAGTATAAATCTCAATTTTTTGATTTAATATACCTTGTTTTTTCATTTGATTTAAAAATTCTGCTTGCCTATTTTCAATAAAAACCTTATCCATATAAGGAGTTGCAGCACAAATAATTCGATCATTAGCATTTGAAATCGCTATTTTTTCATCATATGTATTAGAATTCTTAAATTGAAAAATTTGATTATGAATAAATAAAAGTCTAGCTGGGTACCTCTCGCTAGTAATACACTCCACCTCTATACCGTACTGATGAGCAATTCTATTAATACTGTCTTTAAGCAACTTATCTTTTGTGATGAATTTGCTCTGTCTGTAAAATCCAATTTCATCTTTTGCAATTAACTTATCCCACTCTCTCGTTTGTTCAAGTATTTTAATAACTTTTTCATTATCAAGAACATCTGACAGATTATAATTCTTAAAACGTGATATTGATGTTAAGATTAAATCCTCTTTGGTTATATTATTACTTGTTTTTTCCAGATTAATAATTTCATCAAAAGAATATAATATACAAAATGGGAATATTTCAAAAAATATTTTAAATTCAGAATAAATCTGATCATTTCTACGCAACTCTTTTATAGTAGTCGGTGATACGCATATTATATTATTAGCGGGTTTTATGTGTTGCTTTAATAATTCCCTAGTTATTCTTATGTCTGAACTCTTGTTAAGTTGCGACTTTACAATGGTACTAATAAAGTTAGTGTCAAGTAAACACAAGTTGTATTTATCTAAATTAGAAAAATTCACCCCATTACTCATGCCCCATTCTACCATTTTAGAGTCTTAGATTTATTCTTATAAACATAATATTTGATACAATGTAAGTATGATTGGAGATGTTATCTTTTTTGGGATTCTGATTGCCGTAGCATTTTGGGTATTCACACGCATATTATTTAAACATAAATCCATAAATTATTCTAGTGAAACCTTGTATGATCCATCTAAGGGTGTTTTTCCAATCCAAAAACACGAATCTATTCCAATAACACTTAAAGATTATTTTTTTACCGCTAACGAATATAAGTTATACAAGATCTTATATTCTATTATAAATGAAAAGCCAGAATATGAGCTTGTATCTAAAGTCAGATGGGAAGATATATGGAATGCCCAAAAAGGAGATAAAGAATTTAATCGTTACAGAGGATATCTACGTAGCAGACACATTGATTTTGTTATCCTCTCTAGGGAGCAGGGATGCCCAATTAAGATTTTAATTGAACTGAATGATAGAAGCCATAGATATCAAAAAGCTGTAGAGAGAGATGATAGGTTAAAAAAATTCTGCAAACATACAAAAATACACCTAATGATAGTTAATTCATCACGAATCTATGATGAAGCAAAAATCAAAGAGAATTTAAACAAGTGTATAAGGAGTAAGGTTGTTTTTATTTGTGAATGTTGATTACACAGATATCACATCTGTAACGCAATTTAATTACTCCCCAGAACAAACGTTATCGCACTTTCCCCATCTAACCTCCACGGATTGTTTTTAATTTTGTTACAGAGTGAAATTTAATTATTAATCCCCATAAATATTAGTCCTGCAACTATCGTTAAAAACATGGAATAAAATTGCTTCTTCCAGGTCCAAAAATTTTTCAAAGGATTACTTTCAAATTCTCCATCATCATCTCCTTTTATTAATATTTTAATTATAGAGAAGGTAAGAAGTAAAATCTCAAAAAACAAGAAGAGAAAAAACCAAATTGCAACAAGTTGCCCCTCCTCCGACAAATTTTGTATAATTATAACAAATAAATTAGAAAATACACCTGATACAATACCCACTGGCAAACTCAATGCCAACACGCCTACAGCAATCGCTATCTCTCTCCTATCTTTAGCGTTCATTTTTATTTTCACCATACACCCTCAAAACTACCCCCGCCCAGGAACAAACGTTATCGCCTTCCCCCGACTATCCGCACGACCAGTCCTCCCTATCCTATGCACATAATCCTCAAAGGTATTTGGTAGATCATAGTTAATGACATGCGATATAGCATCAACATGAATACCTCGTGCAACAACATCGGTAGCAACGATAACTCGCACCTTTCCATCTTTAAAATTCTTCAACGCCCGTTGCCTATGACCGTGACTCTTGTTGCCATGTATTGACTCTGCAGGAACATTATTATGATTCAACTGCTCTGCTAGCTTTTGAACACTATGTTTCATAGATCCAAATACCAACACACGCTTGAACTCGTCACTATCTAACAGTAACTCAAGTAAGGTTTCAAACTTACTATTATGACTATAGGTTACAACACTCTGTTCAATGTTCTCTGTCACATCACACTGTTTCACAGAAACGGTGACAGGATTATTCAAAAAATCATCAGAGAGCTTCTTCGCAGCAGGAACCATAGTCGCAGAGAAGAAGAGTGTCTCTCTATCTTTCGGTGTCTTCTCAAGTATTGTTCGCATATCTCCTATGAATCCCATATCAAGCATTCGATCCGCCTCATCGAGAACCACTGTTTTAAAGTTCTCCGGATGAATGTGCCTCTTTTTGAGAAGATCAATTGCTCGTCCTGGTGTTGCGATAACAAATTGGTGTGAACGTGAGAGACCTCGTATCTGAGGCCGTATATCCACACCCCCAACACACACAACGGAGTGCATATGAAGGTTTTTTGTTAAACCAAATAACTCTTTACTCACCTGCATTGCCAATTCCCGAGTCGGCACAAGAACCAGTGTCTTGTGCTCTATATTTTTAATAGTCTTTTCTATCAACGGTATCAAAAAAGCAGCTGTCTTTCCTGTTCCTGTTTCAGCCAACGCGATAACATCTCTGTTATCCAAAATATGAGGAATGATTTGATCTTGTATTGGTGTGGGAACCGTCATCCTGAGCATGCCAATGGTCTTTACTAACCGACTATCCAGCCCAAACGTTTTAAAAGTATTTTGTATAATACACTTCTCCTCACCTTTCACCTTCTTAGGAGTTTCATTGATAAAATCTGACGGGTTAAACGTTGGCATCTTTCGTCCACCGCCTCTGCCTCTGCTACCACCCCCTCTACTGCCACCTCTGTTTCCTCCAAACCGACGCTCACCATCCCGACGACGACTATCGCCACCTTGTCTTGAAAAAGAACCTCTCCTCTCACCACCATCTCGTCTACGATGACTCCCGGGTCTTGAAAAAGAAGAACCACCTGTTCTTGATGAATGATCTCTTCGTGGAGACCTATCTGTACGAGAATGACTGCCACGGTTTCGTGTATTAGAAGAACCTCCACGTGATCGTATTCCTTTGGTATATGACTGCCTAGTTGTTTTCATTTTGTTTGTTGTAACATAATCTGTCGTGTGTTTTGAGAAAGAGGTATCACAGTCGTATTAAAAGTGAGTGATATATCTAAAATCAAATATCGGAACTGTATACCTTTACTGATATACTCCAGAACCAAAGAAGTAACCATCATGTAGTGTAATAACAGATTTCTTTTCTTGCTCTTTCTTTGTTACAGGATTAAGGATTTTATACTCAACAGATTCTTCTCCCTCCTGCGCACTGTTATATATCTCTCTTCCATAGTTGTAACCACTATCATCGTTTAAATCTTGCACTCTCTGTCCAACAAACTCTTTCCTCGCGGGATTCACAACGATAACACCATCACTTTTCCTAAAGACAAAGACATATTTGTCACCATCTAATGATTTGGTAGGGTCATTTAGTTCTGCAAAAGCAGATGCTACCCCAAGTTTTTCATAGAGAGCAATTGCCTGGTTAACACGTCCTATGGACCCTGAAAAATGTACATATGGTGTGACAACTAGTGCGAGCACAAGTAACACAACAATACCGATACCAACAAAAAAGATATTTTTCTTTACCATGTGCTCCAGTATAGCAGAAATACTAAAATATACCATTATTCCTTAACCAAAACTTTCAAACAGCTGGTATGCTACTCCCTCACCTGATAGTAACACTTCTTGATTACCACACCGAGGATAAAAATCATAGCGATAGGCAAGAGAACTGAAAGGTAGATGCTGTACAACAAAAGACCAATGATTGCACCTGCAATTGCGGTATACCCATAGAACGGTAGGATACTACTTCTCACCGCATGCTGTATCATCTCACCGATAAAGAGTGGCAAGACGAGTGCGGCAAACGCAAACAGTCCTCCATAGAGAAACAGTGCCAGTGTCCCTACCACACTACCAAATAAGAGGTACATAAGGATAACAATAGGAAGGGTCAGAAGTATCGCGGAAAGACCAATGGCAAATGAGTTTAATGGTTCGTCACGAACCTCACGGTAGGTGGTAAATCGTCCACCAAATAATAATCCAAGGAGAAGTCCAAAGAGTGTCACTGCCACGAGGTACCAAATGAAATCAAGGTATTCCCCTTTCTTTTCTGGTGAATCCTCAGTCACAACCTTCGTCTTCACATACCCAACCTGTGCTCCTTGTGCAACAAGCAATTTGTCTCCTGATGGAACATCAGCGTAGAGTGATCCAACAACAACGGCAGTGTCAGTGAGTGTCACTGATTTACCAGTAAACGTAATATCTCCAAGAACAGTTCCTTTTACAACAAGACTGTCACCCAGCCCAACAATATTACCCCGCACACTTGATCCTGGTTCTAAAATGAGTGTCTCACCGAAAAACAATACTGAATCAACCACATCTTGGGAGATAGTAAGCGTATCGGCAACAACTCGAATATCATCACCAACGTTACTGCTGATGACTACATCGTTTGCAATGGCGTTCACATCATGCAATACACCACCTGCAATCACTACATCGCCACTTGTTGCAGCAAAAAGGTCACCTTGCACAAATTCATTGAAATTCAAGAGTTCGCTATCGGCTGCATAGAGATCACCACCGATAAAGTAAGAAGATCCTGTCTCTTTTTCCGATGTCGTAGCATCATAACTACCAAATCGAACGGCAAGAAGGAGAATTGCAACAACTACAACAATTACTACTAACGTAATGCTTCTTGATGTCATGCCTGAAAGTATAGCATGGAGCACTGAAAAACAGCAAGAATCCCTATTCCATCAAAACGTTCGGGTAAAAACACATATACCCACTCACAAACCAACAAAAGACACGTATACTGACCATGTATGGATGTTTTCTCTACCATCATCCTTTTGAGTGTCATTCAAGGTATCACTGAATTTCTCCCCATTTCGAGTTCAGCACACCTCGTCATCATTCCATCGTTTTTAACGATAGAGCCTCCTGCACTCTGGTTTATCATTGTCCTCCACACCGCTACCCTCCTTGCTCTGGTGACCTACTTTGCAAAAGACCTTTTTCGTTTCTCAGTTGCACTGGTATCTCGCCGTGATACCCAATCGAGGCAAGAACTCGTTCTCTTACTTCTCGCAACCATCCCTGGCGCTCTTATGGGATTTCTCTTCTACAGCACCATTGCGGGTATCACCAGTACAACAATACTCGCACTCTTTCTTCTTTTCACTAGCATGCTGTTTTTGATTGCTGAAAGGTATACATCGTCAAAAAATATGACAGCGTGGGGGGAAACACTTAGCACATCAAGAGCAAGTATCATCGGTATCTCCCAAGCGTTTGCACTCTTTCCTGGTGTCTCACGCTCTGGTATAACTATTGCAACTGGGTGCCTCGTTGGACTCTCACGAAAAGAAGCAACTCGTTTTTCTTTTCTCCTTGCCATCCCTACCATCTTCGGTGCCCTCGTTGTTTCTCTCGTGATGATCCCTGACACAACTATTGTCTTTGACTCTCTTTTCGTAATACTCGGATTTCCTCTCACCTACCTCATCGCTCTCTCTGTGATACATCTGTTTTTGACCTTTGTTGAACGAGTGGGACTGCTCCCTTTTGCGCTCTACCAGATAATCCTCGCAGGAGTGCTATTACTACTAGTACTCTAACAGAGAAACACTCCTATCTGCTACAATGTCCTCGTCTATGTCTCCAAGCCTTATTGCAACCTGCCTTCAGCAATGTAATCAACACGTCGTTGTACGGGGATGGGTTGCACGAATACGATTACACAAACAGGTAGGGTTCTGTGATGTACGGGATGCCAGCGGTGTCATTCAGGTGGTCTGTACAAAAGAACGCTTAACCACCCTCTCTACCATTTCACTTGAATCAGCAATTACTGTTTCAGGCGTTGTGCAACAGCGAGAGGAAAAAATGAAAAATGATCAAGAACCACTCGGCACCATTGAATTAGTCGCTGAGACAATTGATGTTCTCTCACCATCAGAAACTCTCCCGTTCCCTATTAATACTGATACGAGAGAAGTTGCCGAAGAGGTACGACTCTCCCACCGATACCTTGATCTACGCTCCACGAGAATGCGACAGAATCTCATCAAACGTCATGAGGCTATTTTGTTTCTACGAAACCTCCTGAGTAATGATGGATTTATAGAAATTGAAACCCCGCTATTAACCAAAGGAACTCCAGAGGGTGCACGAGAGTTTGTTGTTCCAGCACGACTTCATCACGGTTCTTTCTTTGTCCTCCCCCAGTCACCACAGCAGTACAAGCAATTACTGATGGTTTCTGGTTTTGAGAAGTACTTCCAAATTGCTCGTTGCTTCCGTGATGAGGATAAGCGGCAAGATCGACAACCAGAGTTTACCCAGCTTGACCTTGAAATGGCATTCCCTGACGAAGAAACCATCATGCAACTCACTGAAGAAGCACTCATTCAACTGATACAAACCGTCTTCCCTACCAAACAAATACAAAAAACACCCTTTCCCCGCATATCCTATCAAGAAGCGATGGAGACCTATCAAAGTGACAAGCCAGACCTCCGAGAAACAGACAACCCTGACCTTCTCTCTTTTTGTTGGATTACCGAATTTCCTCTCTTTAAAGAAATAGATGGATCTTTAACCTCTATGCACCACCCTTTCACACAACCAAAAACCACTGATAGTAAAGAGCTCACAGATAACCCTCGTGCAATCTCTTCACGCGCCTACGACTTAGTACTCAACGGCCATGAAGTTGCAGGAGGTAGTATTCGTATACATCAAGCAGATTTGCAAAGGAAAGTATTTGAACTGCTCGGTCTCTCTGAAGCAACTATTGACGCACAGTTCTCTCATCTCCTACAAGCACTAACCTATGGAGCACCGCCACACGGTGGTATTGCTGTTGGCATTGATCGACTTCTTGCCCTACTACAAAACGAAAAGAGTATCCGAGAGGTGATTGCGTTTCCCAAAACTGGCGAAGCAAAAGATCTCACCGTTGGTGCACCAGGAACCATTGCACCAGAGACACTTCGAGAACTCGGTATTGCTGTACCACCACAACCAGACAAAGATACTATTTGATATATAGTACACGTACCTGTATACTGATTGCGATTCCCTGATATGGTAAAACATATTAGGGTTTTTGTTTTTTTACACCCATCACACCATAGGAGGTTTATATGGAATATAAAACAACGAGTAATCGTTTACGCAAAAGTGAGGAACTGGTATATGGTTGGTTGAGTAATGTTTATACATTTCTTCATACCAGCGATTTACTTATGAAGGATGGTCCTATTCATAAAAAACTCGCCGCGAGACGTCATAAGGTAGTTTTAAGGAGTGATTTGATTCAACACATCATCACTTTTTCAAAATTCTCTTCTATCATTCAGAACGTTACTGATGATAACGAACTGTTTCATACTGATCGTATGAAAAAAGTTCTGAAAGATTTGATTTCTATGTCAAAGAAATTGTACGATTTCTATCAAGGACTTGAAGAAATTGATCAACTAGCATGGAATGATGTTGCTAATAAAGGGAGTAGTAAGTGCAATAAGGACTTTAATTGCGTTTTCTCTTATCAGCCATTCAAATTAGGCAAAAGAGCGATGGATGGGACTATTCACTTCCCTGTCGCATTAATTGCTTGGTTTGAGGAATCACCCATTGCTTATACGAAACTGCCTCGTCACGTCTTTTCATTTCTGTCTTACTCAGCACTCGCGGCTAAGGATGCAAGGAAAGAGGCATTTCTCCAATATCATTCTGGCGATATTCGTGAAGATGAGTTGAAAAAGCTTGATTCTTCACTTCGTGATAGTAATGATAGGCCCTTTGGGATGTTTGAGCGTTACATTGAATCTCAAACCATAATGATTCCTTGTGATTTTACCTTTGGAGTGAGTAGTACTTATTTACGAAAACTTGATTCTTATCCCTCTTGTGTCAGTAATGAACCACTGGAAAAAATTCAATATGATGCTAGAGAAATTCTCAAGTATATTGATCGTCGAGAGCGGTGTTCGTGTAACACGAGGACACGTGTGGAATGGGTGAAAAAACACTTACTTCCTCTACGACGTGGCAATCGAGGGCGTATTTGATAGATATAGCAGATTTTCAATATTTCTGTTGATAAATAGGTGACTTGCGCGGCATAGTATGTGTCGTGCAGGTCATTTTTTTTGTACTTATCTGGCAATTGCCAACTATTGACAAAGGTGAATATTTATATATAATAGATATTGTATGTGATTAAGGGTGAGTGACATTCCGTCATTCATTCATTCACGTCTCAGTTCTTTTACAATCATTAAAGGTTATATGGGGGGTTCCTCGTGTAGCCTTGATAGTTGTTCAATGATCTGAGACATTTTCACTCAAAAACCTGGAGGTTTTAACATATGAGTACAAAAAACGGTCAGCCGAGACAAGCAAACACAAACGGAGAGGGTCGTCAATCAAGACGACCCTCTAAAAAAAATAAATCAAGGAATGTTGTTAGGACACAGGATCCTGTAGTGGCAGTTCTTGAGAAGTGTTGCTGCGTTTTTAAATCCATGCTCGAATTTTGCACACTTGCCCTTTCTGAAGCGGAGGCAAGATATGTGAGTTTGAAAAAAGAAGAGTCACCGTTACCGAGAAAACATTATCTTGGTTTTTGTGTGCGTCTTTGGGTTTTAAAAATTCCAACACCTCCTCAAGCAAATGATGCTTTTGATTGCTTCCTCCCTAAAGGTGCCTTTAAAGTGTACGTGAAACTCTCTGATCTTGTGAAGGAGATTCGTGATTTGGTAGGAAAACTCCATTTGGTAGCTAAAAAAAATGAAATTCTTGAGAAAAAACTTAAAGGTAAATCCTTAAAGATTTCTCCGGATAACGTTGATGCATCGATAACGAGTAATCCTCGCCAGGACCGAAAGAATTTTCTAAACGTATTTGGAAAAAATCTTCAGAAAGCGATAGCATATGAAGACATTTCTCGTATATTATTCTTGGTGTGGTTTCATGATGATTTGTCGCCAATGGCATCAAATTATAAGAGCCCTTTCTCCATTTCTTCAAACTCTCAGACTAAATCTTCTCCTAAAAAGGATGATTCGGAAGAGAGAAAAGATAATGAAAAGCCAGCAAATGATGGTGGTGGTCCTTCAAATCTAAACTCTCAGACTAAATCTTCTCCTAAAAAGGATGATTCGGAAGAGAGAAAAGATAATGAAAAGCCAGCAAATGATGGTGGTGGTCCTTCAAATCTAAACTCTCAGACTGAATCTTCTTCTAACGAGGATGGTTCGGAAGAGAGAAAAGATAATGAAAAGCCAGCAACGATCAATAGGATCGAAAGATTTAATCAAAGATATCCGTTGCAATGTTCAAACAACCCAGCAACAGAGACTCAACCCCCTGCTGTGAACGCTTCAACGTAACAGTTATCGGTTTTGGAAGAGGAGTATTTTTTACTTTCTCTCTCTCAACGCCACAACAGTTATTGGTTGTGTGAGGGGGTGAGCATTCACACCCCCTCCATAACTATTTCAAACATGACCAGCATTATATGCTGGTCATATTTTTATATATACCCTTTCTGTCGTTTATGTATAACAAACAAAGAAAACTTGACAAATCAGTATTTTTTCGCCACAATGACAAGTGGAGTTTATTTTTATCTGAAATCATGTAGTTTTATGTGGTTTCGATTTTTTAATTAAATATAGGAGATTTTATCATGAATAGTAAACCCAATGTTTCTTCTAAGAAACCTGTAAAAAAGAGTAAAAATACTCAACTTAGTGGAAGTAAGACCAAGCGTCTCATTTCTAAAACTGTCAAGAAAAAGGCTAAAGACAAAATTATCGTTGTTAGTCTAGAACTGAGAAGTTTTCTTGACGATAGTTTGATATTTATCATCAACAATGCAAATGATGAGATAAAAAGAAAAATATCTCTCATGCAAAGTAGTAGGGATAATACAATTTCCGAAGAAACTGCACGGCTGTCGTTTGGTATGCGAGAGTGGTTTTTGACGAGTCCTGATAAATTAGTCCGTAACGCAACTGATAGATTGCAAGCAAGTATCCGTAAATTCCAGACACTTGCCGCAAAAATAGGTAAAGCAAGCGGTCAAAACTACAAAAAGGAAACAGCAAAACATCGTCCTGTAAAAAAACTTAATGCAGACAGTGCATTCACTGACGCATTTAGACATCTTAAAGAAATAGTACGTCTTGCCCAACGGGGAGATACAGTACTACCAATAGAATACATTCAATGGTTTATGATTTGTCCGGTAAAAAAAGTTCCAAGGACGAATTTGAAGCAGGTTTTGCGATGGAATCATGATGCACAGTTTCTTAACCGGGCACTTGATAATATCAACAAACCCCACGAAAAGGTGGATGAGGTTTCTCTTGGATGGTATGAAATATGCCCATGCACAAGGATAAGTTCCATTGCCACTATTCTCAGAAAAAAATATGACACACAGTCTCATAAAATTTCTGAGGATCAGGATTTGTTGCTAAACAAAGGAAACTCTTTGAGAGATTTACGGTAAATCATCTCAGCAGTTCCAATAGAATGAGATGAACACTTTGAAAGTACTTTTTATTGAACATTAATCATTAACATGGCCTGCGTATTACATTTGTGTACGCAGGTCATTTTTTTATATATACAAAAGAAATGCCACGGCACGAAAAACACCACTCTACTCTGGCGACGAGCTACCCTCCCGCATACGCAGTACTATCGCCCCTGAAGGACTTAACGACCGTGTTCGGAATGAGAACGGGTGTTTCTCCTTCGGTTTCATCACCAGACTAGAGTGGTGTTTCTCTATTTTACTATCACAAGAATACCAGGATATCGTTTTGAATGATACTTTGATTTCCTGGCGAAAAGTTTACAACAATTAGTACTCCTCTGCTTGGTGTGTCACCACAGCTACACATAGAGCCTATCGACCTGATCATCTCTCAGGTGTTGTATAATATCTTATCTTGAGGTGGGCTTCTCGCTTAGATGCTTTCAGCGATTATCCTAACCCAACATAGCTACCCAGCGATGCCACTGGCGTGACAACTGGTACACCAGAGGTTAGTCCACTCCGGTCCTCTCGTACTAGGAGTGAATCCTCTCAAATATTAACGCCTACGGAAGATAAAAACCAACCTGTCTCACGACGGTTTAAACCCAGCTCGCGTACCACTTTAATTGGAGAACAGCCAAACCCTTGGGACCTTCTCCAGCCCCAGGATGTGATGAGCCGACATCGAGGTGCCGAACTCCGCCGTCGATATGAACTCTTAGGCGGAACCAGCCTGTTATCCCCGGGGTAACTTTTATCCGATAATCTCTGGCCGCATCTAAAGCGTGCCATCGGTTCACTATGTCCTGCTTTCGCATCTGCTCGAAATGTCCTTCTTGCAGTCAAGCTCTCTTGTGCCATTACACTATCAGTACGGTTTCCATCCGAACCTAGAGAACCTTTGAACTCCTCCGTTACTCTTTAGGAGGATAGCGCCCCACTAAAACTACCCGCCACGCACTGTCCCTGTATGTTTTTGCCACACGGGTTAGGAACTGTAAATGTACAGGATGGTATTTCACTGACGACTCCACTTCTTCCGAAAAAGAAGCCTCATAGTCTCCCATCTATACTACGCAATACATACACAGCCCCAATACGAAGCTGTAGTAAAGCTCCACGGGGTCTTTTCGTCTTTCCGTAGGTAGCCGGCATCTTTACCGGCATTGCATTTTCGCCGAGCTCCTCCCCGAGACAGTATCTCACTCGTTACACCATTCGTGCACGTCTAAAATTACTAGACGAGGTATTTCGCTACCTTAGGACCGTTATAGTTACGGCCGACATTCACCGGGGCTTGTACAGCCCAGCACAACAGTTTCCTGTTGCACCATCCGTACTTAACCTTCCGGCATTGGTCAGGTGTCACCCCCTATACATCCTCTTACGAGTTCGCAGGGAGCTGTGTTTTTAGTAAACAGTCGGTGAGATTCATTCGCTGCGGCCAATGATTTGCACCATTGGCAGGGCTTATTCCGAAGTTACGCCCGCTGTTTTGCCGAGTTCCTTGGGGAGCAATCACTCGTTCACCTTGGTCTTCTCGACCTGGCCACCTGTTTCGGTTTTGCGGTACGGTTTGGCATACATATATGTAGAAGTTTTTCTTGGAAGCGTGCTCCCTTCTGTCTGCGGCATCGAAATGACGCATCCCGTCGTCGCTTGGAGTAGTTGTATCCGGATTTTCCTGAAATACACCCCTCACGATAACGAAGCGAATCCAATAACGCTCAGAAGGTACAACCCTCCGTCACTCCATCACACGTATGCAAAGTTATGGAATATTAACCATATGTCCATCGGGTTCGGCTTTCGCCATCCCCTTAGGCCCGACTAACCCGCAGATGATATACATCGCTGCGGAAACCTTGGCCTTCCGGTGTGCGGGATTCTCACCCGCATTGCGGCTACTCGTGCCAGCATTCTCACTTCTGTACGCTTCACTGTGGGTCGCCCCTTCAGCTTCAGCGCATACAGAACGCTCTCCTACCGCAGGAAAATTGCTAGGCAATCTTCCTGCCCTCAGTTTCGGTGGTGTGTTTAGCCCCGATCATTTGCGGCGCATAAACTTTTGATGAGTGAGCTATTACGCTTTCTTTAAAGGATGGCTGCCTCTAAGCCAACCTCCTCACTGTCTGAAAGATTATACCGCCTTACTTGCACTTAACACACACTTAGGGACCTTAACTGGAGATCTGGGCTGTTTCCCTCTTGACTGATGGAGCTTAGCCCCCATAGTCTAACTGCTGAATTATTCGTCCTCGGTATTCGGAGTTTGTTAGGAACGACGGGGTTTCCCCCTGTTCGTACCTTCCAGTGCTCTACCCCCGAGGGTATCATTCAACGCGAGTCCTAGGACTCTTTCGGAGAGAACCAGATATTACCAGGTTCGATTAGCTTTTCACTCCTTACCTCAAGTCATCCAAAGATGTTGCATGGTCTACTGGTTCGGGCCTCCTCACACTTTTCAGTATGATTCACCCTGCTCAAGGTAAGCTCACCTGGCTTCGGGTCTTATGCATACTACTATCGCGCTGTTCACACTCGCTTTCGCTTCGGCTCCGTCGATTTTCGACTTAACCATATGCAGTACACATAAACTCACTGGCTCATTCTTCAATAGGCACGCCGTCACGGCACAGGGCCGCTCCGACTCTTTGTAGGCATTCGGTTTCAGTTCTATTTCACTCCCCTTGCCGGGGTACTTTTCACCTTTCCCTCACGGTACTGGTTCACTATCGGTCTCTGGTATGTATTCAGCCTTACCGGTTAGTTCCGGCAGATTCACCCAAGCTATTCGTGTCTCGGGTTACTCAGGATATATAGAAAGAAGTTGTTTCATTTTCGTATACGGGACTATCACCATCTGTGGTTGTGCTTTCCAACACATTCTACTAACGAAACAATTTGTAACTTCTCTTTGTTGTTGTCAACAAAACTCCATATTCCTTCTACCCCACATCCATTAAA
This sequence comes from Minisyncoccota bacterium, assembly GCA_965216295.1. Classification (GTDB taxonomy): domain Bacteria; phylum Patescibacteriota; class Minisyncoccia; order Phycocordibacterales; family JABAAK01. The sequence goes on along the minus strand of OZ244141.1, from coordinate 231,997 downwards.
AATGGATGGGTTTGGGCTTCTCCCTTTTCGCTCTCCGCTACTAAGGGAATACTGTTGCTATAAGCAACCTTGTTTTCCTTTCCTCTAGGTACTAAGATGTTTCAATTCCCTAGGTACACTCCGCATCACCTTCATAGTAATGCAGTACTCCTTATCGGAGTGGGTTTCCCCATTCGGAAATCTTCGGATCATAGGTTACGTGTCACCTACCCGAAGCTTATCGCAGACTAGCCACGTCCTTCTTCGTCATCCAGAGCCAAGGCATTCCCCGAACGCCCTTGATTTCTTTCACCAGGAAATCAAAGTGCCATTCATTTTCATATCTATTATATTTTTTTATATGAACGATTTATTTGCTCTGCTATTCTTGCATGTATAGATAAGGTACATACGAAAAAGTTGACACCCGTGTGGGGTGCCAACTATAGGCTAAACACCAAACGGAAAATCAGTGACTGCAGTGCCTATCCTTTTTCACTGTTTCCAGTATACAGGACGAAGTATAGATTTACAAACAATTTTCACCCCTACTACCCCCACGTCTTCACCTTACTGTATGGAAAAAGTGTGGATAAATCATCACAAACAAAAAGAAGTGTCAATGAGAGACACTTCTTTTTGTTTTTTACGAATGATTGCTTCCTATCGACGACGCATATCACTGCGAACCTTCTCAAGCAACTCTGATGCTGCTTGTTGTCCTCCAAGACCGAATGCAAGACCCAATGCCAAAGAAATAGCAGCAATAAAACCACTGACAAAAACACCAACGAATTCACCAATACCCAGTTCACTGAGTGCTGCGATGACAGAGAGTACAATAATGGCGTACTTAGCAATACCCGCTGCCAATCCACCGTCAACTTTTGATGCCTGCGCAACTCCTGTAACGAAGTTACTGACAAAGTTTGCAATGATGAGTCCGAGAATAAGAATGACTGACGCTTTCACCACCATCGGGATGAATCCAACAAGTACTGAATCAATGAGGTACGTGTTAATCTGTTCAAAACCAAGTATGTCAAATGACATGACAAGTGCTATGACGATAACAAACACCCTGAGAATGATTCCAAAGAATCGTCCCAGATTGATATGTATGCCTGCACGACGTGTAATCTCTTCAAGACCAATATTTCTCAAGGTCTCATCAAAGATGGGAACTGCTTTGAAAAATGCCTCAATGAGACGTTGTGCGAGCCAGGCTATGATAAGACCAATGGCAAAGACAACAATCGCTACTACAAGTTTCGGCAAAAAAGCCGCTGGCAGTTGTAGCACCTCCAGTGCATTTTCTGAAATTAAATCACCGTTTACCATACAAAATAGCTATTTGTTAATTTGTAATCAGTACCCAAAGACTTGAATCCTGATATACCGCAGTATATAGCATTTTACTCTCCGTGTCGTGGAGCTATGAACAGAGTCCTGTTCGATCAAGGTGGACACTGTGTGGCACATCAAAGATACCGCGGATAAACTTATCATTTATCTGCATACGATGTGCCATATTATTCACTGAAAGGAGGGCATAGGTGAGCTCTTTTCCTGTCTCTTTTTCCGTCGTACGGATGAGCTGACGAACCATCATATCATTCACACCGCTTCCAGCGAGGAGAAAATCAATCTTTCCCTTCTTCTCTTTTTCACGAAATTCTCCTGTTGTAATAATGACCTTCATGCCTGGCACTCGTATCAGTTTTCTGATAAGTCCTGCTTTGCCTGCAGGAAGTGTCTCTTCAACAAGATCTTGCAAAAGATGTAGTGAGGAAAACCTCTTGTTCAAGAGGTATCCGGCAACATCTTTTACAGACTCTTCTTTTCGTTCACGATTGGTGAGTTTCTTTTTGGCAATGATGCCATCACGCTCTAATTGAACTAAGGCACGCGTCACGTTGGTAAGACGTATTTGGAGTGTCTGTGCAAGCTTGCTGGGTATAAAAACAAAATCACTATTTGTCACAAAGAGGCGAAGTAGTCTGCCACGTACCCCATCACCAACAATACATATCAATGCGTCATGCTCCATATTTCTTAGTGTATCACGACTGTGTATGAGTGGGTATATCGTTCCAATGAACACACTCACCTTCTCAGCAGTTTGTTCAATAATTGAAAAACTATATCGTGCTTTTTGTGATGTTTTGTATAATATAGGTTTTGGTGCTATGCTAATTGCAGTTATTCATATGGAAGTATGGCGTTATGCTCTATTTCTCTGATTGAATATTTGTACTTTCTGGTTGACAGTACTTAAAAGTTGACTAAAATTGAGGAGGCATTATGCCAGAATATAACAATGATGATGTAGGAATTACCGAATCTGAACCAACAAAGGTTTTTGATACAACAACAAAACCCTTGGAACAGAAATTTCAAGAGATGTTTCAAAGTATACATTCTTTAGAACAGAACGTTGAAAATCTTACTATAAACCAGAAACCCATTTCTGAAAAATTAGATATTATAAGCCAACAAGTTCAAAAAAAAGATTCTCTTAATAATAGGGTACAACTTGTAGATCAAAGGATTAAAGATGCTTTGATAGAAAACAAAAAATCTATTTCCGACAAGTTAGATCTTTTGCATAAATTATGTAGTAATATGCTAGAGCAAAAAAGAGAGAGGAAGATAATTGACTACAAGTTGGTTGTAAACGGTGAATCCAAGGAACTTAATAAGAAAGTAAATGAGTTACTGCATGATGGGTGGGAGTTGCGAAGCCACTTAGACTCGTCACAATTGGGTGGAATTGGTGAGTCATGGTATCAAGTTATGGTGAAGTATGGTGAGGTTGACGATACTGCGGTAACTATGCCTTGCATTGATGATGAGAATCATCAAAAACCCAGCGCTCTCATATAGCCGTTAGTAGTACTACTGCATACTGTAGTATTTTGTAGATACTTGCCGTGCAGGCTGAAAGCTATAAAGACCTCGCGTTTATAATGCGGGGTCTTTTGTTTGTACTGTTTATGGATGCATTAGAGTGTACTTGACATTTTAGTTATTGATTGATATCATTCTATTAGAGTACCTTAATAGTTAGGGATATTCTGTTTTCATAAATATATGGAGTTTGAAACTTATGGAAAGATCAAAAATGTTAAAAAACAAGGTTTTATATACCCTGTTTGGAATTATTCTTGTCTCTGCGATTGTGACCTTACCAACATCAAATACTTTTGCCAGTAGTCCTGGTGATGATATAACATGGGGTTCGGATGCAGTTCTCAGTGAGGAGGCGACAAGTTCATATGATTTTAGAGTGCTTGTCAATGATACTCTTGTACCTTTGCTAAATGGCTTTGAAGCTCTCACAACAGCGACGAAATCTGTTATTGACAGAGTAGAGAATCTTGATGCAGCAACAAAACCTTACATTCTTAAAATAGAAATCCTAGAACGAGAAATTGAGGCTCTTGCTGCGGCAAAGAAATCTTCTGCTGATAGAATAAAGATTCTGGAACAGAAAGCTGATGTCCTTTTTGCGATAACAGAATCTTCTATTGCCAGAATAAATACTTTGAGACAAGAAGCTGTAATTTTGAAACCACGGCAAAGTAATTTTGTTGAAACGATTAAGGATTGAAATTGTTGATTGAAAGAATCAGAATGATGTACTGCTCGGATTCAAAACCGATTAGTCAGTGGTCATTATTCATACAAGCCTGAAAAGGTAGAACCCCGCGTTATAGCGGGGTTCTTTTTTTATTGTTTTTTGATTGATATATGATATAAAAAAGTACAAAAAAGAAATAGGGCCCCTATTTACTGAATCTATATACTCTATCTCCACAAATATCCATAGTGATGTTGACAAACTTTGTATTATAATGATAGAATTATCTTAGAGTTTGAGGGTACATTGCAAAATTGTTTTTAAGGCGGTTTTTTAATTGTTTGTAACTTTTTTGTGACACCTTTTCTCTGTACAAGGCAAAACTTTCATGGTGGATTTTTTGTGCTTATTTCATTTGGTAATATATAGGAGGAAATTCTTATGGAAATTCTTATACCAAAACGTTTTGTGTACTTTATTAGTACATGTTTTTTTCTGTTGATGTTTTCTGCTTCTGCAGTTGCACAGGACACTCAACCCAACGCATCGCGAGGTTCGGGCGGTGGAGCCCTTGAAGGTTTCAAGAATAATCGCGGTGTTCTTAATTCTGAAATTGGATTGGATTTTTGTGAAGGCGGAAGTCAAAACAATTGCACTGACATAGTGAAATCTCTTATGAATCCCAACGATCGTGTTGGCATTGATTATGGAGATTGTGAATATGGCAAAGATTACGCCATTAGGAAAACACAAGCTTATAAGTGTGCCAAAGGGAAAACACAGAAACCTGAGCCCGAATTAAAAGGTTCTGATATAAATAATTTGTCAGATAAATAAAGGATAAATACTAATTCCTTTGAACACTTTGACATCCCATCAAAGATTTATTCACTTGTTTACTCTCATATGAACTTTATTTTTCGTTTGTTGTGATGTGAAAAAGTGGAATTTTTTATCTCGCCTCCATTATGTGGGGGCGGGATTTTTTTTATACATACTCCCCTGTCTGAAAAATTGACAGATCTGTAAAAATATTTTATCATGGTAATTAGAGTTTTTATATATGAAGTATATTTTGACAGAGGTTTCACACCTCTTGTTGTAGATATCTTTCATTATCATACTCATTGGTTTTTATTCATGTTTTTGAAAAAGGAGATTCTTTTATGAAATTAAAAACAATAATAAAAAGTAGTATTATATTGCTATTTTTTACCACATTGATAGGATTCCTTTTTATAGGATCTGTCAGTGCACAAAATGATGGAAATGTTAAGCATGTTCAGTTTAGCGGTGAGTGGGATGGAATCAGTCTACGAATTACAAAGTGTCAAAACGGAAAGTATGCTGATTGTATTGCCATGATGCAAACTGTAAGACAAACCGCTCTAACAATTTATCGAAAAAACGATGACCACAATTTTGGTATTGCTTGCAGTACTAAAACAGATTATGCCTTTATAGACGATGACAGCATTCTTATTGTGTGTCATGATCAACAGCATGCTTTATTTCATTAACAGAAAGGCTTCTCTCACAATGTTACTTTGTGGAAGTCTTCAGATATAATAGATAGAGTTAGGGATTGTAATGATTTTATTTCATAGAAAATGGACGATGAGGGATTGTTGGTGGTATTACTTGACAAAAACTAACAATCCATATTATAATTACCTTTGGAGAGTTTGAGGTACATTTTTTTTGAAAAGATTTTGTGGTAGTTTTTACTACTTTCTTTTTATTAAATGAGATGTCTTTTAGTGTCCATTCATTTGTTGTGTGTCATAAATTTTAATTTGTGATTTACTTTTTAAGGAGGAGTTCATATGAACAACTTAATTCGTGGAGAAAACGACAGTATTGTACTGTATTTTTTTCTTATATTGTTTTCTTTTGGGTTGATGGGGTGTAGTGCCCTTAATTCTGAAGGTCCGAAACCAATTTTAGAACAAAAGGTTTCAAATCCGGCACCCCCTCAAGCAGCGGGTAGCTTGAAAAATTTCAAGAATAATCGCGGTGTTCTTAATTCTGAAATTGAATTGGAGTTTTGTGAAGGCGGAAGTCAAAACAATTGCACTGACATAGTGAAATCTCTTATGAATCCCAACGATCGTGTTGGCATTGATTATGGGCCTTGTGAACATGGCAAAGATTACGCCATTAGGAAAACACAAGCTTATAAGTGTGCCAAAGAGAAAACACAGAAACCTGAGCCCGAATTAAAAGGTTCGGATATAAATAATTTGTCAGATAAATAAAGGATAAATACTAATTCCTTTGAACACTTTGACATCCTATCAAAGATTTATTCACTTGTTTACTCTCATATGAACTTTATTTTTCGTTTGTTGTGATGTGAAAAAGTGGAATTTTTTATCTCGCCTCCATTATGTGGGGGCGGGATTTTTTTTATACATACTCCCCTGTCTGAAAAACTGTCAACAGCATGCTTTATTTCATTAACAGAAAGACTTCTCTCACAATGTTACTTTGTGGAAGTCTTCAGATATAATAGATAGAGTTAGGGATTGTAATGATTTTATTTCAGAGAAAATGGACGATGAGGGATTGTTGGTGGTATTACTTGACAAAAACTAACAATCCATATTATAATTACCTTTGGAGAGTTTGAGGTACATTTTTTTTGAAAAGATTTTGTGGTAGTTTTTACTACTTTCTTTTTATTAAATGAGATGTCTTTTAGTGTCCATTCATTTGTTGTGTGTCATAAATTTTAATTTGTGATTTACTTTTTAAGGAGGAGTTCATATGAACAACTTAATTCGTGGAGAAAACAACAGTATTGTACTGTATTTTCTTCTTATATTGTTTTCTTTTGGGTTGATGGGATGTGGTAGTTTTTACTACTTTCTTTTTATTGATTCTGAAGATCCGAAACCAATTTTAGAACAAAAAGTTTCAAATCCGGCACCCCCTCAAGCAGCGGGTAGCTTGAAAAATTTCAAGAATAATCGCGGTGTTCTTAATTCTGAAATTGAATTGGAGTTTTGTGAAGGCGGAAGTCAAAACAATTGCACTGACGTAGTGAAATCTCTTATGAATCCCAACGATCGTATTGGCATTAATTATGGGTCTTGTGAACATGGCAAAAATTATAATGTCGCTGGCACAAAAAAAATCATAAAATGTATGAAAAAACTACCACCCCAATCGTCTTCATCGACAAACAAAAACCCAGAAATTATTCGCAAACTTAAAAAATAACTAAAACAAGAACACGGGGTAATTTTGAGATTTTGTTGAATGATTTTGACAGATTGTTTTAAGAAGCAATGTTTTCCCGCTTTCATTTAGATGGAAGCGGGGGATTTTTATCTTTCCTGAATGATTATAGATTGTTTGACAAATTAGAATAATTACACTATACTACATATTGGATTTTTGCTTTATTATAACAAGAACCCAGACCCACGACATGTTTTGTTTGAAATGTGTTGTTTCATTTTTGCTATATATGGAGGTAAAAACATGAAATACGGTTATATTATTACGTTTCTCTCTTTGTTGATTTTCTCTGGTTTTGTAAAGGCACAAGTTCGTGTCATCGATTGCAAAACTATGGGGTTGAATGAGGAAGAATGCACGGAAAAAGCTCTTGAATATCAAGCGCAACAAAATCTTCAGATGAGTATTTCTGCCCGTGTAACTAGAACTGGAGTTTCTTTTGAAGCACTGGGGTGTCGAGGTGGTGACAGCGTTTCTTGTAAGAAGTCAGCGAGTTCCGCAGAATCACTGTTTTCATTATTTAAACATATCACGCCTGTGTGTGATAATCTTAAGAAGATAAGGATAGAAAAGAAATTGGGTGATGTTGAAATGGTGTGTCAAAACATTCACCATTCTTATCCTAGTTCCAGCAACACCACTTCTGTAGTGACACATAATAATAATGATGATAAGGTGCGGAAGACTGAGAGTGTTGTATATGATAAGCTCTTAAATGACTTAAAATCAGATTTGTGATAATACACAAATTAACAAATGTACCCCAAGACTTTATTGTCTTGGGGTTACTATTTATTGACATACATGTATATTTAACGCTATAATGTCTATCAGTGATATGGTTTGAGATTACTTTTTGTAATTTCATTTTTTACGTATTCTTTGGGTATACCTAAGGATACAGATAAGGAGAGTTTTTGAATGTTTAAAAAACATATTAACCTTGTAAATTTTTTCAGCGCCGTTACTATAAGTGTGATGACTGTGTGTATGGTGGGTGCCAATACAACGGCACTAGCAGAAGACACATTATCTGAAATAATACGTGCGCTCAGTGGCGCTGCTCCCACTGAACCTCAGGTTGTACCATCCCCATCAGGGGGTGATACATCTGCTGTTGATGTTTCTACTGACAAACCTGCTGGAGACTCGCAACCCCCATCAGAAGAAGGTGGTATATCTGAAAAAGGTGATTATACTCTTGATAGGAGTGTTATCGCTGATGTTGAAGTCCCAGATGAAACTGCTGTTTCCATAATAAATGCCTTAAATGACAATAACACTTCTCAGGATGGTGTTGTGGTTGAAATAGGAAATATGGAAAAAGGAGACGACGATAATAGTGTCCTTAATGAGGAAAAAACCACCTCAGATAGCATTTTTGATTGGCTGTTGTGGTTGATTGGTATTGTAGCCATTATTCTAATTGTTCTGTTTTGTCGCAGGTGCTGGGAATCTCGGAAAGAGTTGGAATATGATCAATTGGGAAAATCATTATCATCCGCTCCAGAAGGTCCCTCTCTAGATCCATCCAGCAATAAGGATGCTCAAGAATCGAACATACAGAGTGATGTTTCGTCTTCTGAAGTGGCACAGGATTCCGACCAAAAGAAGGATGGGCCAGTGTCAGCAGTAGCTGAGAACGTCATTGAATCTGATGCACACCCTTCTTCAAAACAGGATGTGCCTACTACGACAGATACTGAAGAATCCGACCAAAAGAAGGATGAGCCAGTGTCAGCAGTAGTTGAGAACGTCATTGAATCTGATGCACACCCTTCTTCAAAACAGGATGTGCCTACTACGACAGATACTGAAGAATCCGACCAAAAGAAGGATGAGCCAGTGTCAGCAGTAGTTGAGAACGTCATTGAATCTGATGCACACCCTTCTTCAAAACAGGATGTGCCTACTACGACAGATACTGAAGAATCCGACCAAAAGAAGGATAAGCCAGTGTCATCAGATACCGTTCAAACTACACGATAGAGTTTTTTATGAGGGTACGCTAAATACAAGCGTACCCTCTATTTTTTTTATATAAGTGATTATTGACAAATATTTTATTATGTATTACAATGTCATTAGATTAGATTATAGTTTTCTACTTTCTAACTTTAGTACTAATTCTAGTATGCCCTGTGCTTATACGGTATGGGTTTTTTAATTTTTCATAATCTAAGGAGTTTTGCTGATGATTGAAAATAAGTTATTGTGTGCAGTGCTTGTTACCGCGCTGTTCATTAGTTTTTCTGTAACACCCGCTGTGGCGGCTACCCCTACTTTTGGAGCTCAAGGGGGTTCTTCCGGAAATCCTCAAACACCAGTTGTAGAATCTGTCGTTGACACAATAGATTCATCACCCGGCAAAAAAGAGCTCGACAAAATACTAGTAGATGCAGATAGAAATTGTCTGGTGTATCAGTATAATCAAGGTGGCACTCTCTCTTTTGAAGAAAGGGGTGATTGTGATAACAGCGCTGGAACTGCTGCCAAACAAGGTGGCAATGATAGTATTGTTGTAACAAGCTTAAAGAATCTTTATGGTAATGAGGGTATGGTAGTAGAGTGTAAGGGTTCGACTGTTGAGCGTTGTGCTGAAATTGCCAAGCAGCAGCAGAGCGACGGTGCTGGCAAAGGCAACGTTGAGGAAACTGAAGAAATTAACCTTCAGGGACATATTAAACTCACCAAAGATCAAGGGGACATTTTGGGTTATTGTTTTCTGGAAACAGAAGATCGTGATTTTCTCAATTGTACTCAAGAAATCTTTAAAGAAATCTATTCGGGAAACATAGATTTTCTGAGACATATAAAAAATATGAGTGCCCTGCAAGCCTGTAAAATGGTTTTAGATCTCGGAATACCTCAACCATATCCCGGTGGACTTTTTTGTTTCATCAAGAACGCTGAGAATATAGCTAACACCAATGAAACAATGGAAACATTGTTTAACAAAAGGTCTCCAGGTGGTCAATCCGATTTTGTTGCAGGAGTTGTGAAATCACCAAAGACTGTAGTGGGAACGGTATACCAGTACCAGCCTCCTGTGGAATCACCAAAGGCTGTAGTGGGAATGGTTAATCACCAATCTGCCACACCTTTGTTGTATGCTTCTCCTGTTGTTGGACAACGCTATCTTTTTCACCAGGCTCCCTTGGCTGTGATTCGTAGTGGCTATCGTCAACATGCTACCCGTAGTTATCCTTACGGATATCATTGATGGGAGAGTGTCTTTTAAAGATGCTTTGTTATCATTTTCTCTGATATGAACGATTGTGACTATAATGGACACCGATTTATCGTATTGCATGAGAAAGTGCATAAGGTTTGGATTTTTGTGTTGGAATCTCTATAGCATTGAACTTTATGTTGAATGACTGGGGTGACATGGTATCTTTATAGATATTGTGTCCCCTGGTCGTTCTTTTTTTTTGCCAAAACCCATATTTCTCAGGCACTTGACTTTTATATATATATAGTGTATCATACTTTCGTAGTTGAGACATTCGTCCCAACCCAATAAACCTTAGGAGGTAAGTCTAATGAAAAGATTTTTCATTATTGCGATGTTTGCATTCACGGTAACAGCGTTTTCTAGCACTGCTGCCATGGCTGGTAAAGATGCGTTTAAAATCGTGCTCGGTGCCGTTGTGCTTAACAAGGTCGTGGGTTCGTTTTTTCCAAAAAGATCGGAAACACAAATTGTTGATTTGGGAAACGGACAAGCTGGTATAATTATCAAAGGTCGTCTTTTCACTCTCAATAATTACCAGTCGCAACAACCGCAAGGTTATCAGCAACATGGTAGTTATCAGCAACAAAATTATCAATTTTCTCAACAGAGTCAATCTCAAGTACAGTGCCCTCAACGGTACCGCTACAACGGAAAGATTAATGCACAAGGACAACCTGTGTGTGAACGACTGTAAGATAATTGTTATCGCAAAAACAACCAAAAGGGGGTATGTCACTTTAATGTAACATGCCCTCTTTTTTTATATATATACGCAATATAGATCTTGTTACAGCATATTTTTTGAATATGATATATACTGTTTCTGGAGTGGTTTGGAGTCTTTTAGACTCCTTACCGCATTGTCTTTTTTCAAAAGGAGGTATTTCAATGAAAAGATATTTCATTGCCGCAATATTGTCATGCATGATGACAGTATCTACAAGTACTGTTGCTGTGGCTGGTGATACGGGAGATACAATTGCAACTATCGCTGGTGTGTGGTTCGGGTCTAATCTTCTCGATGCTATATTTCAGCCGAGAGGTGTGACTACTGTATCTCATGGTAGGGTTTACTACCCGAATAGATTTTATTATTCGAGTAATCAACGGTACTATATGCCCCCTCCAGTGTATGTCCCTCGGGCAACACAGGTGGTGAGGGTGTCTTGTCCGTTTGGTTATGCCCATCATGGTCAATATAATGCCTATGGACAACCTTTGTGTTATCCAATCCATTAATCATTGACAGCAATTGTGAAAGTCTCGTTATCTAGATTATCTGGATGGCGAGGCTTTTTCTTACCTACCTCTCTACTTGATACTCACTGTAGCTCCAGCTTCTTCAAGTTGCTTTTTCAACGCTTCGGCTTCATCGGTGGTAATACCCTCTTTCAATACTTTCGGTGCACTATCAACAAAATCTTTTGCCTCTTTCAATCCTAACCCAAGCACTTCTTTTGCAATTTTAATAATCTGAATCTTGCTTGTACCAGCCGCCTCAATCGTAAGGCTTACCAAACCACCACCAGCATCTTCTTTTGCTGTATCAGTTGTTGCTGCAGCAGTCACTACAGCGGAAACATCAAACTTCTTTTCAAACAGTTTCACCAGTTCGTTTAATTCTAAAACACTCATTTTCTCAATACTCTCAACAATTTGTTGAAACTTCTTTGGCACTGCAACCTGCTCTGTCGTGCTTTCTTTTTTTTCTGTATCTTCAGTCATGTATATAGTTAATTATTTTTTGTATTTGCAATTTGTCCAAGCGCTACGACACATTTCCGTATTGGCGCATGCAGTACCATTACCAGTTGTGCGTAGAGGGTTTGGAGTGATGGAACGTGAGCGATATCATTCATCTTTTCGGACGACACTATCTGACCCTCAAAGATACCTCCAACAATGTGTAATTGACCATCGATCTGCTCTCCCGCCTCTCGTATCAACCGTGCCGGTGCAACGATATCGTCTCCGTAAGCAATGGCAATCTCACCATCGAGTTCCGGAAGATTCTCTCCTTTGTAGATATCTTCAAACGCACGCTTCAGAAGTGTCTTTTTTGTTACCAAATAGCCAACCTCTTCATTTGCTAGGGAGTGACGCATAGCTGTAATCTCATCTACTAGGATACCCCTAAAACTGACAAAAACGACTGTTTTAGCCTGTTTCAGTATATCTTCTAGGTTTTGTACGATGTTCTCTTTTTTTGTCCTTGATATCGCCATATATACCAACAATGAGCCTGTATAGGCCCATTTCTCCATATGACCTCGGTAGGATTTATATCACGGCTCACCATGATTACCTACTGTCTTTGGACCTTATCTGCATCCTACCGTACACCGTACTGTCTTGCAAGTTTCTAATAGTACATGACAAAACCAAAAACGCCCCGAAGGGCGTTCTTGGTTCCTTTCAGATATGAAAGAGATCCACCAAATATCTTTCTTATCCTAGTCAGTATCAGTAGTCCAGTTGTTGATTCCACTTCCTCTAATAATACTTGCACCCGTGAACCAATCAACAACCGTCGCGGCAGGCCCACCGAAGTTATTAGCAGAGTTTGGTGACCAAACGAAACCGTTATTAGTCGTAACAACTCCTGATAGCGCAGCAGCAGCAGCAGGGGTACCACCGCTTCTCAAACCTACTGTTACCTTATCACTATCACCACTTCCGTCATTCAAGGTACCGTATACAGAGAAGAGTGTTGAACCACCACTATCAATTCGCTGTACATCATCTAGTGTTAAAATCACTTCCCCACCAGAAACACTACCAGATACACTTGCTAATTGACTTTCACTGTCATTAGAATCACCAGCATAGAGAGTAACGTTTGATATTGTTGCTCCAGAAAGTGTTACATCAAGCACAGCTTTACCGAAGTATACTCCCTCTTCTGAATCATTACCTACTCTAAACTCGTAGAGTTTAGTGTTCGTACCACTACCGGTTTGTTTGACTGTTCTTGAAGAAACTGTCGGTGTTGCACGATAGGTAAGTATTCCATTCAAGTTATTAAGATTACCATCTGTTGCTTGGTACGATTGTGTTTGTTCAGTAGTAACACCCGCTTTAGCTTGGTAACTAGTTTCAATTACCTTAAGATCAAACTGAGCACCTGAAATACCAGTTTTAGATGATGAATCACCGTTAATACCATTAACTGAAACATATACTTCAACCCGTTCTTTACGACCACTCTCAAAATCAAAGTCTAAGCTCTCAAATTCAATCCTGCCCGCATTATCTAACTCAACTTCGTTAGCTATTTCTTTCATTACACCACCATGCTTAAGTTGTATTGACTCTATCACAGCACTATTTAAAGTACCTGATGCAGTATTCGTCAACACACCTGTTAGGACAATCTTGTTAAGAGTCACATCAGACTGTTCTGCTTCAAATTCAATTTCACCAACCAAAATTTCATCTTGGCCTTCGTTACCTGTTGCAACAACAATTCGACTTCCTTCTGACCCCTGTTCTGCAATAGTACGAACATTCAAAGTAGCTTGATCACTAATTGTTATAGTTTCACCAAGGTCATCTCTCTCTACTACTGCAACATTAAAGCTATCTCGACCAATTTCGTACCGCACATTGTTGGTGGTTAAGAATTTGAATTGATACCGACCTGCGTTCGTAGCATTTCTTTTAATGTCACACACAAGGGTTAATTGATCAGTATCTCCAGCACGTACTTCATACCCCCTATCGAAGTTAAAGGAGAGTTTTGTTGTACCAGGATCATCGCCTTTCGGAGTTTCTCGCCTGCTCAATACTGATGATCTCTTATCATCCTTATCATTCAACAAATCACACCTTCTCAATTCCTCAAGGTTTGTGCCTGTTGCTTCCAATGTTACCTCTAACTGACTCACCGAAACATCTTCACTTGAATCACCTGCGTCAATCTCAACGGTAGCGAATGGGACACCCTCAACATCAGCAACATACTGTGTTTCATCAACAGTACGACCAGTAAGTGAGAATTTTACAAGGTTACCTTCGATAGTAACGTCATCTGATTCAATGATGAAATCACCATTTTGTGCAAATGCCTTACCATCTGCTGTGTAACTATCACCTGAAACTACTCCCTCTGCACTCTTAAATCTGACAAGCTTCAATGTTACCTTTGTGCCATCAGGCCAATCGGTATCAAGATCACCTTTCACAATCCAAGTGTACTCCTCTTCATCTCTTTTTTCAGAGAGATCAAAGTTGTTAGAGAACTTTAATGTTTTCGTCGCAACAACTCCAGTAGCAGCAGTACCACTGATGTCGCTAGTCTTGAAAACAAAGTCTTCTGCGTCTGCGTACTTTCGACCATCTATCTCAAGATATGGTCTGTCAATACTCAACTCATCATCACCATCACCATCAAGAGCATCCAATATCTTTTGAGAAATTTTGCCTGCGGCACCAGAGATAGTAACGCTGAATTCTGGATCTTCAAATTCGACCGCTTCACCCTCAATTTCAACATCAAATGCACCAATGAGACGATTATCTCCATAGGTGACATTAAAGTCACTTGAGTTCAAAGCAGTACCCCTATTAATGTCACCATTACCACCAGTCACATTCCACTTATAACTTACGATACTATCACCATCATCATCACCACCAAACCTTACTGGTAAACCATATCCGAAATCAGCACCAACAACATAGACATCTGATGGGTCATCAAGAGTGAATTCAACAGTACGAGATGTACCATCAACCACTGAACCTTCAATGGTCAAATCAACCCTATCGCCCTCTTCAATTTTGTACCCTCTACCAGAAAAGACAACCGTGTAACGATCATCGTTTCCTGAACGTAGACGATATGAATCTCTGTTATCAACAACGAGTTCTAAATCGTTATCAAAATCATCTGCGTCAATAGAACCTGCTTGTTCAAAAGTAATTGATTTGAGGTATGCATCCTCATTACCTGTTGAACCAATTTGCAATTCAAACTTAGCAAGGTCTTCCAATGAATTCAATTCCAAGTTATCATTACCAGAACCACCAGAAATTACGTCTACTTTACTAAGTGTTACAGCATCTGAGAAAGCGTGTAACGCACCTTTAATAGGGAAACGACCAGAAACCTGTCCGTTTGCCTCCACACTGGTTACTTGTAGCTGAGCGATACCAGATGATGCTTCATCACCAATATCACCAACAACTGTCAAAGTAACTGATTGACCGCGTGGAACGGTAAATCTACCTCCAACGGTTGCCTCTTTATCTGAGTTCAGCGACCGTGAGCTACCAAGTTGTACTCCATTACCATCAACAAGAGCAACTGAATCAAAGTCGTCTCGTTTGGAAAGACCAACCTGACGAACTTCAATACCACTTACTCGTACATCATTACTCCCCGCGGTAAGAGTAAATGAAGTGAATGGAACACGCTGTGCACCTGCAACAGCGTAACCATTAGCCGGTTGTCGAGCATCCGATACATTCAAATCACCACCAACAACAGGAATTGTGGAACCTCCAGTATTAGTACCTCCACCACTGCCACAGAGACGATTTGCCTCTCCGCGCGTAGATACAGAGAAATTACCAGTACCTTTCGTCAAGCCAAGTGGCGAGAGAATAGCACTAGCATACTTTTCCTGGAAACGGGAAACCGCATTTGCGGTTGCAGGACCGTAGTAGCGGGTTTCACTACCCACTGATCCAGCTCCCGAGGTTGCCACAGTAGTCGCAGAGTCGCCATTGAGGAAGCGTTGTAACCGGAGAACGTCTTCACCAGAACTTCCTATAGCTAAGTTTTTTGTCCATGCATATGAACAAGCATTATTTGTGGTTGTTGTTATACTGCTACCACCACTGTTACTACTCAAGGCGCTGACCTGTTTGGTCAATGCCTCGATTTGTGCGAGAAGTTTTGCAATAGTTTCATCCTGTGAACTTTGTGCGTTCGCCAATGGCGTGTACACAAAATACGCAGTAAACACAAATGCTGCTGAAACAAACACTGCTATTGTTTTATTTGCAACAATATTCATAATCGATTAAGAATTTTGTAATTAATTAAGCGACACTTCAAATGCAATAGTCAAGGTAACCGTTACCGATTAACACTTCACACATTACATACTCTAAGCGTCTTTCTCATTGTAGCGGTTTGTATGGAGGATAGCAAAGTAGATGTGGAAAATGATAACAACAGTTACGAACATACCCACACCATTCAATACTGTGTCGGTAAAATATGCGATACTGTGACTGATACTGATATGGCAAGAAAACAAAAGAAAGGCGGTTTTTGGGGTTTTTTACGCACCTGGCGGAACACTCACGAGGAGAGTGGAATAGGTGTCGTTATTGGCGTTATTTTCCTCCTCACAGCGCTTTTCCTCCTCTTTGCCTCCTTCTGGCAGGGAGGGTCTTGGGGCGCTGTTGTTCGTACCTGGATTTTCTCACTGGCTGGCTGGGGATACCTCCTTCTCATTCCTATACTCCTCTTTGCAAGCTACCAACATCTCGCACGTGTGCGACATGTTTCTTTTCTACGATTCTGGTCTGGCAGTGCGTTGTGCTTCTTGTGTACCACTGTTTTCTTAACTGCAAGTTTTAGTGAAACAGCTGGTGGACTCCTTGGTGTGTTACTTCTCTCACAACTACTCTCTTACCTCGGCTCTTTTACCTACCTTCTCTTACCATTTCTTTTCATACTTGCATTTACCACCATGGGACTATTCTCACCAACACATGCATGGGAGCGACTGACTGCATACTTACGAGGTGATGATATGCGACGTGACAAAAACGATGATGAGGATGAGGAGTATGACGAAGGAGATGAAGAATATGACGAGGAAGAAGATGAGGAGGAGGAAAATGAGGGTGATGAAGAGTATGACGAGGATGAAGAGGAGGAATATGACGAAGAGGAGGAATATGACGAAGAAGACGAGGAAAGCGAAGAATATGATGAGGATGAAGATGAAAAAGAAGAGGCCATACCTCGTGAAAAACACTACACCGTCCCACCACTCTCTCTTTTACAGGGCGAACGGGGTCGAGGACGTGCTGGTGATACCCGTGTCAATGCTGACGCCATCAAACGAACACTGCAAAACTTCAAAGTGGCAATAGAAGTAGAAGAAGTTGTTGTTGGACCTACTTTCACGAGATATTCAGTGAAACCAGCGGAAGGGGTGAGGCTCTCTAAGATAGTTGGTCTGCAGAGCAATCTGGAATTAGCACTTGCTGCACACCCTGTACGCATTGAGGCACCTATCCCTGGCAAAGCGCTTGTTGGTATTGAGGTACCCAACACAACCCGAGCAACAGTTGGACTTCGTACTCTCCTTGAAAGTAATGAGTACGTCAAAAATACGAATATGCTTCCCATCGCTATCGGTAAAACCATCACAGGAGAGGTTTTGGTACAGGGACTTGCAAAAATGCCCCACCTCTTGATTGCTGGTACCACAGGATCTGGTAAAAGTGTCTTAATCCACAACCTTGTCCTTTCAATCCTCTTTGCCTACGGTCCCCGTGATGTGCGGTTTATCTTCATCGATCCAAAGCGAGTTGAACTCACCCAGTACGGTGGCATTGCACACCTCTTAACTGAACCAATCACTGATCCAAAGAAGGCCTTGCAAGCACTCTCGTGGACGGTCGGTGAAATGGAAAAACGATATGAACTCCTTGGAGAAAGTGGTACCCGAGATATCGCCTCGTACCATAAGAAGATGAGGGGGCAGAAAGATGCCACACCGATGCCATACATCGTTGTCGTGATTGATGAGTTAGCTGATTTAATGCAGAGCTATCCACGAGAAATTGAATCAAGCATTGTTCGCATTGCACAGAAGAGTCGTGCAGTTGGCATCCACCTCGTTCTCTCTACACAACGACCCTCAGTGAATGTGATTACTGGTGTCGTCAAAGCAAACGTACCCGTTCGTATTGGATTGCAAGTTGCTTCACAAATTGATTCTCGAACCATTCTTGATGCAACCGGTGCAGAGAACCTCATCGGACGCGGTGATCTTCTCTTCGCATCAGCTGAATATAAAAAAGCGATCCGTGCACAGGCAGCGTTTAGCACTGAGGAGGAAGTTCAAAAAGTGGTGCAATTTCTGATAAAAAACAGTGGTGTTGCAGAAGGCATGATTGACCTTTCTAGCAAACCAGGTGGTGATAGTGGTGGCTTTTCTCAAGACGATGATGATACACTCTATGAGGAAGCAAAAGACATTGTGGTGTCTATGCAGAAGGCATCTACTTCCCTTCTGCAACGAAAACTCAGGATTGGTTACTCACGAGCAGCACGAATCTTAGACATCTTAGAAGAACGTGGTGTGGTGGGAACGCAGCTTGGATCAAAACCACGAGAGGTGCTAGTTGATCGCACCGACGAGGACGGTGAGGTATAGGTTGCCCCACCTTTCTGAAAACCATACAATGCCGTGTATGCGAATCTTTTCGATACTTGTTGCCATAGCCATAGTGACTACGATTCTCTATGGCCTTATACGTTCTGAAGCACTTCTCGGAGGACCAATTGTCACCGTGTTTTCACCACAACCACACGAGCAGGTGACACAGGTATTTGAGATACGCGGTCATGTCAAACATACGACCTTTTTTGCAATTAACGGCAGACGAATCTATCCAACGCGAACAGGTGAATTTGCCACCACCCTCGCATTACCGTTAGGATATACTGAGGTAAGCTTAACTGCGCGTAACAAGCGTGGAAAGGAAGCAGTCATCATACTACCCATCTACATACATACCAATGAAAAAAAAGATAACCAAGAAAACAAAAACAATGAGCGAAGAGAAAGCGCGCCCAGTCAAGACCCACAAGATAACTCCTGAGGATATTGAAATCAAAAGCGCCCTCAATACCATCAGAACGAAATTTGGCGAAGAATCAATTATTCGATTAGGTGAGAAACCACGAGTTGCAATAAAGGCCATTGCCACTGGATCACTCGGTCTTGATTTTGCACTTGGTATAGGAGGACTTCCTCGTGGTCGTATTATTGAAATCTTTGGTCCAGAATCATCGGGAAAGACTACACTTGCTTTGCATGCTATCGCTGAAGCACAGAAAGAAGATGGTGTCTGCGCATTTATTGATGCTGAGCATGCCCTTGATCCAGAGTACGCAAAGAAGATTGGTGTTGCTGTAGATGACCTTCTCGTCTCTCAACCGAGTACAGGAGAGCAGGCATTGGAGATTGTCGACTCACTGGTACGAACTGGCAAAATAGATGTCATCGTCATTGACTCCGTTGCAGCCCTCACCCCAAAAAAAGAAATTGAAGGAGATATGGGTGCAGAACATATTGGAAGACAAGCACGGCTCATGAGCCAAGCACTTCGAAAGATTACCGCCATCGTTGCACGATCCCGCACGGTTGTTATCTTCATTAATCAGATTCGTATGAGAATTGGCGTCATGTTTGGCAGTCCAGAAACAACACCCGGTGGAAGAGCATTGAAATTTTATACCTCTGTTCGACTTGATGTGCGACGTATTGCACAGATAAAGAAGGGAGAACAAGTGATGGGAGGTCGTGTTCGTGTGAAAGTTGTAAAAAATAAAGTTGGTGCCCCTTTCAGAAGTGCAGAGTTTGATTTGATGTATGACGAAGGGATTACCCGTGAAGGCGAACTTCTCGCCTTAGGAGAGCGCTTTGGTCTGGTGAGTAAGAAAGGAGGAGGATCGTATAGCTACGAAGAGCATAAGTTGGGACGAGGATATGACGCAGCACGTACCTTTTTGAAAGATAATAAAACGATTGCCAAGACACTTGAAAAGAAGGTCTTAACAAGCCTCGCTGAAGGATAATTTCCAAAAAGCCATGTCAAAAAATCTTTCATACACGGCTATCAAGCCAGGAGTGTTTTTCTCATATCGTGATAGTGTGTATGAATGTGTCGAAGCAGTGTTTTCAAAAAAAAGTAGACAGCAAGGATCAAATACTGTCCGTATGAAAAATGTCACCACAGGGGCGGTCATTACAAAAACTCTTCATTCATCCGATTCGTTTAATCAAGTAGCGGTAGAGAAGTGTTCCTTGGTATATGTCTATTCACATCGTGGAGTCAGTTGGTTTCACCATACGAATACCCCCGCCACACGCCTCAAAGTGTCAACGGCAACCATTGCTGGTATTTCATTTGTTCCAGATAAAACCACCGTCACTGGTATCTTCTCAGGAGAGACGCTCCTTGCGATACAGGTGCCCATTAAAACAGCGGTACTGGTTCGTGATGCTCCGCCATCACTCCGTGGCAACACAACGCAGGGTGGTAGTAAGCAGGTTGTCTTAGAAACAGGAGCTGTTGTTGCGACACCTCTGTTTGTTCGCTCTGGTGACACCGTACAGATCAATACAGAAACTGGTAAATACGTCGGTCGTGTATAAGAAAAACCCCACCAAAAGGTGGGATTGAGGGATTCTGTTTATTGAAAAAATATATATTTCATTTTCTTGTTAACTATTTCTAATTAACAGTAACTTGGAGGTTTTCAAAATG
Source organism: Minisyncoccota bacterium (assembly GCA_965216295.1). GTDB lineage: Bacteria > Patescibacteriota > Minisyncoccia > Phycocordibacterales > JABAAK01. Next base: position 211,424 of record OZ244141.1, on the reverse strand, counting down.
CACAACACGACACAAGAATTGCTTCCCCATCATGTTTATGAAAGTAAACAAAAAAAATAAAACCAAATTAAAGGTTATCTTTGAAGATATTGGCTGGAAAAATTCCAATCCAAACTCAATGGATTCATAAGAACCCAACAACTACATAAACAGAACCTACCACCAATGTGACATATACCCCCCTCTCTGTCAACCCCCGGCAATTCAGGGGTCTACAATAGGTAGTGCTATGGATCAATATATGGTAGAAATGCCATAAAGCGAGACCGTTTCACCGCTGCAGTGAGAGCTCGTTGATACTTGGCACAAAGACCTGTAGAACGGCGTGAGAGAATCTTGCCATGAGGATTAAGAAATTTCTGCAACAGTTTCGTGTCACGATAATCAACATACTTGATGTCATGTTTTGTAAAATAGCAAGATATCTTTTTCATAGTTAGAACGGAATGTCTTCTGGTTTGATGGTACTTTCTGGATACTGAGGTGCTCCGTCTTTCTCTGCGCTACCATCCTGCTTAGCGCCACCACCGCCATCACCTTTTCCAGCACCATCTCGTTTTGGACCGAGTTGTAATGACTCAGCGATAATCTCTGTTTTATACTTCTTCACTCCATCTGCTTCCCATGAGTTGGTACGAAGACGACCTTCAATGTAGGCACTAGATCCTTTGCGGAGATATTGCTGAGCAATTTCAGCAATTCTACCGAAGAGGACGATATTGTGATATTCGACTTCCTCCACCTTCTCACCCTGCTGGTTCTTGTAAACACGATTGGTTGCAATACCAAGATTTGTTACCAAGACATTACTTGGTAGCTGCTTTGACTCAGGATCTCTAGTGAGATTGCCGAGTACAAACACTTTATTGACGTACATAACTCCATTCTACCATCAGTGCCCTTTTTTCGCTACTTGCCTACTCACCCTCTTTTGTGGTCTGAGAAGAAGGAACTGTTTCGGATTTATTCTCACGTGTTGTCACTCCTTCTTCACCGTCCTCTGCCTCATCCTCACCTGGCAAATCACCTATCCGTGTATTCTCTGAAGTAGTTGTTATCAAAATAAACCGCAAAACAGATTTGTGTTCTTTGAGATTTTTCTCCATCTCATTGATCTTCCCTGATGGTGTAACAAACTTCACTGATGCGAAATATGAAGTGTCATAGATACTGTAGGTACCATCATCCTTACGCACTTGGTGACGTATGGGGTAGGCGAGTTGCATACTCTCTGGTTCTTGCTTGTCAATCACCTCAGCATTTTTTTCAATTTCCTTGCAGAGTTCTTGGTACGTTGTCTGCGCCTCGTTCTCAGAGAGTGATGGTATGAGGTGTACACCAACTTCGTAGACGCTCTGTTCCTGTTTTGTCATATACCGTTAAATACCACTTTTCAATTGAAATAGCAACACTACCGCAATGAAGGAAACAGTGAATCTGGTTTTCTGTTGTCCCGAATTGCTTTCTCAATACACACTGCGGTCTCTGGCATAAATGGCTTGAGATGGTAGCCAATATGTGAAAGAATTTTCAGTAACTGCCGTATTTCTTCCTTTCCCGCTTGAGGATCTTTCTTGATTAACTTGAATGGTTCTCGTGTCGTAATGCGTTTGTTCACCTTCTGCACTTCTCGCCAAACGTACCCTATTGCCTCTCGATAATCAAACCGCTCTAATGCTTGACAATACTCCGCGTCAAATGTATTGGTATACATCTCGTCCGTCTGTCCATCGAGATGCTCTTCCGCCATTTTCATAATCCGTGAAACAAGATTGCCAAGTTCGTTGACTGCATCTGCTTCATAAGCTTTCTGTATATGTTCGAAAGAGATGTCCGTGTCTTCATAGGAGTGAACATGTTTGGTGAGGTAGAGGCGGGTAAATTCAGCCCCGTACCGTTTTAATAAATCGTTTGGATGTATCACATTCCCCACCGTCTTACTCATTTTTCTTCCCTGTGATGTTAAAAATCCATGAATGTAGACTGTCTTTGACGGATGAATGCCCAATGATAAAAGCATTGCCTGCCAAATAACACATTGCTGGCGAAGGTTATCTTTTCCAGCAATCTGTACCACTGGCCACCACTTCTCCCAATGAGGATCATCTGGCCAACCGATGGTGGTGAGGTAGTTTGTCAGTGCATCAAACCACACATACACCGTCTGACTTGCGTCACCAGGGACGGGAACGCCCCACGGAAGGCGTTTTTTGCAACGAGAGATACTGACATCTTCCAAGCCAGATTCTACAAATGAACAGAGCTCATTGAGACGATGCTTTGGAATGACAAAGTTCTCTGTTTCTCGATATGCTGAGAGTAGTTGTTCTTGATACTTTGAAAGTTTGAAAAAATAGTTTTCCTCAGCGATATATTCTAGCTTTTTACCGGGGTGGAGTGGGCACTGTCGGGTACCATCTTTGTCAGCCACTAAGTCTGTGTCAGAGAGAAATAACTCACACCCAACACAGTAGTCCCCTTTGTGTTCTTTTGTATATATATCCCCCCGTTCTTTGCAACGATTCCATAACTCCTCAACCGCACGGTAGTGATCTGCATCGGTGGTTCGTATAAAACGAGTTGGTTGAATTTTTAAATTAGTGACTAGTTCTTGAAAGGATTTCGCTATGGTATCAACAAATTCTTTTGGAGCAACTCCTTCCTTCTTTGCACACTGATATACCTTTGTTCCGTGCTCATCAAGCCCAACATTGAAATACACCTCTTTCCCTCGTAGACGTTCAAAGCGAGAACGAACATCACCCTGCACAAACTCAAGCGCGTGCCCTAAGTGTGGTGCCGCATTGGCATACGGCAGTGTCGTGGTGATATAGAAATGCGTCATGCCGATTTTTTTGTTACGAAACAGTATACTACACGACCATTCACGCACTCTCTGTTACTGTTTTTTAGCAAGATGTTTTTCAATAGTATTACTGCGTATATCGTTGAATAATTCTTGAACAATCGCAGCGACTGGTACCGCGATAATGATACCAACAACTCCAGCAATAGAGCCACCGATGAAAATGGAAAGAATAACAATAACTGCTGGTACACCAACCGCTTTTGAAACGATGAGAGGATAAATGAGATTGCTCTGAAACTGTTGGATTAAAATAAAGAGGAGAATCACAAGAAGCACCACTGTCGTATCACCAAGAGTTAGTGCCATGAGAATTGCTGGTATAGCAGCGATAATTGGACCAAAGATAGGTATCAATTCCATTGTGCCGGCAAATGATGCTAGGAACAGGGCGTTTGGAACTCCTAACAAAAGCAGTGAGAAATAGGTGAGAACCCCGGTGATAAGGATGATAACCATCTGTCCTTTAAACCAGAGACCCATCTTGATTCGAGTACGCTTCAAGAGACTTGCAACATATGATCGGTGACTACGAGGAGTGATGGTGGTAAAGAAATTGTCTATTCCGTTAGGGTTGAGGGTAAACAGAAAGGTGAGAACGATAAAAAGGAAGAAGTTAATGATACCGTTAAAGAATGAAAAGAGTGCCCCTCCTGCAGCACTAACGAACTCACGCGCGGTTTCAGATAATGTTTCTGTAGCCGATACGAGACGATCTCCTTGTAGTGATGCAAAGTCCTGAAATGGAGTACCAGTGGTAATAGATTTAATATACTCAATGATGGTTGGTAAATTACCTAAAAAAAGTGAGTACTGCTGTATGATAATCGGCACTAACTCAGAAATGAGAAAGAAAAAGACAAAAAAGACAAAAAGGTAGAGGAGGACGACAGCAATAGGTGCTGGAATACGGCATCGCATGATGAGGCGTTTTCCTGGTTCAAACGCTGCGGCAAAAACAACTGCACTGATAAGAATTGGGACTAAACTACGCACCTCATAGATAAGCCACAAGAGTAGTATCGTAAATACTATCATCGCAATGGTCCCTCCTGTAATACTAATCCTCATATAGTTCTGCATTTGTCCATTATTGTACCACACACGAATATTTCTTATCCCCCTTCTGCTTCTTGAACCAAACGGGTTTCTCTATTATTTGATTCGGTTGTCAGACGGGTGGTAAGTTCTGAGAATGTGCCTTGATACTTTCTGTTAACAAACTCATCTTGTGCAATGAATGTTGCCTTCCCTACCAAAGGAACTTCATGACCAACATCAGTACTCTTTGGTATGAGACTCACTTGTACTTCAACAGAACTACTCGCATTCGTGCCGAAGGCATCTATCTGAGGAATCGTAATAGTAATGGTGTGTTTGTCTGTGTTGTATTGAAAGTTTTTTGTACTCACACCATCTACCACACCAGTGAAAGTAACGTGATTGGAAAGCGGTATGGTGAGCACTGCATCGCTGAGTATATTACCGTCGTTCTTGATGAAATAATGCAGAACATATGTTGTCTCTTGACCAACCCGTGGTGGTAGAGAACCTGCATTTGCTACACGACTTGTTTCATGGAGAGTCGTACTACTTATCTGAACGGCACTTCGTACCCTCACCGTCTTCTCCTCTATATCACTAATGCTATCAACAAAATCATAACCTACCCTGTTAGCCATCGCAGAGATTGATACAGTAACGTATTTATTCTCCGACGCAAACTCTATCCGTGAGGGAAGTATTTTGAAAGAAAATGATAGTTCGCCAAATTGGTTAGGATTGATGCTTAAAAACTCTTTGTACTTCGTTTGATCCCACACTATCTGACTGTTATTAATATCATAATGGCCATTTATCACTGTAACGCTACTTTCATCCAATCCCGTTCCTGTTATTGTTGCCACCAAGGTGACGTTTTTTAGCGCTGTTGTCTCTTCGTTTTGCCACCGTATTGTGCCCGAAACAGTATCTTTGGGTGAAACGACAATTGTATCATTTTCAGAATCATCTAGAAGAACTGTTGCACGAAGAAATGATTTTTCAATGAGAATCTCTTCACTTTGCTTGGCAACACGAACGGCATTCACATCCTTGATAGCTGGGGATGCAAATACTTCAGCGACAAACGTTTGTCGCACACCTGGCTCACCACGAATAATTCCTGTAACTTGTATATTTTTAGTCGCACCTCCGGGGAAGTCAGTAAAGGTCCACGCCGTCTTCACCGCATCTGTTGACTCTTGCAATGGTACGAAACCAGCGGGGTACCGTACACGAACAACGACAGAAGGGAGTGTGAAACTCACTCGAGATGTCACACTAAAGGAAATCTTCAACTCTTTGCCAGAGACGGCACGAGTAAGGGATGGTTTGGTAATTGAAACAGTGTCACCTCGCAATGCGATGGTGTGTACTGTTGTTTCTGAACGATAGACAGAATATGATCCTGGAACACGATACTCTAGTGTCAACTTGAGGTTTTTTTCTTCACCCTCTTCTCCAAAAAATCGCTGATTGAATAGATGTTCAACAAACCCATTACTCTCAATATCATCAAGTGGAATTTCTTGTGTTCGCAAAGGGTTTGATTTGCTAGTACTGGTATATGTGCCGTCTGGATAATCAACAATTAATTTTGGCACCTCCAGAGTAACCGAGTTACGATTGACCACTCGTATTATCAATGGTATGTCCTCATCACTGACTGCAGTGATTGGTCCCTGAACGATGATATTTATCTTTGATGGTGAAATAGATTTATCCAAACCAGCAATTTGTATAAAAATGGCAACAACAACGGCTATGGAAAAAAAAGTGACTGCTAAAAGAAGTATGAGTCCCAACAATTTTGAACCTGGTGTTTTTTCTTGTGTCCTATGCCATGAAGTAGAAATTGCTGTCTTGCGCGGACTTAATCGCCTCTTCTGTTGAGCAACTTTTTTTGACTTGTCGTAGTTCAAGTTTCTATCTACATCTCGCAATCGCATACCTGTGACAGTGTACCAAACATAATAAGACTCCGAGGGTGTTTCTCACTGCATGAAAAAAGGACAGCATATATGCTGTCCTTATAATTATTTTTGCCTTTGAGCAAGGCAGAGTTTGATAGGATAGAGGATCTTTTAAATCTCTATATTATCTTTTACCACACACTTCAAAGTAACGTCCAACCGACTCGTTACTCTGTACACAGTTTTACGCATTATAGAAGAAGCCCACTCTTCTATAGCTCTGATCGTATGTAGACACTCTGCCCTTCTTTTACGCGCTGTCCACGCTACCGCACGTTATGCCAAATGAGAATGTTGTTTTCTCGTCTCTCTCCATATTATACCTCAACCGCCTCAGAACAATATGAATGAAACGCAACATTACAATCAATTCAGCAACTGTGTATATACTACCATACTACATCTAACTTGTCAACCCCCCTCCTAGGAGGGTAGCAATGTGTTGAAAATCCTTGCATATTCTGGAATGTGGTGTATTACATATGGTTAGATCTCACAAACATTTCTCACCACTGCATGAAAAAAAGACAGCACTGTATGCTGTCTTTTTGAATTCCTTCACTAAAAGTGGAAGGACGATTGAGGCCTGTGTATGTGCAATCAATACTCACCAATTGTGTGGCAAGATATCAATCAACACCAAACACTAAAACCTTATATCTCAACGTTTTTTTAATATAGTTAATAAGACAATTGCCATTATCTTAAAACAAATTCGACTGCTTCCTGTAATTTACGCTACCATACTATGTAATTTGCACTACACATATTTCGAACTATTACGTCCTGCTTTTTATCACTGCATGTCTGTCAATTTGCCCTCGTTTCAATATATTTTTTCAATCATCCTTATCCCACCCGACATTCTTTTGTAATTCTACGTATACCAAATCAATATGCTATAAGCATCTGTTTAGCAACTGTGTATATACTACCATACTACATCTAACTTGTCAACCCCCCTCCTAGGAAGATAGCAATGTGTTGAAAATCCTTGTATATTCTGAAATGTGGTGTATTACATATGGTTAGATCTCACAAATACTTCTCACCACTGCATGAAAAAAGGACAGCATTGTGTGCTGTCCTTTTGGATTCCTTCACTAAAAGTGGAAGGATAATTGAGATCGTGTATGTGCAATCAATACCAAACACTAAATCTTATGTCTCAACGTTTTTTTAATCAAAGAGGGAAGAGGGACAGCGTTACGCACTGCCCCTCGTACCCATCTCTCAGTGAAGCTCAAACTTACTGTTTGAGTTGTTACGATATCAGTATCAGTAACTGTGTATAGTTTGCCATATTACGTGTAGCTTGTCAACCCCCTCCTAGGAAGATAGCAATGTGTTGAAAATCCTTGTATATTCTGGAATGTGGTGTATTACATATGGTTAGATCTCACAAATACTTCTCACCACTGCATGAAAAAAGGACAGCATTGTGTGCTGTCCTTTTGGATTCCTTCGTTTAATGGGGCCCAAAGGGTAGTGAGTCTCTCTTATGAAAAACTCTATATATCAAAACCTAAAAATAACTACCGCCGCCACAGCCGTAATCATCTCTCAACATAACTCTTGACCGCACTCTATTTTTGCACGTCAATATTTGCTGTTGTGTTTTAATATACCTCCTAACTACCCTTCTTTTTCTACCCGGCAATCTATATATTCTGTACTGTTACCAAATCAATATGCTATAAGCATCTGTTTAGCAACTGTGTATATACTACCATACTACATCTAACTTGTCAACCCCCCTCTTAGGAGGATAGCAATGTGTTGAAAATCCTTGTATATTCTGGAATGTGGTGTATTACATATGGTTAGATCTCACAAATACTTCTCACCACTGCATGAAAAAAGGACAGCATTGTGTGCTGTCCTTTTGGATTCCTTCGTTTAATGGGGCTAAAAGGGTAGCCGAATATTTCAACTATGAAAAATTCTATATATCAAAACCTAAAAATAACTACGCCACCACAGCAGTAACCATCTCTCAATACAAACTCTTGACTACACAATTTCTTGCACGTCAATTTTATATTATTGTGTTTTAATACATTTCTTAACTACCCCTCTATTCCACCCGGTAATCTATATATTCTGTACTGTTACCAAATCAATATGCTATAAGCATCTGTTTAGCAACTGTGTATATACTACCATACTACATCTAACTTGTCAACTAACCATATAGAAAACAGAGAAGTACATATAAAATCTGTATATATACTATATAATTTGGTCTTTTTTGTTGAAACTCACGAGAATAAAAAGTGGCACGACGCGAATCGTGCCACCAAAGAGGGGTCAGGCGAACAGTGTGGGGTTCGCTAAAGCTAAAGACTCTGGCAAAGTCTCATTTAAATCTAAATCTAATGGATACAAAATCATTCCCACAGAACTCTCAAACCATGCCGGGTAGGAAAAGAGAAAAAACTGCTCCACATCATCCATTGCTCACTAAGAAAGGTAACCAAGAAAATCTCAATAAAGAAAAAACTTCGTCCCTTTTCATTCGCAAACAAATACAAGGTGTCATTACACCCCTTTCGAACTATTACATCCGAACCATAAAAAATGACACACAGATTCAATCACAACATTCACCACTAACCCTCCAATAAATGATAACACAACAACACCAAAAACACAATATGTAAAGATATGGTTGTCCTTTTTCTACCGTCCTCCAACGTGTTGTGTTAGTAGATAAGCATTCACCTGTTCTTCAAGGTACCTGCCAGTTGCTGTTCGTGTCGCTACCTCAGTTACCAATTGCAAAAAAGACATCCCTATGCTATTTCCCCAATCAACACAACCGAGTTCTTGAAGTACCAAAAATTGAAACACAGTAACAATCGGTGTGTGCTGTGCGGCAAGTTGGGAGACAGGTTGCTGTTGCAGATAGGTGGTAGTTTTTTCAATACTATCAAAAATGTTTGTGTTTACCTCTACTCCTTCAATGAACATATCAACATTACGGAGGAGAGAAACAAAGATACCGTAACGATTCTGATTGCGCCATATCTCATCAAAACAATCAAGGCACCGAGCATCTTTGAGAATGTACTTTTTACCAACGATGATGTCAAAGATACCGTAACGGTATGGATAGGCAAATGGTTTGAGTTTGCTCTTGCCAAGCCGAACACTCTTGGCATAGATAGTAATTTTACCGAGCTTTTGAGAGAAAAGAACAACAAGTCGATCTGCCTCACCGATTGGTTTGGTTTTCAAAACGAACGCTTTCGTTGTCACGATACTGTAGCCGTTTCCCATATGTAGACACTACCTCCCTTGCTCAAGCGAAACACTGACGAGAAGATCATTAAGAGAGAAGGTGTGTTTGGCAGTTGGTGCATACGATATGCCTTTTGCTCTTGTTATGGTTGCAATGAGTGTCTCGTGTTGTCGCAGCTGCTCTATCACCACAGACGGTCCTGCGATGGTGAGTGTCGCAATGTGATCAAGCGGTTTGTACGCTAACTCTTTTCGAAGATCTTGTACTTTACGAATAAACTCCCGTGCAAATCCCTCACTCTGCAGTGCTTGCGTTATCGTGATATCAAGTGCAGTCTGTTTTCCGTGTCGCACTTCCTTCACATTCACCTCATCTTGTAGAAGTGTTTTGGTATCAGAATCGAGGCGCAGTGTTGTAGGAACCTCCAAAAGAGCAAGCGGTTGCCGTACTTTAATGCCCGCTGATGAACGTTGTTCGTGTGCTTTTGAAACAATCGAACGAATAGTTTCCGTCTTTTCAATAACACCCCGATCAATGGGCATCTCCTCTTCCCAGTGACAGAGATGGACACTGTCTGGACCGCCTTTGACACCAAGTGCCTGGTAAAGGTGTTCAGCATACAGCGGTGCAATTGGTGCAATCGTTTTTGCAGTGATAAAGAGTGTTCTCCAAAGTGTTTCACGAGCAGCTACACCATCAGCTGTCTCTGAACGAAGACGATCACGGGAACGACGAAGATACCACGCAGAGAGATCTTCAATGAATGGAGCGATGGCACTAGTTGCTCCATCAAGTTCATAGTTTGAAAAACCACGACTCACCTGTCGATGCATGTCAGCAACTCGTGAAAGGATAAATCTATCCAAAAGATGGGTACTCTGTGATGTACCTTCAGTTCTTCTTTGGTGTGGAAGGGTGCTGTAGGTGGTATAGAAATGAAGACAGTTATCAAGCCGAAGATATACCTTACGATGAATTTCAGCAACACTGTCGTCTTTGAAATCAATATCTTCACCACGAACAACTGGTGAAGCAAGGAAGTAGTGGCGGAGCGCATCTGCTCCATAGCGATCGATAAGTAGGTTTGGGTCGGTATAGTTTTTGAGCCGTTTACTCATCTTTTTTCCATCGGCAGCGCGAATAAGACCAAAGACAACAACATTTTTATACGGAGCAACATCAAAGGCACCAACACCAATAGCAAGAAGATTATAAAACCATCCGCGTGTCTGATCTAACCCTTCAGCGATAAAGTCTGCAGGGAATCCTGTTTTTGTCTTTGGATTAAACACACTCTTTGTCTCTCGCAAGGCAAATGGATAGTGGTTTGATGCATATGGCATTGAACCTGACTCAAACCAACAATCAAACACCGAACCGACATGGTGATACGATTCACCATCACTGTCATAGAGTACTACCGTATCAATAAAGGGACGGTGAAGATCAACGGCGCCGTCTGCATCGCGATGGACGAGACGGTATGGAATCTGAGCAACCTCACAGTTTGGAATACGCCACAGAGGTTTACGAGACTCACTAGAAAGATAGAATGATGTATTCGGATAGCGACCAGCAGCTATCATCTTTGCTGCTGTCACACATGACTTGTGTGTCACGATAACAATGGTCTCTCCTGTGTGTGTTTGTTCAAGGGTGCGTAAAAACTTTTCAACACGACAATACACTGCTACATATGACTCACCACCCGAAGGTGCTCCTTCGATACCATCTTGTTTCACCCGCTCTCGCATTGTGGTAACAAATTTTGTTATCGACTTGCCATCAAAAAACGGTGCTTGTATTTCACACACAGCAGGGTCTTCTCGTACCGGTACTTCTAATGTCTCTTGTATAATCGCTGCTGTCTGCCGTGTTCTCGTTGCAGGAGAAGCGATAATCATCGTTGGATTGTGTGCTTTTAGTTTCTGCCCAGCGACAAAGGCCTGCCTTCTTCCTCGTTTGGTGAGTATGTTTTTTTCGTTTGGAAGACAGTTGTAATACCCTTCCTCGTTTCCTTGACACTCCCCATGTCTGACAAAAATATAGGTATTCTTTGAACGCATGTGGTTCATCATGGTTTCTAAAGAATCGATAATGAGGTGTTTGCCAGATGCACTTTTCCATGCAGGAATTGGGGCACCCCAAAAACGTGGACGAGAGACAGCCCACTCTTTTGCATTGGCAACCCAGTTACCAAAACGACCGTCTCGTATGTGACTTGGTACCCAACGAATATTCTTGTTTGCAGCGACCATGGCGTTTCGATACTTGGGAACATCGATAAACCAGGAGGTGGTCGCGTAGTGAAGCAATGGTGTGTCACATCGCCAACAGAACGGATAGCTGTGTTGCATAACCTCTTCTTTCAATATCCGTCCATGACGATTTAAAACGGTAATAATCTTTTGTGTCACCTCTTCATCCCTTCCTTTACTTTTTGGAGACTGCCCAACAAGCTCCTGCACTGAATCCATAAACTGTCCGTTTTCATCAATGTGATGCGTCACAGGAAGATGGTGTTTCCGCGCTACTTGAAGATCATCTTCACCGTATGCGGGAGCAATGTGGACAATACCAGTCCCTGTTTCAGCATCAACAAATGGTGCGTGATAGACTTTCCAAGTGCCTGATTCTTCTCCAGTGTAAACACCTTTGTAGAGTGGTGTGTATGAAAGACCAACCAAAGTATCCCCTGAGACAACTTTCTCAACAGTACCATTGGCAATTACGTGTGCTTGTTTCTCGTGGACGATAAAGCGGTTTTCTCCTTTTTTCACATAGGCATACGAAAGATCCTTATGAACTACCAGTGCAGCGTTGCCAAAGAGTGTCCACGGAGTCGTGGTCCATGCAACAAAGTGTGTTGTAGGATCGTCTGTTAGTGGAAATGTAACATAGACAGCCGTGTCGTCTGTGTCCTGATAACAGTCAGCCACCTCGTTATTAGAAAGGGTTGTACTGCACCGTGGACAAAAGTGCAACACCTTACGCCCCTGGTAGACACAGCCACGTGTGTGTAGAGTATGAAAGATGTGCCATACCGATTCAATGTAATCAGTCGTCACTGTCTTGTAGTCATTTTCCATATCCACCCAACGCCCTATCCGAGCAATCACCTTCTTCCACTCAGATTCATACGTCCCTATCGCTTCTCGAGCGTGTGCATTAAATGCATCAATGCCGTACTCTTGTATTTCTCTCTTGTTGCGCAACCCAAGTCGCTTTTCAATTTCAACTTCAAGTGGTAATCCGTGACAATCCCATCCCCATCGTCGATCAACACGATACCCACGCATCGTCCAATACCGTGGCACGGCATCTTTGATAACACTGGCAAGAAGATGGCCATAGTGTGGAAGTCCTGTTGCAAACGGTGGTCCGTCATAAAAAACAAAACGACGTTTACCAAACAGTCGTTCTCGTACCGTAGCAAACCAACCCTTTGGCGATAACCCTCGTTGGCTTTTTTCAAACAGTTTTTCTTTCTTCCAGAAGGCAAGCGTTGCGAGTTCTCGTCGTGTGGTTGGGTTTGTCTGTTTCTCTTCTTGTGGTGTGTCCCTTTCGGTGTTCCCCATATATCCTTTAGTTTACTATGTCCACTACATTTTATCTACTGGGCGGATACCGAGAAGATCTAATCCCCGCTCAAGGACTTGGATACATACCAATACTAACTGTAACCGTTCATCTGAATCTTCCTGATCAAGTATTTTTTCAGTTGCATACCAATGGCTATACACGCTGGTTAACCGACTGAGATACTGTGCGAGGTGATGACTCTCACGGAGTGTGTATGATCGCGCAACCACTTCTTCAAACTGATAGAGGAGTCGTAACAGTGGCAGGTGACTATAGGGCATCACCCCTTTATCTGGTGTCCCACCACGATCCAACAGAGCTTTTGCTCGTACCCGCGCATAGAGGAGGTATGCTCCTGAATCACCCTCAAACGATGTTGCCTGTGCTGTGTCAAAGACAATATTGTTGCTCTGTGCCTGGCGTAAAATAGCGTACTTCAATGAGGCAACAGCAATTGCATCAGCAATTGATGGCGTGATGGTCGTGCCCCCCTTCTTTGCTTGTTGCATAACAGAGGTACCAATGGTATCAAGGAGTACATCAGCGGATAAAACGTCTCCTGTTCGGGAGGACATTTTTCCTCCTGTAAGCGAGAGCGTGCCGTGTGAAACATGTTCTATCTTTTTTGCAAGTGTTGGGTGAAGTTTTTCCAACACCGCAACAATAACACGCAAATATTCTGAAATTTCATTGGCGGTAACGACAATATCTCTCTCTGCACGAATGCGTTCCTCTTTTACCAACGCAAGCCCTATCTCTTTTGCCTCATAGGTTGGTAATCCTTTTGTAGTAATAAAGACACGGGTGTGTAAGTTGTGTTTTTCACCCTGAAAGATAACTGCTCCATCATCTTTTACAAACACCCCTTTCGTTAACCCTGTTTGCACCTCTTGAAGTCCGACGGGTGCTGCTTCACTTTCAAAAATATATTCATCAAACTTTGTACCAACACGACGGTACATCTCCTCAAAGTGATCCAGCGATACTCGTTTCCCTAATTCATACAATGAATTGACCAGCGGATCTGATTGAGCGTATATCAACTGATTGTAGTTTTCTATTTCTTCTTTCTGAGTGCCACCTTCTCGGTATGCTGCATCACCACGCGCATACGCTTCTCCTAAAATAGGGGCAGTCACCTCATCATCATCCCGTTGTGCAAGTGCCCAAAGACACTTTGCAACATGAAGTCCAACATCTCCCTGATAGCACACTCGGACAACGACACCACCGACTGCTTCAATGATACGAGCAAGGGACTCACCAATTGCATTGGTCATGAGGTGCCCTGCGTGAAGTTGCTTGAATGGATTCGCGTCGGTATATTCAACACTCACCCGACTCCCCTCTAAAAGATCAATGATGACTCCAGATCCTACCGTCAAAAGTTTCTGTGCTTCTGCAAGAAGTGTCTCTTCTGTTATATATATATTGATAAATCCTTCTGGTGTCTCCGAGACACTCTGTATCTCCTTGTGTTCTGCTTCTCGTATAGTAGTGGCAAGTGTTGTCGCAATCTCTTTTGGATGACCTCCTTGTTTCTTGGCAATGATAAATGCTGCATTACTAGCAAAGTCACCAAACCGCTCTGGGGGGTGGGTGAGCGTTACCTCTTCTGGCACAGCAATTGTGTACCCAGTTTTTTTGAGTGCCTCATAGACGTACTGTTGTATCGTATCGCGCAACATCACTTTCCATTGTATCGTACCTACGTAACGGTGATTCCCATTGATTTTGCAGTACCAATGACAATATTCGTTGCCGCATCAATATCACGAGCATTTAAATCACTCATTTTTTTCTCAGCAATCTCTTTGACCTGTGCCAATGACACCGTCCCTGCCTGTTTAATTGCATTCTTTCCAGATCCTTTTTCAATACCCGCTGCCTTTTTCAGGAAGTACGTTGTGGGTGCTGATTTGAGTATAAAATCAAATGTCCTATCATCATAGATTGACAGTACCACGGGTACAATCTCACCCTTCCTGTCTTGTGACTGGGCATTAAACTGACTGCAAAAATCACCAATATTAATTCCCGCTGGACCAAGTGCTGTTCCGATTGGTGGTGCTGGTGTTGCCTTGCCTGCTTCCACTTGTAGTTTAATAATCTGTGCTAGTTTTCTTGCCATACTATGTTATGTTATCCTCCGTACCTGAACGAGGTCAAGTCGCACTGGTGTCTCACGACCAAACATGGGGATCAAAACGGTTATTTGCCCTCGCTCTGGATCTAATTCACTGACCTGTCCATCTAAATCAGCAAACGGACCATCGGTAATCTTCACCGTATCACCCATTTCAATATCACTCTTGTTGTAGGTAACGGAACTTTCACTCATACGTCCAAAGATAGTCTCTATCTCTTCGTGTGAGAGTGGCTCTGCGTGTGACCGTGAACCAGCAAACCCAGTGACATGCTCAATCCCACAGACTGCCTGTCGCGCCTTATCCTCTAAAAACATGTTGATGAGAATGAAGCCTGGGAAAATGCGTTCTCGGTGTTCTCGTCTTTTACCACCTTTTATTTTCACCTGCTTTTCAGTCGGAACAATCACTTGAAAGATGGTGTCCTTGAGTCCCAACGAATCTATTGTCTGTTGAATAGTACGGCACACCTGCTCTTCAAAACCCATATGCACACGAACTGCATACCATTCTCCTTTGTTTGTTTTTTTCTCTATAATATCTTTCATAGATTATGCGATAACCTTACCTAACAAGTTGCCAAGAGAGTTGTCGAGAAGCCCCAACAGGTATCCAACAATAATTGCAATCACAATAGCAATCACAGCAAAGTATAGCACTCGACGTATAGAGAGCCATCGAATTGATGGAAATTCTTTGATAACATTTCTGAAATACTGCATGGTTCTCAGTATATATCTTTGAAAACGATCCGGTCAAACGAACACCATTCCTACAACCCGTAAGTATCAGATACGAACAGGTTGGTAACAGCACTAAAGGTATCAAGCGCACCGAATAAAAAACCAATACCCAAGAGTATGAAGAGCACACCACCAATGGTACTGGCTATATCAGAAAAGCGGGCAAGTGCCATAACTCTCTTTTTCGCCACCGCATAGAAAACGGAAAAGAGGAGAAGTGGTATGACAAGCCCCAACGAAAAGACAAAGAGGAGAAAACCGCCGAGAGCAACTGACTCTGCGCTTGCGGCGAGAAACAGAATGCCTGCGAGGGTAGGACCAATGCACGGTGACCACCCCAAAGCAAACGTCGCACCAACGAGAGATGGCATATACCATGTATCAACCGAAAGGAATGACGTGATGGGTAATTGCCGTACTTTTTGTGCAAATCGTGGTAAAGGAATAGCGCGGAGCATAACGAGACCGAGGAGTATAAAAATAAATGCACCAGTGTAAAAAAATGCGTTTTCCAGTCGTCCGATAAAGAAGGTTGTGTCAGTCAAAAAACCAAAAAGTCCTACCACGATACCGATTGCCGTATAGACTAACGCAAAACCAAGAAAGAAACGAAGAGCAAGAAGTAAAGTTTGTGTGACAGTACGAGAAGAACTTCCTGAGAGCAGTGCCAGATAGCCAATTAACATGGGAAACGTACACGGCAGAAATGCTGTCACAACTCCCGCTACAAATGCTGCTGTAATGGATACGGTTGCTTCAATCATTGTGTTACTCTCTCACACTATCAATTATCTGTGCCAATGTTGCGTCAGGCACAGCACCTCGCAACGGAGCAACAGCACCACTCTTCGTGTTTACCACAAAACCTCCTGGAGTACCATCAATGCCAATTGAACTTGCCTCTGCTTCATGCTTGTTCACCGTCTTTTCTTCTGGACTTCCTGTGACAAGACATGTGTCCAAATCCCCCGCTTGCACACCGATATCAAGTGCAATGCGACGGTATGCATTAACGTTATAAACCCCACCATCAAACAATTGTTTTGCATACTGCCAGAATGCATCATTGCCCTGATGATGCTTAACACACTCTGCAATAATTGCAGCTTTTTTTGCGGTTGGGTGGAAAGACAATGGAAGATGTCGATATACCCACGAAATCTCTCCATCAGAAGCATCTACCGCACGCTCAACAGTTGGATGAAATCGTTGACAGAACGGACATTCAAAATCAGAATACTCAACTACGGTGATGAGTGCTGAGGGGTTGCCGTAAATAGCATCATCGTCTCTCACCTTCGCCACTTTCTCAACGAGCGCATCCGAAGGACCTGATGGATCGTCTTCACGTGGAACATGTACAACTCCTCCACGCTGTAACTGCTCATACTGCATACCAAACAAAAACCCAATCCCAAACATGATGGAGACTGACACGAGTATTCCAATACTTTGTTGCATGTTTTGTTTCATAAATAGATTGCGGTGATTACTTTCAGGTTACCACACTATTACTGCTTCTTTTTTGCCAGTAATTCTCGAAGTTGGCCGATAAACACACCGTACTCATTGGCATAGAGTGCTCCAAGTGGTATGCCGTTTTGTATAACAGCGATAAATGGTGTCCCAAGAGCCCCCAATTTCTTTGCTTCAGCACTATCACGGGATATATTTTTTCGCACTCCGTCATCATCACGACAGCGATTAAAGGCGAGCGTATTTGATCCTCGAATAACTGCTTCTGTAGTGAGTTCTTTGTCATCAAGGTTTCTGTGCTGGTTTTCATAGAGAAACTGTGTGTACGTGGCAAACGCTTTTTCACCCGCCGTTTGGGCAACACATTCAGCAAAAATGGCACGCCGTATTCCTTCTGTGTTGGTAGGATTGTAGGAGTGGCGATATGAAACCTGAACATCTTCTTCTTCAATGAGACGCTCGATGACTGGTCGTGTTGCTGCACAAAATATGCAGGTGTAATCAGAATACTCAATGAGATGAACACCACTAATTGAACTTCCTCGCACATGATCGGTCGAACGGGCGTTGAGTATCTTCTTATCCTGCTGCACAAAAAACAACGCACCGAAAATGCTGACAATTGCTAGAAGGAGTGCAAACTGTGTTCGTGAGCGAATCATATGGTGCACTGTACCACCCACGATTGCATGAACCTATCTCTCTGCTGTATACTGTTTCTATATTAGGAGAGGCCCAAAGAAATTAGCACGACCGCGTACACGCATCAATGGGGCTATTAGGTCTCCTAAAGTGCTTTTGCTTGGACAGGATAATGAGAATCTCGGCATCCTCCCCCTTGCTGAAGCAATACGACGAGCGGAAGGAGTAGGGCTCGATTTAATTGAAGTGAGTGGAAACGCAAAACCACCAGTCACCTGCATTGCCGATTACGGCAAGTACCAGTACGAACAAAACAAACTCAAAAAGAAGTGGCAAGAACAGGATAGAGAAAAAGGGAAAGTGATTGATGTTCTGAAAAGTACACAAGTGAAACCAGGAACAAGTCAGGGCACTATGGATATGCGCGCCAAAAAGGTGAGTGAATGGATTGCGAATGGCAACCGAGTGAAAATTGACCTTTTTCTCTTTGGTAGGTATAAATCAATGGACGAGGATTTTTTGAAAGCACGGTTGCAACACTTCCTCGATATGATACCGTGCACCTTTATCACTCTCGAAGAGATAAAGAGAAGCCCGAAAGGATACTCAACAGTTATTCAAGCGAGTAAGAAAAAAAATACAGTATGAAAACGAATAAATCAGCACGTTCACGAATCCGCGTCACCAGGCAGGGCAAACTCATCGTGCGCAAGAAAGGACACGGTCACTTTAATGCTAAGGAACCCCGTTCAAAACAACTCAATCGCAAACGAAGCGAACGCCTTGTCTTGCCAAAGAAAGTACAGCAACGAATGCTTCTGTCATAATATAAAGAACGTCTATGGTAAGAATAAAACGAGGAACAACATCACTGAAACATCGTAAAAGTCTTTTGCAGCGGGCAAAGGGGTTTCGATGGGGACGGTCAAGCAAAGAACGACTAGCACGAGACGCTATCTTCCATGCGGGCAATCATGCCTTTGCACACCGACGAAAGAAGAAAGGGGACTTTCGACGCCTTTGGAATGTTCGTATTGGTGCAGCAGCAAAACTTCACGGTGCTTCATACAGCACACTCATACATGCATTACATAAAAAAGGATCTCGTATGAATAGAAAAATGTTGAGTCATATTGCTCAACAACGACCAGAGACCTTCAAGAAAATTATTGAACACCACGTTTAGTGACGCAGGTATCGATTGCAGAGAAAAATAACAAGGAGTGCTGCAGAGCCACCAACAAAAAGATCAATTGTTGTATCAATACTGTATCCAGCCTGCCCTGTCGGAATTTGTTTTGCCCACGTTTCAAATATTTCCCATCCTACTAAGACGAGGACAAGTATGGGAAGAATAAATTGTCGTTTTTTAATACAGAGAGCACTCAATAGTGCACCAATTGCAATACCACCAATTGCGTGTGTTACTATATCAAACCAATCAAATACCCAATAGAGGTATTGTTCTGTCCCCACGGTATGCACAATGGCAAGCGTTGCGGAAGCAACAAGACCAACGAAAAGTACTTGTAGTTTTTTGGTAAATATGCTGTGGTTATTCTTTTGCATTGTCTAAATTCACATCGTAGAGGATGTGTTCATGTACCGTCTTGTATTTTACAAAATCATCGTCACAAAACCAAATGGCAATTTCTTTTTCTGCCTCACCGGTACTGCTGGAAGCATGGACAAGGTTTCGTATCGAACGCCCTGTACTATCTGCTAATGCATAGGAATCAAGCACGTAATCACCACGAATGGTACCGACATCTGAAGTGAATGGTTCAGTGCCACCAACTAATTTTCGTACCAAGGGAACCGCATAGGCACCTTCCAAAACAGCAATAATGACAGGACCTGCCGTCATATATTTCTTTAACCCCTCTAAGACCCGTTCTCCCATCTCTTCTGCTTTCTCTGTCGCCTTTTTTCCTTGTGCTTCCATACTTTCCATTGCCTTCTCACCCACCTTTCTCTTCCACTCTGGATCTATCGTGTAATGCTTCTCAATAGTTGCGGTCTCTGCTTGGATCATTTTCAAAGCAACAATCTTGAGACCCACTTGTTCAAATCTCTGTATAATATCGCCAACGAGAGTCCGTTGTATTGCGTCTGGCTTGAGCATGACGCATGTTTTTTGTATGCATTCGTTATTTTCCATTGGTTCAGTGTAGCATGTGACTTCTCTCCAAGAACACCACTACCATGCAGGGCCTGTGACCACAACAGGAGCTCCATTAGTAACTAAGAGTGTGTGTTCAAAATGAGCAGCGCGGTGGTTTGGATCGGTCGTTGTATAGGTAAATCCATCTGATGCTAGTTTGATACGCGGATCATCACCTTCCATCAAAATCGGTTCAATGGCAATTACTTCACCGACTCGCAGTGTCGCTCCCTCACCTGCGTTACCAATGTTTGGGATAAATGGTGCTTCGTGTTGCGCGTTACCCACTCCATGCCCTCCAAGTTCTGGTGGTACCACAAAGGAATACTCTTTTGCTACTTCTTCAACGGCACTGCCAATATCACCTGTGGTGTTGCCTGCCTGAACGAGTACTGTGGCGTAAAGAATTGCCTTTCGTGTTGCCTCTATTAATTGCTTTGCCTGTTCATTGATTGTCCCCACAGGCATCGTAAAGGCAGCGTCAACAAATACTCCTTTGTGTGATAGTCCGCAATCAATACTCACAATGTCACCGCTTTTGAGGTTCTGTGGCTGCTCATTGGGTACTCCGTGCACTATCTCGTGATTAATGGAGACACATGTCGTTGCGGGAAAAGGGCGTGGCATCCCTTGTGGTTGATAGTTAAGAAATGCAGGTATGTCACCTAACTGTGTAATCTTTTCTTGCGCAATATTCTCAAGTTGTCCCGTATTTATCCCTGGCACGACCGCCTCTCTCAATGTATCAAGAACCATCCGCAAGTGTTTTCCTGCCGTGATAAGGTTTTCTCGTTGTGTGTCATCTGTAATAATCATAAATCGTTATGTATTTGGAAAAAGTGTTTTTAACAGGCGGGTATGGACATCTTGTGGTGTTCCCGAACCATCAATATGGTGCATCTGAACCTGTGGATGTTTTTCAAGAAAGGTAATAGAGCCTGTTGTCCCCTCCTTCTCATCACGATAGATCTGTAAGCGATGTTGTACCGACTCATCAGCATCATCAGGACGACCGCGTGTCCCCAATCGTTCTATCGCGTTTTCATCTGACACTTCAAGGAGAACACCTTTCACAGTATCCACTCCAATAAATGCGAGTAACTCTACGAGGAGTTTTGCTTCAATTGGTTTTCTTCCGCCACCGTCGACGATAATGGCATCACCGTCTCGGTATCCTGCAACAAGAGTGTTCATCCAAAGCCATACTGGAAAAGATGATGGGAGCAACGCACCTTTATCAAGGACTTGTTGTATTTTTATTGCCAATGCGGTTTTCTTCTTTGAGGCTATGAAGTCTCTAATGAGAGAACCAGTATCAAGTTGAATGAATGATAGCTTTTCTTCGGTAAATGTTTCAGCCAACTTTTTTCTTTGAGTACTCTTACCAGAACCAGGAATCCCAAAAAAAAGGTAAGCGGTATTATGACAGGATATCTGCATACTCTCCATTATGTACCCATTACATGAGCAAGACGAGTGCTCACTTTTCGATGTATATCCATCACCACAGACACGATAATGATGAGTCCTGTTCCACCAACAGCAAAGAGGAAGGTGTTTGCCGTTGCTCCACTAAAGAAAAACGGAACGACCGTAATAGTTGTTAGGAACAAAGCGGCATAGAAGATAATTCGTTGTAAGGTTTCTCCAAAGTGCCTTGCTGTTTCTTCACCGGGGCGCAATCCAGGAACGAAAGCTCCTTGTTTTTGAATGTTATCAGCCACTTTCTGAACATTGAATACAATAGGGGCGTGGAAGTAGGTGAAGAATGCTGTGAGAACACCGAGCGGTATCGCGTAGAAAAAACCAACCGCAAGAAAATCAGTGACTGCTTGACCGACCGCTGCAAGTGCAGCCGTATCTAAACCACTCATCCATCGGAAAATGAATTGAAAAAAAGCAGTGACAGTCAAAGCAAAAATAATAGAAAGCACTCCAACTGGATTCACCTTGATAGGAATGTAAGTATCAACACGACTTGCCGTTGAGCCGTGAGAAATACCGTATCGAGCATAGGTGATGGGAATGGGACGATCCGCCTCATTCATCCAAATGGCAAACATGGTGGCAACAAAAATACCTACTGCAATGGTAATGAGGAATGGAAGGTCTGCCAACGGTGTCGCGACATCAATATTTTGTAAGAGTGTGTTTACTAATACGGGAATATTCACCACAATACCAGCAAACACAATGAATGAAATACCATTACCAATACCAAACTCCGTGATAAGTTCACCAATCCACATCAAAAGCAAACTTCCAGCAACAATTAACACAATGGCACTAATGTACTCAGAGAGTGCAATCGCCTCGGGAAGAAATCCTTGTACCGTGAAGTATGCAAGAATACCGGTTGCGTTCAATATTGCAACAGGTACCGTTGCAACACGACTCCAGTACGATACTTTTTTCCTCCCTATCTCACCTTCTTCGTGATACAGGGAATGAATAGCAGGGGAAACAACAGTCAACAGTTGCACTACAATGGCAACGGTAATGTATGGGAAAACACCCAACATCGCAACGGAGAGGTTTGAAAGACCACCTCCAGAGAATATATCGAAGACACCGAGGAGTTGGTTTTGACCAACAATAGAGGCAATAATATTGGAATCAAACTGTGGCAATGGTATCGTAGCAAGAATACGAAAGAGAATAAGGCCAACAATAAGAATGACAAACCTTTTCAGTAGGTATCCGTCAGTAAAAAATGTTTTTGTCTTTTCAAACATATACTATTCTATTCTTTCTTCACTTTCGTCTCTTTTTTTGTATCACTCTTCTTTGCCTTCGTCTCTTTTTTTGTATCACTCTTCTTTGCCTTCGTCTCTTTTATACCACTCTTTGTGTTCGTCTCTTTTGTATCACCCTGAACACCTCTCCTTATCTTCGCCTTTTTTGTACCACCATGGACACTTCCTCCCGCTTTAATAATTTTATCAGCAGCACGAGCAGAAACAGAACAGTGATAAACGTGAATTGCTTTTGTTATATCACCAACACTCAAAACTTTCACTGTTGGTGTTTTCCCTCGCAACTTACCAATCAATCCCATGTGTTCAAGACGTTTTGGTGAAATCGTATCACCCTCTTTGCAACGTTCTGCAAGTTTGGTGAGATTTATCTGAACGATGCTTGATAGACCGCCACGAACACCTCGTGAACGATTCTTTCCATGTCCGCGCAACTTGGGAATACGTTGTAGAACATCACGAATGGCAGGACGAATACAGTGACCGGCACGTGACTTTTGTCCCTTGTCCCCACGACCAGCATTTTTACCACGGTTTCCGCCACGACCAATACGCTTCTTAGTTTTTTTAGGAGAAGAGATGGTGTGTAACATATAGTCTTTTTACTTGCATTGCGACAATGCTTTGAGCGTAGCGCGAGCGTTGTTCAACTGACTCTTACTCCTCGAGAGTATCTTTGCACTTATCTTTTTGATACCCGCAAGTTCACTGATGATGCGCACCGCGCCTCCTGCAACAAACCCCTCAGCAGGACGAAGTGCAATCATTGATGAACAGTACTTTGCCTGTGTCTCATGAGGAATACTCCCATTTTTGGTGAGTGGTATAGTAATCATATTCTTTCGCGCTTTGTTTGTTGCCTTTTCCATAGCTGTTGCCATATCTGGTCCCTTTCCTGTTCCAATACCAACGCGACCCTGACGATCACCAACACCAACGGCAACACTTAAACTGAAACGACGACCACCTGCAACCACACGAGCAACACGACGAACAGAAAGAAGTTGGCGATCAACTTCGTTACGATTTTGACTACGACCATACCGAGTCTTTGAAAATCGTTCATTACCTTTCTTACCTTTTTTTGCAAATGGTGATTTTCCTTCTTTTTTGAATGGATCTTCTTTTTTCACAACAGCTGCGCTTTCAGAAGTTACCTTCTTTTTTTTATCTTCTTGTTTCATTGTTTCTTCAACCATACGCTAGAATAGTAACCCTCCCTTTCGTGCAGCATCGGCAAATGTCGCAACAACGCCAGTGTACATAAATCCGCCACGATCAAACACAACCGCACTGATACCTTTCTTTTGTGCCTCCTGAGCAATCATAGTACCGAGCTCTTGAGCCTTCGCCGTTTTGCCCTTCACAGTACTCTTGATAGAGGCAGCTCCAACGAGTGTGTTTCCTGATGTATCATCAATAATCTGTGCATACACATTGGTATTTGATTTAAATATTGCAAGACGTGGTCGCTCTGGTGTTCCACGTACTCTTGCACGAATACGGATATGGCGACGATCACGCTTTTGCTGTTTTTGTTTTGTTGTACTGAGTTTCATACTTGTTATGCAGCTGTTGCTGCTTTTTTCCCTTGTTTACGACGAACTACTTCATCGTGATAGCGGATACCCTTCCCTTTATACGGTTCGGCCTTTTTAACCGCACGCACTTCTGCAGCAAATGCACCCACCAATTCTTTATCAAATCCATCAATAGTAATAGTGTTGTCTTTCACCTCCACCGAAAGTCCTTGAGGAATAGAGAGATCCACCGTGTGTGAGAAGCCAACTTTCAAAGAAATGGTCTCTCCTTTCTTCTCAACCCGATATCCAACACCAGTAACGAGCAAAATTTTCCGATATCCTTCGGTAACCCCGATCACCATATTAGTGATGTGTGATGCGTAGGTACCCCAAAGACTTTTCACAATACGTGTCTTCAGGGCTGGTGTGACAACAACGGTATCGTCAGCAATCGTGATAGCAACATCTTTCCTGATGTCGCGATGCAGTGTCCCTTTTGGTCCTTTCACAGTCAAGACAGCGCCATCAAAGGTCACCTGGACACCTTCTGGAATGGGGATGGGTCGTTTACCAATTCTTGACATATTACCAAATTGTAAAAAGTACTTCACCACCAACTCGTTCTTTGCGCGCTTCATCGTCTGCAAGAATACCTTTTGAAGTAGAGAGAATGACACAGCCAGTCCCTTGCCGGTGTGGATGAACATCCTTGATATGTGAATAGACGCGACATCCTGGTTTTGAAACACGTTGAATACCGCGCACCTGTGGTGCCCTCTCTTTACCGTATGAGAGTGTGAGGACTAATTGTTTGCGAACACCATGCCCTTCTTTTTCCACTTTAGTGAGAAAATTTTTTGACACGAGCTTACGTGCGATGTTATAGCGCATCTGTGAATATGGCACTGCAACGCGGTCTTTTTTAACCGCGCTCGCATTTCTAATGCGGGTAATGAAATCTGCAACAACATCTGTTACCATGACGACTTTTTGACACCAGGTATATGACCACTTAATGCTTGTTCACGAAAACAGATACGAGAAACGCCAAACAAGCGCATGTATCCGTGAGATCGTCCAGTGATGAAACAACGATTACATACACGTACAGGTGAGGAGTTGCGAGGGAGTTTTTGAAGTCCAGCCCAATCACCACGCTTCTTCAGCTCTTTTCGCTTCTCAGCATACTTCTTCACCAAACGGATTCTTTTTTCGTTTCTTGCTATGACTGCTTTTCGTGCCATATACTTTTTTTACCAAAGAAATATCACCCAATATCTTCTGTGTTTCCCAGCAATTATGATGGGGAACAAAGAGAACACTGCGGATTATCTCCAGTGAATGCACTGTAACAGTACACCACAGCAAAGTCAAACAACAGAAATATCCTTTCTATGACTCTTTTTCTTCTTCTCTAACAAAAGGAATACCAATTGCTTTTAAAAATGCAATGGAAACATCACTATCGCTTGTTGTGGTAACGATGGTGACAGAAAAACTAAATACGTCGTGGAGATTTTCATCCGCAACCTCTGGAAACACGGTGTGTTCACGAATACCGATACTGAGATTACCCATTGTATCAACCGCACTTTTTGGAATACCTTGAAAGTCACGCGTCCTTGGCAATGCTATATGGCAGAGACGGTCAAGAAAACTAATCATGCGATTCCCACGAAGTGTTGCTGCATAGCCGATAACTTCACCCTTACGTAATTTAAACGAAGCGATAGATTTTTTTGCAATACGAGGTGATAACTTCTGTCCAGTGATAAGAGCAAGTCTTTCTTGGATTAGTTTTATTCGTTGAGCATCTTTGCGAATGCGTCCTGTTCCCACTGAAATAACTACCTTTTCAATCCGTGGAGATTGCATAGGGTTACTCCAGTGAAATCGTTCACGGTTCTCTGCAAAAAATGCCTGTATTCTTTCTTGTGTCTGTTTCATATACTATTTGTCATCTTTCTTTATCACTTTCTTTGTTTTCTTTTGCGCAGATGGCGCAGGAAGTACTGTATTACTCTTCCTCGTCATTCGTGTTTTCTTTC
The DNA here is from genome assembly GCA_965216295.1 of Minisyncoccota bacterium. Classification (GTDB taxonomy): domain Bacteria; phylum Patescibacteriota; class Minisyncoccia; order Phycocordibacterales; family JABAAK01. The sequence continues at coordinate 185,219 of OZ244141.1, read as the reverse complement.
TACCATTCTTAGTTTCTTCTACAGCATAGTATACCCGCGTCGGTTTCTTGACCTTTGGATCATAGAGAGCAACGTTTGAGATGGCAATGGGCATCTCTTGTTTCACAATACTTCCTTTCTCACTACGATTCCTTGGTTTTATATGACGTGTCCTGATATTTACCTCACGAACAATCACCCGCTCATTGTCTGGTATGGTTTGCAATACCTCACCAACCGTCCCACGGTTTTTTCCTGTAATGACAATAACTGTATCACCTCTACGTATTTTCATATGATATGTCTACTATACAACTCATGTACCCCCTTAAACAACCTCTGGGGCAAGTGATGTTATTTTCTTATACCCCAATTGATCAAGTTCACGGGGAACGGGACCGAACACACGGGTTGCCTGCAATTCCTTCTTCTTATCAACCAATACCACCGCATTTTCACTAAAACTGATGTATGAGCCATCATTGCGACGGAATGGCTTGCGTTGTCGAACAACAACTGCATGGAGTACCTGCTTTTTCTTGACGGTTCTTCGTGGTTCAGCTGTCTGAATCGCTATCACCACCCGATCACCGATGCGAGCATATCGACGCTTGGTACTACCAAGCACTTTAAACACTCGAGCGGTACGAGCTCCTGAATTATCTGTTACTTTGACTATTGTTTGTGGTTGTATCATACGTGTTTTTCTGTATCCTGAACAAGAACAAATGATTTTGTTTTTGAAATGGGACGGGTTTCTTTGATAGAAACTTTGTCACCAACCGCAACCGTTGTTCCGTTTACTGCTGGACAATGAACACTGTATCGTTTCGTTACCTTTTGATATTTACTGTACCGTTTGTTTTTAACAAAACGGTTGACTGCAACAACAATAGTGTCTTGCATCTTGTCTGACACAACAGTGCCTTGCAATACTTTCCCGCCGCTTTTTTCTGATATCTTTTTATCGTTTTGTTTCATATAGTTTATATCTCCTTACACCTTCAGAGATGCTTTTTTCTTTGCCACAAGTTCGGTTGAGATTCGTGCAATTTCTTTTCGCAATTCCTTGTGACGACTCGTCTTCGCTTGCGTTTCAGGAGTGAGACGAAATCGTGCCTGCTGTAACTCTTTCTTACATCCACGAAGTTTCTCTATGAGCTCTTCATGACTCTTTGTGGTAAGTGTTCCTGCTGTCTTCTTGTTTGTTTTCATACACGATACTATCCAGCAATCCTCTGGACCATCTTAATCCGCACTGGCAACTTCTTTCCCGCCTTGGTGATAGCTTCGTGGGCAAGTTTCTCGGAAACCCCTGCCACTTCAAAAATGATACGACCAGGGAGCACACGAAACTCATAACAGTTCAAATCGCCCTTGCCTTTACCCATAGGGACTTCAGCTGCTTTTTTCGTGACTGGTCTGTCAGGAAAAATGCGTATCCATGTTTTTCCCACCTTCCCCGTTGAGCGTGAAATGACTCGACGAGCAGCCTCAATCTGGTTGGAACGAATATTGCCAGCTTCAAGTACCTTCATACCAAAATCTCCAAACGAAACCTTCGTACCACGAGTACTCACACGATTTTGAAGCTTACCTTGATTAACACGCATCTTTTGCCAACGACGATACTTTACTTTCTTTGGGAGTAACATACTTTATCGTTTATTATCTTTCTGATCAATCTCTCCTTTATAAATCCAGACCTTGATGCCGATGGTACCATATGGAAGTATTGCACCTTTGTGAGTATAGTCAATGTCGGCACGGATGGTTTGCAAAGGAATACTCCCTCGCTTGACCTGCTCTCGACGAGCAATCTCAACGCCACCGAGACGACCTGACAGGACAATACGTGCCCCTTTTACCTCGTGATTTGCCATCACCTTATCAATTGTCTGCTTTATCACACGACGATATGGCATACGCTTCTTAAGCATCTCAGAAACTGACTCAGCAATCAACGCTGCCTCTTGCTCGTGATAGCGCACTTCTTCAATACGAATACTCACTTTCAAGCCAACATCAAGTTTTTGCTTTTTCATAAAGTGTTTTATTTTTTTCGTGAGAACATCAACTCCTGTTCCTTCTCTACCAATAATGAAACCAGGGCGTCCCGTTCGAATAAAGATAACTAATGACTTGCTGTCTCTTTCAAAACGAACATTGCTCACCATCTTATCAACGAGTTCTTTTTCCAAAAACTGTCTTAGGAGAAAATCTTCACGTACCAAGGCACGATACTTCACAGGTGACTTAGCAAACCAATTTGTGTGCCAATCTTTTGTGATTCCTAGTCGAAAACCATATGGATGTGATACGTGTGTCATAGATACTGTAATTATAAAACTTCTATCGTTATATGGCTTGTCTGTTTAGCAATTTGTGCTGTACGACCACGAGCTCGTGGACGATGACGGTACTGTGTCGGACCTTTATCAACCACCAACTGTTTAATAGTGAGGTTCTCTGTCTTTCCTCCTTGATCTTTGACGGCAGCAACCGCAGAACGGACGAGTTTTGCAACAGCAATACTTGCCTTCTGATCCATGAAGCGAAGAAGAGTCAGTGCTTCAGACACTTCTTTGTTCCGTATGGCGTCACCAACAAGTGCGACCTTGCGTGGTGATTGACGATAATTTCGAAGTATTGCTTTCATACACTATTGTTTTTTACTTGCAGACGTTGTTCGTGCTGCTTTAGCTGCATCAATCTCTGATTGCTTCCTTGATTCATCAGCTGCCTTCTGTAACTTACCACCGTGTCGTCCAAATCGTTTGGTCATAGAAAACTCACCAAGTGCATGCCCTACCATTTCTTCGGTAATGAATATTGGTATATGCTCCTTGCCGTTGTGAACACCAAAAGTAAATCCAACCATTTCTGGTGCCACCTGACTTTGTCGTGCCCATGTGCGTATAACACCAACGTCTTTGGGCTGTTTACCCTGTATTTTCTTCATCAGTTTAACATCCACAAAGGGACCTTTTTTAATTGATCTTGTCATATAGTATTCACCTCTGCACACAGTGCATACTCCTCATACTAACGGAATATGGGTGTGTGGTCAAACAATATCCGCTCTATTTCTTCTTCCTTTTCGTTCGACGACGCACAATGAGTGTGTCAGAATATCGTTTTGGACTACGCGTCTTCTGCCCTTTCCCAGAAGGTTTCCCCCATTTCGTCACTGCACGACGGCGCCCACGCCCTTGTCGTCCTTCACCACCACCATGTGGGTGATCAACGGGGTTCATTGCGTTTCCTCGCACCGTTGGTCGTCTTCCCATCCATCGAGTGCGACCTGCCTTACCGGTCACTGAGAGGTGGTGTGAGGCATTCCCAACGCTCCCAATAGAGGCAAACGCTGCTGTCGGCACCTTACGTACCTCATGTGATGGTAATCGGATGTGTGCTTTCGTACCATCATGACCAAGTACCTCTGCAGCGTTACCAGCAGACCGTGCCAACTTAGCACCACCATCTTTCTTGAGTTCCACGTTATACACGCGTGAACCGATAGGAATGTTTTTGAGCATCATGCGGTTTCCTGGTTTGATTGGTGCTCTCTCTGCTGTTATGACCGTATCACCAACAGCAATGCCTTCTGGTGTTATGAGGTAACGACGTTCACCATCTTGATAACAGACAAGGGAGATAAAAGATGTTCTGTTTGGATCGTATTCAATACTCTCTATCTTCCCTGGCATGTCGTGCTTGTTGTAGAGAAAATCAATCTGGCGGTAGAGCCGTTTATGACCACCACCACGATGGCGAGTGGTGATACGACCTCCTCGTCCAACAGAACGATGAGCACCACGAGTCAGTGGACGGTGTGGCTTATTCCCTTGTGAAAGCAGTTTGCTGTACCACGGTAAAATAGTACCGCGTGATCCTGGTGTCGTTGGTTTTAGTTTTCTCATTTTCATAAAACGTTATGTTAGTTGTATAGAATCACCATCCTTGAGGTAGACATATGCCTTTTTCCCCTTTCCTGTTAATCCATGTTGTCGTTCTTTCCCTGGAACACGCATCCGTTTTGGTTTCTTTGGAATTGAAGCAATGGAGACGCGCTTTGGTCGCACTTGATAGAGTGCTTCTATAGCATCTGCTACCCTCTGCTTTGTTGCATCCTTGCGAACAACAAAGGTATAGACATTTCTCTCGTTGAGCGTTGCTGCTTTTTCAGTAATCCGTGGACGAATGATAGTATCAAAAACATTGATACGGTCACTTGGTTTGGGTGCCTGTGAAGAAAGCTTCTTCGTACTCTTTTGCTTTCTCTTTGCCTGTTGTATCTTCCTGTTATACCTCATCACCTTGGTGCGTGGCAGTTTCCCAGCATGAACAAGGGTTTGTGTATCGGTTGGAACAGGTTTTTCGTGTGCCGTCGATTCTCCTTCCTGTGGTTTGTTTGTTGGCACACTCTCTGTAGCAGGCACTTCGTGCTCAGCTCCTTTTTCACCACCAAATATTTTTTTGAAAATAGACATACCTCTTTATTATTATATGGCTCGCTTCTCTAAACTTGCAAGTGTTGTCTCTGGATTTGCAAAAAGGAGTAGTCGTGCAGCAGCAGCTGTGTTGTTGAGAGACTCTCTGTTGTTACCACTTCTACACGAGGAAGATTGGCAAAACTTTTCTGTGCGTGTTCATTTCTCTCAGGCAACACAACAATGAGTGATCCTCGTGTTGCTTGGTGGGCACTTGGTGGTAAAGGCGTGTGCTTCTTGTGTCTTTGGTTTTGCAAAAGAGAATGTATCAACAAAAGCAATACCGTTATCTCGTACTTTCTGTGATAGTACGGTGAAGAGTGCGAGGTTTTGCATCTTCTTGTTTACCTTCTTTGCGTATGACTTTTCATTTCGAGGACCAAAGGTGACACCACCACCAACCCACAGTGGTGAGCGGATAGAGCCGTGGCGTGCACGACCTGTTCCTTTCTGACGATATGGCTTTTTACCACCACCACGAACCTCACTGCGAAACTTCGTGTGTGCGGTGCCACGCCGTTGATTTGACTGCTGAGACACGACAACTTGATGCACAAGAGAATCATTGCTCGGAAGTGCAAAGAGCTGCTCTGGTAGGGAAACCATTCCCTCTTTATTTCCTTCTTGATTGTATATTGGAACTTCTATCATACGCTTTGAATTTCAATGAGTGTACCTCGTCTACCAGGGATAGAGCCACGAAGAAGCAGGACGTTTTGTTTCTCATCAACCTGCATCACCCGAGTCCCTTTAATCGTCACACGATCTGAACCCATACGACCTGGCATTTTTTGTCCTTTTGGTACTCGTGAACGGAGACCAGAACCAATTGATCCTGGTTGACGTTCATTTGTCTTCTGTCCATGGGTTCGTGGACCACCTCCAAAACCGTACCGCTTCACCACACCTTGAAACCCCTTTCCTTTTGAGACAGCGACGACACGTACCATGTCACCAGGGTGAAAGACACGACATCCTTCTATCGTATCACCGACGGTGCATCCACTACTATCTCCTCGGAATTCTTTGAAACCGCGATGGGTCGTTTTTACCTCACCTTCTTTTTTTTCTCCCTTAGGAGACTTTCTTTTTTTTCGACGAGTACCATAGCCAACCTGGACCGCTTCATAGCCGTCTTTTTCTTTGGTACGAAGTGCTGTTATCGCAATCGGTTCTGTTACAGCAACAACCGTCACCGGGTGGACAACCCCTTCGGTATCAAAGACTTGTGTCATATGTAGTTTTGTTCCAAGAATGTATTTCATATACAGAAATTACGAGAGGGTTTTCCCTCTCTATTGTTTTTCTATGCTTTTTCAAGAGCTGTTACAGTACCATCTGTGCCTCAATGGAGACACCAGCGGGAAGTGATAGCGTTGAAAGTGCTTCCACCACTCGTTGTGATGGTTGTTCAATGTCAAAAAGACGTGTGTGTGTCCGCATTTCAAACTGCTCACGAGCATCTTTGAAGATAAACGGAGATCGGTTCACGGTATACTTTTTGATCTTTGTTGGTAGTGGTATAGGACCAACAATCTTTGCTTCAAATCGTGCTGCAGCGCTAACAATCTGTTGTACTGAAGAATCAAGAACTCGTGGATCGTACGCCTGAACACGAATGCGAAGTTTTGCAGTATCGCTTTTTTTATCAGTCACCTTTGTTGCTTTCTTTGCCATAGGTGTTGTTTTGGTATACTACGCGATTATTTTGGTAACCACTCCTGCGCCAACGGTTTTACCTCCTTCACGGATAGCGAAACGTTGCTGTTCCTCGAGAGCAACAGGATTGATGAGTTTGATGCTTGCCTTGATGGTATCACCTGGCATCACCATTTCAACACCTTCTGGGAGTTTTAACTCACCAGTCACATCAGTTGTACGAATGTAGAACTGTGGCTTATACCCAGTAAAGAAGGGTTTGTGACGGCCACCTTCCTCCTTTGAGAGTGCATATATCTCTGTTTCAAATTCAGTATGTGGTTTCGATGTTCCTGGTTTTGCAAGAACCTGCCCACGATGGATATCTTCTTTCTTAACACCACGGAGAAGAACACCAGCGTTATCACCCGCCATACCTTCTTCTAATTGCTTGTTAAACATTTCAATACCAGTCACTGTTGTTTTGGTAGTATCTTTGATACCAATAATCTCAATCTCTTCACCAACCTTAACAGTACCTCGTTCAATCTTTCCGGTGACAACTGTTCCACGACCTTCAATAGAGAAGATGTCTTCGATAGGCATGAGGAATGGCTTTTCAACTTCACGTTTTGGTTCAGGGAAGTATGTGTCCATAGCGTCAACCAATTCAACGATACTCTTACCGTACTCACCACTTGGATCTTCGAGTGCTTTCAAGGCAGATCCTTTGATGATAGGAGCTTTCTCACCATCAAATTCATACTTACTCAATAGCTCACGCATCTCTGCTTCAACTAAATCAATAATCTCCTTATCATCAACCATGTCACACTTATTGATAAAGACAATGAGGTTTGGAACACCTACTTGTCGTGCAAGAAGGATGTGTTCACGAGTCTGGGGCATAGCACCGTCAGACGCTGCAACCACAATAATAGCACCATCCATCTGTGCCGCTCCGGTGATCATGTTTTTAATGTAATCGGCGTGACCAGGAGCATCAACGTGTGCGTAGTGACGCTTTGGTGTTTCGTATTCTTGGTGTGAAAGTGCAATCGTGATACCGCGTGCTTTCTCTTCTGGAGCGTTATCAATTGCATCCACTTCTTTCGTGTTGGCACTGTAGCCATCTGTTTTACTCAATACACTGAGTATTGCTGCGGTAAGCGTTGTTTTACCGTGATCAACGTGACCAATTGTTCCAACGTTAATGTGCGGTTTGCTGCGATCAAAAATCTCTGCCATATATTTCTCTATAGAGTGGTAATAAAATGTTTTGCGTTCAAGGATTTTCTCTTTAACAAGAAAAGAGCCACACGCAAGGATGTCGTTCAAACGACATTGTTAATCGTACCTTGTGTTGTGTGTATCCGTCAAGTAACACATTGTGCTCTGATGATGCATTGTGTGAAGATGTACCACTGTCACTGTCAATATGGTAGTGTGTTGTTTGTATGGTAACCCGTGACTATCCGTTAGAGAGAGTGCGTAACATTGGTATTATTGCGCACATTGATGCAGGAAAAACAACGACCTCTGAACGAGTACTCTATTACACAGGAGTGTCTCACAAAATTGGCGAGGTTCATGAAGGAGAGGCAACAATGGACTGGATGGATCAAGAACGAGAGCGTGGTATCACGATTACTTCTGCTGCCACAACGTGTTTTTGGACACCTAGCTACCACAAAAGTGACACAGATAACATTCACCGCCTCAATATTATTGATACACCAGGACACGTTGACTTCACCGCTGAGGTAGAACGCTCCTTAAAAGTCCTTGATGGTGGTGTCGTGGTCTTTGATGGTGTTGCTGGTGTTGAACCACAGTCTGAGACTGTCTGGCGACAAGCAGATAAATACCATGTGCCCCGTGTCTGCTTTATCAACAAACTCGATCGTACTGGTGCAAACTTTACAACGTCGTTTGCTAGTATCATTGAACGGCTTTCCAAGAAAGCGTGTTGCATACAACTACCAATTGGCATTGAAGATTCTTTAGAAGGTGTTATTGATCTTGTCGCCATGCGTGCGGTGTATTTTGATGGTGAGAAGGGAGAACAGATGCGAGAGGAGGCAATACCAGAATCATTGAAAAAAGAAGCACAAGAGGCTCGTGGGCACCTGCTAGAGGCAGTCTCTGACCTTGATGACAGTATCGCTGAGAAGTATCTTGAGGGCACAGAGGTTTCAGGAGAAACATTGAAAGTGGCAATCCGTAAAGGAACGTTGGCGAATAAGTTTTTCCCTGTCCTTGTCGGTTCTGCTTTGAAAAATGTTGGTGTGCAACCCGTTCTTGATGCTGTGATTGATTACCTTCCAGCACCGACAGACATACCACCTGTTCGTGGTGTTCATCCAAAAGATACTGATACTCCTGTTGAGCGAAAAGCGTCTGATGAAGAGCCGTTTTCGGCCTTGGTCTTTAAACTTCAGAACGACCCTTTTGTTGGGCAATTAGCATTCTTCCGTATCTATTCAGGAACCGTGAGTGCCGGTTCTTATATATACAACGCAAGTACTGGTGACAAAGAACGACTTGGTCGTCTCGTCCGTCTCCATGCTAATGATCGAGAAGAGGTGAAGATTGCCTACGCTGGAGAGATTGTGGCAGGGGTTGGTCTGAAGGGGGTAAAAACATCTGACACGCTCTGTGCGGAAGATGCGCCAATTATTCTAGAAAAGATTGTGTTCCCTGAACCAGTGATACAGTTGCGTATTGAACCAAAAACCAAGGCTGACCAGGAAAAGATGGGTATTGCTCTGGGACGACTCTCAAACGAAGACCCTACCTTCCGAATACGAACTGATCAGGAAACCGCTGATACCATCATTGCTGGTATGGGTGAACTACACCTTGAAGTATTAATTGAACGTATGAAACGAGAGTTTCATGTTGAAGCAAACGTTGGGAAACCACAGGTTGCCTATCGCGAAACAATTAAGAGAGAAGCTGGATCAGAAGTAAAATATATTAAACAAACAGGAGGTCGTGGACAGTATGGGCACGTGAAGCTCACCGTCTCTCCGCAACAACCACTCTCTGAAGCAGAAATCAAAGCGCTTCCAAAAAATGTGAAATACAATCATGGCTTTAAGTTTACCAATAGTATTAAAGGAGGTGTCATTCCTCAAGAGTATATTCCAGCTGTTGAGAAAGGAGTTCGTGAAGCACTCTCTCGTGGTGTTGTTGCTGGATATCAAATAGTGAACGTTGCCATCAACCTCTACGATGGTTCGTATCACGATGTTGACTCTTCAGAAATTGCATTTAAAATTGCAGCGTCACAAGCATTCCAGGATGCGGCAAAGAAAGCACAACCAACGCTTCTTGAACCTATTATGAAAATTGAGGTAGTCATTCCTGATGAGTTCTTGGGTGATGTCAATGGTGACCTTCTCTCACGACGAGGGCAAGTTGAAGGTGTAGAAGATCGTGGTTCTTTGAAAGTGATTGATGCAAAAGTGCCTCTTGCAGAGATCTTCGGATACACAACACACCTTCGCTCTATCACCGGTGGTCGTGGAACATCAACAATGGAGTTTGCTTGTTATATGGAGGTACCAAAATCTGTCGCTGAAGAAGTTATCAAACGACGAACGGGGTAACTACCATGAGAGGTGAGCGAATGCTCGGTTTGCCTCTGCCATCTTCTGGGTGTTTTCACGACGGACTACCGCTGCCCCTTCATTTTTACTTGCCTCAATTAATTCTTGTGCTAAGTGTTTATACATTGGAGCACCACTTCTCCCTTTTGCAGCACCAAGTATCCATCGAAGTGCCAAGACAAGTCGCCTCGTGGGTGTCACTTCAGTTGGTATTTGGTAGTTTGCACCACCGACACGCCGAGATCGAAGTTCCATTAATGGACCAACGTTCTGGAGTGCTTCTTCAAACACTATCATAGGGTCTCGTTTTTCAATACGCTCAATCTCTTTGAATGCATCGTAGATAATACCCTGTGCAACAGCCTTCTTTCCTCGCTCCATCGTGTAATTGATGAGTTTTCCAACCTTCACTGAACCGTACTTCTCATCTGCTTCGACAATGTGTTTCTTTTTTACTGGTCGTCTCATATATATATTATTTCTTTTCTTGCTTCGTACCGTAGCGACTGCGTCCCTGCTTTCTGCCTTCAACAGCTTCTGTGTTTAATGGGCCACGAACGATAGTGTAGTTTACTCCAATGTCTTTCACTCGACCACCTCGTACCAAAACAACTGAGTGTTCTTGGAGGTTGTGTCCCTCTCCTGGAATATACGCTGTCACCTCTATACCGTTCGTGAGTCGCACACGGGCAATCTTTCTCACCGCAGAGTTTGGCTTTCGTGGTGTCGTAGTTGTTACCTTGGTGCAAACCCCTCGTTTGAATGGTGAGCAATAGTGAGTGGCGCGATTCGTCAGTGTACTGAAACCAGAGCGGAGCGCTGTCGTCCGTGTCTTTTTTTGACGATGTTTCCTACCGCTCTTGATGAGTTGATTAACTGTTGGCATACAGTAAACACGCTACCACATTGTGATACTACGGTGCAATGGGTGTTGGTTTACAAAGATGGTGGCGCTGAACCAGTAATGAGGGAAGTGAGTATGTAGACCAACTTTGCAAATGACTCTAATAAGAGTATGAGAATTAGAAAAACAATCAAAAGACTCAGGAATGGGTGTTGTGTTATGGGGGCAAGCAACTTATCACCCCATGCACGCCACGAGACAGGAGCAAGTGCTGCTACCACCTTTGCCCCATCGAGCATAGGGAGGGGGATGAGGTTTAATAGTCCCAAGAAAAGATTGACAAATGCGATGATTAAGAAAATCTGTAGTGCTGCTTCAGGAAAAAAACTGCCACCAAATCGCACTAACAGTCCAAAGAAAACAGCAAGGGCAATGTTAGTGAGTGATCCTGCAGCGGCAACGAACGCCTCGCCGTACCGTCCATACTTCAAGTTATACGGATTGTAGGGTACTGGTTTCGCCCAGCCAAAAAGAATACTGCTCTGGAGGAGCAACAGTGCTCCTGGAACAACAATAGACCCTAATAGATCGGTGTGTGGTATTGGATTTAATGTGAGTCGTCCTGCATCTCTTGCCGTTGGATCACCGAGAGCGTATGCGGCATATCCATGTGCTACTTCATGGATAATGATGGAAATGATGAGGATGATAAGGATAAAAAATATCTCAAACATACTGTCACTATACCATCAGTTACGATGTGTTTATAGTCAGAAAGACACTACGGTACGAGTTTTGTGCCGTATATCTTTCTTACACGAGAAGATCTACTATGACCACCGTTATCAAAAGTATTACCATCTACTATTTTTGCCCAGCTATGCCATGCATCAGACCTATACCACTCAACCATTTGCCCTGATCGCCACACCTCTATCGGTATCCAACTTATGGTTTTTTTGCCGACAATAAGGATGCTGACATAGTTATTAAAATTCTTACCTCGTTTTAAATCCTTCTGTCCAGAACCATCACCGCTGTATATTAATTCAGTTATTAATCGTGTTGGGCGTTGGTCACCAATATTATCCTCTGTCCAGACAATAGCTGTATTTGTTATGTCCCTCTTGAGTATCTGTCCTGCAGTACCACCACTAGGAAAAATACCACTCTCTACCGCATCAATTTTCTTGCAACGAATTTCAGGTAACTCAGCACTTCCCACCACAGTCAAAAATTCCCCTGGATTACAAACCGTTGATGGTGGTGCTGATGGCGTTGAAGGTGTTGGTGTTGAAGGTGTTGGTGTTGGTGTTGAAGGTGCCGATGGTGCTGGTGACACTAACTCTGAGCCGTCACGACACTCAAGACCGCCTTCACGAAGCGTTAAGTACTGCCGATCCTCACACGCTTGAATCTCCCCACCAAATCCCTGTTGTCCAACCACAATCGTTACCGTCGCAGCAACGATAAGGAGTGGGATAACGAGAGCGCGAGATAGTGAAGAATCCATATATATTTGCATTGTGCACCTATAATCCCAACACTCTACCGAAATAGTGTATAACAGTGACTACTCACCTTTCATCCAAGCCATCAGAGCAAGGAAAAATATAACTAGTACCACAAGCACCTCAAGTGAACTCATAAAACTAGTATACCCCTTTACCAATACCAACCTCCCATGCTACTATCGTCACATATGACAAAGTTATGCCCTATCTCAGGAAAAACCTCTCGTATGGGTGGTGGTTACAGCAACAAGACCCGTGCGACACAATTTAACCCAACCGGTAAAACGAGACGACAGCCAAACATACAAAAGAAACGTTTCTTTGTACCAGAGTTAGGAAAGACGGTTCGTGTATCTGTTTCAGCAAAAGGATTGCGTACATTAAAGAAGCGAGGGATTGGAAAAACACTCCGTCGTGCAAACATACTTTAGTGTTGTATAAATTCAAATAAATGACTCTCTCATTGATGAGAAAGTCTAATTCTTTGTGTTTGTTTAGATATATGAATCGTACGCTGTGATGTGAAATGTGTTTGAATTAAATTCTATTTACTGCTTAATAAGAGTGACATTGTTTTGGTTTTGTATTTCAGATGTGTAATCTCCTGCTATTTCTACACAACCACTACAAATATACGTCATTTCAACAAAGATACGTTTTCGCTCATTTGCTTTAATAAACGCTTTAGCCACCGATTCTGATAATCCGCTTGTTCTATCTCCAAAAATTTTGTATCCCTTATAATCACGACCCTTGGTCATCATAAGTGACACAGAGTTGGTGGAAGATGTTGAGAGGGTGACATGAATACTAGATACGTCTGATGGTACATATCCCTGTTTAGTCCAAAAAGTAAAGAAAGGATTGGTGTTAGCACTAATACCCATATATACAACCTCTGCGTCTGTTGTTCCATACTCTGTTGCACTTGTTGCATCCTTATTTAATGTGCCGCTATGCCAAAATGAATGTCGATTATATGTATAACTACCGTACCAACTGTCATAATCAAAATCAACAGAATAGTTTTGGAGGGTAGTTCTCACATTACCAAACCTCACCCTCGTCACACTCCCTCGCTTCATTGCTTCCTCGTTACTCTCACCTGATTGTTTAATCACCACCCAGTCACCTTCGTTAAACTCTATCGTATCACCAACATTTATTTTGGTATTACTACCCGTCAAAGATACATCATTCGTTGAAAATGAAGGGAAACTAATAGATCTTTTTCCAACCAGGATAAGGGAGAGTAAGTCGTAACCAGTGAAACCAGCTCCTGCCCAAGCAAAACCATCTGCTGTCTTTGTCAGTACTTGTCCCTCAATACCATCATTGGGAACATAGTCTCCACCCCCTGCCCAAGCAAAACTCTCTGCTGTTTTTGTCAGTACTTGTCCTTCAACACCATCACCTGGGAGGGGATTTTTTAAAGCACTGTTACTAATTTTAGTTTCTATAAAGGCAGCATTATTTTTATTTTTAATCTGAGACGCATAGTTTCCTTCTAGTTCCACACAGACACAATCATATGACAGTTGAACGAAAATACGTCCTTGGTTGTTTGCTTCAATAAACTGATCGCCCAGCTGTGTGCCAGCTTCTATAAATCTGCGCCTACTTTCTGTGGTGCTATCATACGCCACATCAAATTCTACAAAATTGGTAGAAGATGTTGAAAGAATAACATGAAGCAGTTTTACGCTTTCAGGTAAGTAACCAGAACCTCCGTTTAATCGAATGTCAAAAAGGTCATTATACATACCAAGGTAAAAAACACTTTCTTCTGATATTCCATACTCCGTTGCACTCGTTGCATTCTTGTTTAGCGCACCTTGGTTTTCGATTTGTGAATACCTGTAATTCCCAAGAGCATTCAAAATAAATTTTGCAGAATAGTTTTGAAGGGTAGTTTTTCCTTTATAAACCACTCTCGTCACGTTTCTCCGCTTTATTGCTGAATCACCGCTCTCACCTGTTTTCTTTACCACCACCCAATCATTGACATCAAATGCTGCGATGTCAGTGGTGTATATTCTTGTGTTACCATTTTTTGTTGAAGACACGCTTGAAAATGAAGGGAAGTTAGTATATGTTCTTTCAGCTGGAAGAAAAGAGAGTTGGCTGTGGTTGATGCCCTCCGTTGTTCCAACATTCTCATCAACTCCAGCACCAATTTCTATTAGGGCAACGTTGTCTTGACTTTTTATTTGAGACAAAAAATCTCCCCTTATTTCTATACAATTACAATTGTAACTTATTTCAATAGCAATGTCCTTATCGTTATTGTTTTTAATAAATTCCTTACCGAATCTTGCAATGCTTTCTTTAAAACGATTGCCAGACCTATTCATATTAAAATATCGGCTGGTAACACCAGGGGCTGAGAGTATTACTTGAATTATAGATACATTTGATGGTATATACCCTGGTTTTACATCAAGAATAAAAACATTTTCATCTGGCACACTACCCATAAACTCAATTCCTGTTACAACCACTCCTCTTTGTGTTGTTAACTGACCAATGGCAGAATCATCACGTCGAACATATGCATATGCACCGTTGTAGGCATCAAAGTCCGCAAAATAACTCTGATAGACACGCCCTCCGCCTCTACTGATTACTTTCGCTACATTTCCCCGCTTCACTGCCGCATCATTATTCTCACCCGCTTCTTTCACGACTAACCAATTGTCTATATTGACTTCTCTAGCGTCATTAAGATTTATTCTAGTATTACCATCTACCAAAGATACATCACTTGCTGAGAATGAAGAAAGGTCAGTGTATATTTTTTCAACTTCAAGAAGGTGAAACAAATCATATCCAGTGAAAATAGGATCTGGTGTTTCAACATCTGCCCAAACAGATTCAAGTTCAGCTGATTTCGTCAACACCTGTCCTGCATTACCGCCTTCTGGAATCCCTGATTTTCGAACTGGTGGTTTAGCACACTGCAATTTCAACTCACTCTCAACGACAGCAAGTTGAAGGAACTCGTCTGACTTACAAATACCACCACCAACAGTTTTACCAATATCCACAAAATCAGAAAGTGTGGGAGGGGCAGGAGGATTAGGAAAACTGATACATACCCAACCAGTACCACCATAACTTAACAATTGGTCATCAGGACAGTTTTTATCAGGAGTGGCAAGTGAGGATCCTCCACTATCAGGAAGTACTGAGCACTCAAGCCCTGTCTCTTTGAGAGTCAAGAATTCTCCATCCTCACAAGACGCTATCTCTTGTCCTTGCACAAGAGGAATGAAGAGCATACAGAGCAAGGTAAAGGGAAGAACAATACGAAGTGACGCGAGGGTCATACAAGTGTAGTATATCCGTGACTTATCATATTTCTAATACATAGTGTGTAAAACTACATTGCCTATTTGTATATTTTGTTGTATGATATATGGTGTATGTGTGTGAGGGTTTTCCTCAGACACACCTTTGTTTTTCATTTATCTATATATGGAGGTTTTACCAAACAATGTTACGAAAAACAATCGTGGCATTCTTTATTGCCACAATCTATATCAACACTGCATATGCTCAAGAGGTTATCAAGTATGACAAGGATAGATGGATTCCTGGATGGAGTGGTCTTGAAGAGTTAGTGCGAGATGCTTACAAACACTACGAAGGTACCTCTCCCACCTATGCTCAACCGACTTCTGGTCGTGTTGGGTTTATTGATGGGTCGGGGTCGCCTGATGATGCGAAGAGGCATGGCATTATGGTACAAGCGGTCTACTGCTGGTACCTCAGCTCCTTTGACGATGGTTGTGTGTATCCGACAACGTTTACGACAACCACACTCAAAAATCTTCCTTATGACTACGAATTCACTGGACTTCCGGTGAAGTATGTATACGCACCAGATACTCCTTGGGGTCTAGAGTTTCGTAACGAGTTCATCTCCGATGACATCGTTACCATCTCTGCCGAAGGAGGGACGATTAGTGGTGAAGGTTGCGGTCTTCCTGATACTGATTGTGAGTTTATCCTTCCCATTGACATCACCCCGAGTACTGGTGCTCATTTGGTGTATTCGGGAGAGAATATACGTAGTGCAAATTCCACCTCTCAATCACTTGCCGTTTCACAGTTTAAGGCGATATCGAAGATTGTTCGCACAACGAGCAAAATCTTAACAGTGAGTGGGTATAGCAAAAATAAAACTGATCAGGTTTGTACTGGTGCTGAGGCATGGTGTATCCAGTCTCGGTTCGCTGTTGGGCTTGATTACTTTGGTGCTATTGGTGAAGGCAATTCCTTCGGCACACCCTTAGTTGGGGTGGTGATGTGGGGTATGCGACAGGTGAGTCCGACTATGACTGCCACTGATGTGTTCGAGAGAGTGCGGAAGTGTACCTGGGTTCCTGATGGGGTGACTACTCCTGATAGTATCTGGGGTGTTGGTCAGTTACGGGCAACTCATGACTGTCTGTTCCCTGTGAAAGAGAGAGTTATGGCAGAAACAACACAAATAGACACGACAGAAATGACTGTTGTGACTCGTGTTGTAACGACCTCAACGGTTGCTGTAGTAGATGATGGAGTTCTCACAACAAACGTGATTACTCTCATTGAAATCTCCACGGATACATCTGTGGCAGAAGACACTATGGTGACAGCGGAGATTGGTTTCTTCCAAGACACCATTCCGAGAGGTACTACCAACCGTTTCTCTTTAACGGAGAGTGTCATACAGATACCCTCAACGCGAAGAGAGATGGTTGTGATAGGATCACCGTCTACCACACAAGCATTCGTGGGATATACCGGATCTCTCATTACGACAGAGACAGTGACTCAGACTTTCACAGACAAGTTAGTCCGTGGAACAAGAACAACTGTCGATGGAGTAACGACTTCTTCAATCAGAACATCAACTCTCCCAGTAGTCACAACCATGACGACAAGAGACGGTGAGCTGAGTACAGAAGCTGTAACAACAGAAGATCAAGGGATCACATTGCTGGTTACCACTAACACTACGACAATCGTGGTGAAGGTGGAAGATGGGATTGCAACAACCACAGTGGCAACTGTTACACTCACTTCTGCGGATACGTCTGTGAGAATGGGTGTCTACACTACCACAACGGTTTACCTTCCCTCTGGTGAAATCACTATCCATTTTTCTTCAACAGAGAGTGTCATACAGATACCCTCAACGCGAAGAGAGATGGTTGTGATAGGATCACCGTCTACCACACAAGCATTCGTGGGATATACCGGATCTCTCATTACGACAGAGACAGTGACTCAGACTTTCACAGACAAGTTAGTCCGTGGAACAAGAACAACTGTCGATGGAGTAACGACTTCTTCAATCAGAACATCAACTCTCCCAGTAGTCACAACCATGACGACAGGAGAAGGTGAACTGAGTATAGAGAAGGCATTGCTAGAACAATCAACAACGTTGACACTGACCAAAGAGACCCAAGTAACCACAATACGGTTAGTTGGGAATGGAAGTATCTTAGTGATATCGACTACAAAGGAAACTATCCGTGATATGTCGGTTGCCACAACGGTTGCCTACACAACGGAAAAGACTATTGTTCGATATGACGGAGTGTCGTACGCAACCAGCATGGTGCGCGCAACGACATTGAGAGGTACTACCACAACTGCTCAAGATATCTTTGTTACAGAAGACACTGAAACTATTCCCAGCACCTTACAAGGTGAGAAAACGATAGTCACTACTGTTGTGACTATTTTTGGGGATCGCAACGAAGGGAATGTCAGGCATATATTCAATTGCCCCGGAACACCCTCTGAAATTTTCAAGTGCCCTGTGCTACCAGAACCAAAGACCCAACAGACAGGAAGTCTCACGCCATCGGTTGTGAAACTTCGTCTTCGTGTCTTTTTAGGTGGTGCTGTTCGATGAAATCATGTTCTTTATCTTCAAGCGGGACGTACACATATGTGCGTCCCGTTTTTTTTATACAATACACACCTCTATCGATATCCCTACCAACAAGTTGTATTTTTGCCATTCCCTCTATTTTATTGTATGATATCTGATGTATGTATCTGAGGAATTCTCCTCAGACACACCTTTGTTTTTCATCTATCTACACATGGAGGTTTTACCAAACAATGTTACGAAAAACAGTCATGGCATTCTTTATTGCCACAATCTATATCAATACCGCATATGCTCAGGAATTCGACAATGATACACACATCCCCGGATGGAGTGGTCTTGAAGAGTTAGTGCAGGATGCTTACAAACACCACGAAGATACCTCTCCCACGTACACTCAACCGACTTCTGGTCGTGTTGGGTTTATTGATAGGCTTGATACTGGTAAGAAAAGAGCCGGTATCTTAGTACAAGCAGATTACTGCTGGTACCTCTCAGGGGGTTGTATGCATCCAACAACGTTGACACTTACTAAAAAGACCCAAGTAACCACAATACGGTTAGTTGGGAATGGAAGTACTTTGGTGACAACCGTAACAAGGAAAATTATTCGTGATGTGTCGGTTACCACAACGGTTGCCTACACGACGAAAAAGACCTTTGTTCAATATGACGAAGCGTTGCAACCCACCATTACGGTGCACACAACGACATTGAGAGGTACTACTACAACCGCTCAGGATGTCTTTGTTACAGAAGACGCTGAAACTATTCCCAGCACCTTACAAGGTGACACAACAGTAGTCACTACTGCTGCTGTGACTCTTAGAGGGGAATTAAGAGAGAGTTGTAAATATGATAATGGTGAGGGTGGTTGTTTAGTTCATATTTTCCATTGCCCTGGAACACCTTCTGAAATTTTCAAGTGCCCCGTGCTACCAGAACGAAAGACCAAACAGATAGGAAGTCTTGCACCATCAGTTGTGAAACTTCGTCTGAATGCCTTTTTGGGTAGTGCTATAGTGCCGTGAAATAAAATCATGTTCTTTACCTTTTTAACGGGACGTACACGTATGTGCGTCCCGTTTTTTTACCTTCATAACACTACTGTTGTACAAATTCAGCAAACGGCTCCCCCATTGATGAAAAGGTACTCGTACCATCCTTTGTCTCTACCACAAAAGCGCCGCTTTCTTTAATACGAGTGATAACACTATCGTGCGGATGCCCATATTGATTTGCCTCTCCTGCTGAGACAATAACAAACGTTGGTTGAGTGACAGAAAGGAGTGCCTCTCCTGTTGATGTTTTTGAACCGTGATGCCCCGCTTTCACCACCTCTATCTCAGACAACAACGAAGAGAATTGATCAACAACATATCCCTCAACTACTTCAGGAGCATCACCTGAGAGAAACACACCTGCATCACCATACCGAGCAACCAGTACAATTGACCCTGCATTGCTATCACCCACCAAACCAAAAATTGGCCAGAGAAGCGAGATTGTCACACCATCAATGGTGAGATGCATCGGTTCTTGCACAACATATTCACGAGCACCTTCTGTAACCTCGTGTGCTATTCGTTCAGCAAATGATTTATATACCCTGGTATCTGTTGTTGCACCAGTATGGATGATAGTATCAACATGAAAGCGATCGAGAACACCAACTAATCCACCAATATGATCTGCATCAGGATGTGTTGCGATAACAATATCAATAGTGTCGTCATGGGAAGGAAGCACTTCACCTAATGCACGAATGACAGCGCCACCACGACCACCATCAACGAGTATTTGTTTGCCGTGCGGTGTTTCTAGGAGAATAGCGTCTCCTTGACCAACGGATAGGAAGTGAACAGTAAAGGCACCAGTTCCAGTCCCTGAAACCACAGAGACAAACCACCAATGGGTGACAATTGCCACCACAACCAAGGCGATTGAGCACACCGTCCACACAGCCCCTGTTTGCATACCTTGCTATGGTACACTAATCGCTGATATGTACAAGGTGAAGCAATTTTCTCTCCCAAGCGTTCCTGGTATATCTCCAGAAACCATGGCGATACATCTCCAGCTCTATGAAGGCTATGTCAAAAACCTTAATGGGCTCTCTACAACCCTCACAACACTTAAAGAAAATAAAAAAGAAAACGCCCGTACCATCACAGAGGTAGCCAGACGAATCGGTTTTGAATTAGCAGGAGTCATCAACCATGAGTTGTACTTCTCAGCACTCTCAGGCGGACCACGTCCGTGTCCTTCTCATATGCAAAGTATCATTGAGAAGCAATTTCAATCATTCGAAGCGTTCGTTGAGGATATAGCGGATATGGCACGAGAGACTCGTGGCATTGGTTGGGTGTTAGTGTTGCATGACACTGAACGAAACGTACTCCACCCTGTGTGGGTTGCTGATCATGAGATAGGGGGTGTTTGCCTTCCATGCATTCTTGCTGTTGATATGTGGGAACACGCATATCTTCGTGATTACACACCAAAAGAAAAAGGTGACTACGTTCGTGCATATATGAACGCAATCAATTGGGAAGTTGTGGCTGATCGCCTTACCCGTTAATGGGTGTCTCTTCACGAAAAGAATTCTTTTTGCGCCACTGTATAGCAAAAACAACAAAGGGAATATAGAGGATAAGCATTACGAAAGGAGGTATTGTAGGGAGTGCAATTGATGCATACATTGGTACGGCAAGGATGGTGGCAATTAACACAATTGCATGCGTTGAAAGGTATGCAAGAGGAGCAACAACAGGTGCCAACGGTGGTATGACCGTTCCCACAAGGATAACCAGAAACCCAAACCCCATAGCAATTGGCACCAATGGCAAAACAAATATGTTTGCAACAACACCAATCAGTGACGCCTCACCGATGCGGTAGGCGAGGTACGGCAGAAGAAACATCTGTACTGAAAGCGTAATTGCAATAATATTTCTCAGCTGGAATCGATCGGTAATGCGATGGAGTTTTTTCTCAATGATAGGAGTGTAGAGCAACAAACCTGCAGTTGCTAAAAAGGAGAGGTGAAATGAAACATCATAGAGTAATTGCGCAGGATTGATAGCAACCATAATGCAACCAGCAAGAGCAAGAGCACGGAGTCCATCGTTTTCCCGATGCAACAATCGGGCAAACAATCCAATCGTTGCCATGATGCCCGCACGCACCGCTGCGGTCTGTGCCCCTGAGAGAAGAACAAAAGCAATGATAGTAATACCTGCCACCCCAAGTGCATAGTTTCTGGAAATTGGTAGTCGGACGATTAAACGACGCACCGCTTCGGCAACAATCATAACATTGTATCCAGACAATACAATAATATGAAGGAGACCAGTCACTCGAAATGCTTCAAGAAACTCAGTCGTCAACGAACCACGAAGTCCCAAGAGTAACCCACCCAATAGTGATGACTCTGGTTCTGGCAGATGCTCTTCTAATTTACCAACAACAAACAAACGAACTCGTGAGAAAAATGTGCCGCGGTGATACGTTTCACTGCCTGTACAAACCGTACTCTCTTTCCCTTGTGTGATAAAGAGAATGCCGTGAATGTTGTCTTTACTCAGGTGAGTATGGTATGGAAAGACTCTGCTACTAGTCGTTATAAACGGTTCTGGGCGAGTAATGCGACCACCAACTTGAAAAAAATCTCCGAATGAGCATGCTGTTGGGTAAGGTTCATACACCAACACTCGCTCTTCTTTTTCTTGTTGCTTTCCATTCACCCGTTCAACAGAAACCAGATAGCGATCAGTATTTTTGCGATGTTCAATATCACCCACAACTGTTCCTGTAATCACACTATCCCTTTCAAACGGCAGTGTGCTCTCCTGCATTGGAGCACCGCCTCCCACCAAGACACCAATGAAAAAACTCGCCACAAAGAGAGATATCACCACAGCCTTCCGAAAGAAGCGCGCAACGATGAGTATGACTATCGTTGCAAGAAGAAGAGTGACACCGACACCACTTACAAAAGCAATGGTCAACGATAATAAAAAGCTGGTAACAACACCGGAGAAAAACCCTGCGGTGATGATAAAAATGAAATTCCTCACTGTATGATTTCTGTTACCCGTATCCGCGGTGCCTGTTTAAATGTGTCATGCTCAAGATGCCCAAGGACTGCCCTCGCATCGCGACACGATGAGGGTTTCGTAAAAAAAGAAATACCTTCAATGTCACCAGTATCGTCTTGCAGTTGATACTTTGTGTGTGCCCCGTATCGTCCAAACTGACGAACATCAACCACACGACAGTTGCGAAGAGCGACAAGTGGTTTTTTGTTCCCACATCCAAAAGGAGCGAATTGATCCAACACTGCCATTGACTCACCAATCTTCCCAATCGGCAATTCAAAATCAACAGAGGGTACGCTGACACCATCGGTAGCAGGTGGTGCCACACTATTGAGTCTTTCCTCAAGAAGGACTTCGTTGCCATCTACCACCTGGAACCCACCTGCCTGACTGTGCCCACCGAATTCAACAAAAAGAGAATCACGATTCTGTGCTTCCTGCATCATAGAGAAGGTGTTGTGATGAACAGAACGACAGGAACCCTTAATACCACCACCACCGTGCCCCCACACAAAGATAGTCTTGCCATGTTCTTCAAGTATTTTTTGAGCAACTAACCCTGCAAGGGATGGTTCCCACGAACGATCTCCAAACACCCACACTGACGCTTGTGTATCTTTTCCTGCTACCCTTTTGTTCGCTTCACGGAGAATGGTTGCCACCCGTCTTTTTCTTTTTTCATTGAGAGTTTGAAGGTACCGCGCCTTCGTGACGGCAACACTATACTCTTCTGCAATGAGAAGAGCGAAAGCAGCGTGTGCATCACCCATACGAGAGGCAGCGTTAATGCGAGGAGCAATAGTGAAAGCAATATCATCTTCTGTCAGAGTTTTTTGTGATACTCGTGCCAACTGACACAGCGCAACGATACCTGGTCGTGGACTTTTGCGAAGAACTGAAAGACCAAAGTGTACAAAAAGACGGTTCTCACCAAACAAGGGCACCATATCCGACAAAGTTGCAATTCCTACCAAATCAAGTTGCCACTTCTCCCACCCTTCTGGAAGACTTCCTCGGTAACGAGACAAGAGTGCTTGGAGAAATTTAAAAACACAACCAGCACCACACGGATGAGGGAGAGGGATGGTGTCTTCAAGGACTGGGTTGATGATGGCATAGGCATTTGGTGATGTTGTGCCAGCTAAGTGATGATCCAGAATGATGACATCCATGCCCTC
The DNA here is from genome assembly GCA_965216295.1 of Minisyncoccota bacterium. Lineage (GTDB taxonomy): Bacteria > Patescibacteriota > Minisyncoccia > Phycocordibacterales > JABAAK01. The sequence goes on along the minus strand of OZ244141.1, from coordinate 161,966 downwards.
TGACCGTGCTTTAGCAACCATCTCTGGATCAGAAGTGCCACAATCAATGGTGAACAGAAGAGTAACTCCTTGTTCGTGAAGTTTCTGTATTCCTCGTTCATTGAGACCAAAACCATCTTCATTGCGATTAGGAACAAACGTCACCACCTTCGCACCTCCAATCGCACGAAGTGTTGAAAAGAGTGCGGCAGCACCTGGAATACCGTCACAGTCGTAGTCGTGGTAAATGCCAATTGTTTCACCGTTCTGGAGTGCTCGAATGGTTCTTTCAACTGCTCGTTCCATCTGAGAATAGAGGAAAGGGTCGGTGTGCGTGTGCCACTCCCGTGCAAAAAAACTCTCTGCCTGTGCCTTTGTGGTAATACCACGAATAAAGAGAAGTTTCTGTACTAATGGAGGAAACGCCTGCAATTCATCTTGAACAGCAGGTGGGGGGTCTTTCTGCACGGTATACATACGGTGCTCAGTTTAACATAGCACCCTCTATTACAGGGAAAAGGAGGTGTGCGGTATACTAGTCATAATGGAAGAAACCATATTTCAAAAGATTATCACTGGTGCCATACCGTCAGAAAAAATCTACGAAGACGACCATACGTTCGCCTTTCTCGATATTAACCCCTCCAACAAAGGACACACCCTTGTCATTCCCAAAAAACCGTTTCGTGATATTTTTGCCCTCGATGAAGAAACAGGAGAACATCTCATGCATACCGTTATGAAACTCGCCAAAGCAATTAAGAAAGGTGTTGGGGCAGAGGGAGTAAATGTCTTTATCAATAACGGAAAAGCTGCAGGGCAAGTAGTGTTTCATCTCCACGTCCACCTCATACCGAGGTTTGATGCTGAAGAGTTCGGACGACTGCCGAGGAAAGAGTATGACGAAGGTGAAGAAAAAGTGTTTGGTGAAAAAATTCGTACCGCATTACGAGACATCGAGTAACGGAAAACTCTCGTGCGTCACATAGTGTAAGAGTGCCCCACCACCCGTTGAGAGAAACGACCAGTCCTTCTCTTTTTTGTTCGCCCTGATGAGTGCCGTTGTGTCACCACCGCCCAAGAGGGAAAAACAAGAACGACCTCCTTTTCCCTGCAATCGTTCCCCAACAAGAGTTGATAGTGCTAATGATTGTGCGTCACCTCCGTTTTCATAGAGACCGAGTGGTCCATTCCAGAGAATTGTTTGTGCTTTTTGTATATGTCCTTGTAGTTTTTGTACTGTCTCTGGACCAACATCGATAATACTTTCATCTTTTTGTATTGCATCAATGGAAGTTACCCGACACGAACCATCGTTTCTACGAACAACACCATCGTGTGCTAAGACTAGACGAGGGTTATTGAGTATATGGTCTGCTATGGTTACCCTCTCTGTCACTGATGTTCCAACGGAAACGCCTCGTGCTTGTAGTATAGTATTTGCGATAACACCACCAACAAAGACAGTGTTGTACTTTTCAAGGAGTATCTCAAGAAGTGGTATTTTTGTCTCACTTTTTGCCCCACCGAGTATAACAAACGTGCGTGTGGGATCTTTCTGAAGAAATCGCCCGAGAGCAGCAATCTCTTCATGAAATCGAATGCCGGCATACGGAGTACGCAAGCTTGCAAGACCAGTGATAGAGGCATGGTTTCTGTGAGCAACAGAGAAATCATCAAAGACAAACAATTCAGCATCAAAAAGAAGATCGTGTGCGAATGTTTTATCTCCTACCACCTCTCGTGGATCGATACGAACATTCTCTAAAAGAACCGCCTCACCAGGATTGAGTCGCTCTCGTGCCTTGCGAGTACCATCTCCTGTTACCTCTCTGATAAATGAAAGGTTCTGTGTGTAGGTTTCCAAACACTCCCACACACGCTCAAAACTCTGACCTTCCCTCCCAAGGTGTCCAATCACCGTTACTCGTGCACCACGCTCTTGTAGATAGGTGATAGTGCGGGCACTTTCTTGAAGACGGAACGTATCAATAACTGCACCATCATCGATAGGAGCATTGAGTGATGAACGTACAAGAACCGCTATTCCTTCTGGAAATGCTGTATCGGTAATAAGTTGTGGCGGTGTGTGCCTCATAGTGCTCGTAGAAACTTTTTCAGTGCCTCTGGAGTACTTCCTGCTCGTCCCACAAGAAATCCATCCACCTTGCCACTGATTAGTATCTCGTGTGCATTGCAATCATCAACAGAACCACCGTAGAGTATCCGAACATGCTTCAGTGCAGTATCGGAGAATATCCTTCGCACGATGTCTCGTAGATGCAATGCCGTTGCTTGTATACTCTCAACAGAAACTGCGGTATCACCACCAACAGCAGCTGAGGGTTCATACGCAATTGAAATATTTTGAAATGCACTCTCTTGAAAACCCTTTCGTTTTAACTCTTCAAAGAGGTGAGTGCTCTGTTCTCGCACTTCAGTCAATGATCCTGTTCCACCAGGTCTGCTGAGACAAATGATAGGTTTTATTTTGTGTTCAAGTGCAATCAATGTTTTGTTTACCACTTCCTCATCAGTCACCCCTCGCTTACGGGTTTCAAGGTGTCCCACAATCACCTGCTTCACACCAATCTTTTGCAGTTCTGTAGCAGCAATGATGCCTGTCTGAGCGCCTGTTGGTGTGTCATATATATCTTGAGCACCAAGCAGTATCTTTCTTCTGCCAATAGCAAGCCCTACTGATTCAAGATGTAAAAACGATGGGCAGACAGTGAGTGTATAGTTTTTTGGTATTGATTTTATAGCGTGCAGAAGAGAAACTGCATCATCGCCCGTTGCAAGATAGTTTTTCCAATTAAGAATAATAGTATGTCGCATATATATCAGTATACGATACACGAAACGTCGCCCTACGAGAGGGCGACGTGTATACCGTCTGTTTTAAATACGATTTAATTAATCGCGTCCTTAAATGCTTTCGCTGCTCGGAACTTTGGAGTCACTGATGCCTTTATCTGAATAGCTTCTCCTGTCTTTGGGTTTCTTCCCATACGAGCTTTACGTTGCTTTGCTTCAAAAATACCAAAACCAGCAATTGAAACGTCTTCTTTCTTTTTTAAATTTTTGACAATAGTTTCGAAAATTTTCTCAACTACCCCTTCGGCCTGAACTTTGGTACCACCAATTTCTTCTTGTACGAGCTCAACAAGTGATGCTTTATTCATACTTACTTACAGATTATATTACTAAAGGGATAAATCCCTATTAGAAAGTATATCAAATCGGCTATGAAAATGCTGACCCTTTTAGCCTCTGTTTTCTTTTTCATCACAAACGCGCTTTCAAGAAACACAAAAAACCCTTTATATAAAGGGTTTCCTGACATCACGCCGTGAGAAATCTATATGACCTCACACATTGTTCTCGTTAAAAACTACACCTAATTGAATATTTTGTCGAGAATGCCGTACCGCTTGGCCTCTTCAGCTGTCATGTACTTGTCTCGCTCAACATCGTGTGAAATTTCACCAACATCTCGTCCAGTATTTTTCGCAAGAATCTTATTCAGTCGTGCACGCACCTCATCCATGCGTCGTGCAGCAATGGTAATGTCAGACACTTGCCCTTCCACACCACCGTGAGGTTGGTGAATCATAATTTCAGCGTTTCGTAGTGCAGAACGCTTTCCTTTTTCACCCGCCGAAAGTATGACTGCTGCTGCTGATGCAGCAAGACCAACACAGACTGTTGCAACTGGTGCTTTCACATGGTTCATAGTGTCGAGGACTGCCATGCCAGCAGTGACCGAACCACCAGGAGAGTTTACATAGAGGTTGATCGGTTTTTCTTTGTTTTGTGAACCAAGGAAAAGCAATTGTGCAACGATAAGGTTTGCACTGTGATCATCAATAGGACCACCTAGAAAGACAATGCGATCATTTAACAAACGAGAATAGATGTCGTAGGCTCGTGGTCCATCGTGTGTTTTCTCTATGACTGTCGGGATAATCAGATTCATATATCGGTAGTATATCACTACTTTGGTTTTGACACTAACTCCTCCAAATACCTCACCACAGCCTCACTGGTAAGGGCGTTTTTCACCCACGCTCTGAGGTGTGTTTTTGGAGTTTCTTTCTTGTGATGATTTGCAAGACGAACAACTTCTTTTTCAACCCTTGCTTTGTCTAGTTGAATATCCTCCTGTGCTGCGATGGCATTCAACAGTATCTGTATTTTGATGCGCTTCTCTGCTTCGTGACTAATCTCTTTCTTCAAATCTTCCTCAGTAATCTTTCTCTGCTTCAGATATGCATCAATCGTTGTTTGCATCTGTTTTGCATTTGCTTGCATCTCAGAGAACGCATGGTCAGCCTCCTTTTGTACAATCTCAGCTGGAACGCTCATGGTAACCGCTGGCAACAATGCATCAAATATTTTTTTTCTGTGAGCAACTTGTGCTGCTATTTTTTTTTCATTGGTAATTGAAGCGCGAATCTCTTTTTCAAACTCTTCATAGATGGTGCTTTTTTGAGAAATCTCTTGCACAATCGCATCAGTTATCGGTGGCAATGTCTTTTCATCGTCTGGAATCTCTTTTTCTGGATGTGCCCTTCGATAAATACCTCGGCGAATGTCAGTAAGCACGTCGTGTATTTCTTTTTCTGTTGCTCCTTCTGCATTCGGTGATGCATCGATGGCCTTGAGTGCTTCGTGGTAGTTAGCGACTGTGGTGGTTGGGGTGGTATGACAATGCATGGTAAATGACACATCGTTTTCAATGGCAATACTGGTAAACGAGAGTGCTGGTGGTTGTATAGGAAAAACGCGTGCGTCGGCAAGCATCTCTGGAAAGTGTCGCATACACACTTCGCGCGCACACTCCTGCCACAAACTGAGATCATCAAGCCCTTCTTTCACCAACGCTGGTGGTACATGGCCGTCACGGAATCCTTTCGCCTTCTTACCTTCTGCGATACGCTTCAATACTTCCGTACGCTCTTGAGAAATAAGATCTTTTGGAATGGTGCCAGCGATGTCTACGACGGCATCTTTCCGTTTTATTGTGATAGCAAATGTCTTTTCTGTGGTGTCCATATGTTGATTATTATTATGTTTTGGTCTCTTCTAAAAATTGTTTAATGAGTGCGTCGAGCTCTTCATCACTTAAATCATTACCTTCATAGAGCACTTTCTCAACGGTTTCGACTGTAACACTAGCATCATCTGACAAAGGATTGGTAATGATAAACGATTCAATCCCTTTTGCTGGTGCGGGGGTTGGTGGCGGTGATAGTAATGAATGCGTTCCTTTGTATGCAAAGAAAAAAACGATGGAGAGAATGATGACAATAGCAAACCATGAACCGTAGTTTGTTTCTATTTCTTTTGTTGATGTCTCCCGTGTGGTCTTCTCCATTATGCCCGCACCATAACCTTTTTACTGACATCAGTAAATAGTGCCTTAATTTTTTCACTTGTTGTATCGACATTCTTCTGTAGTGCCTGGAACCAACTATGTCTCTGTGCATGCTTGGCAGCACCAGCCAATCGACGCCACCACCCTTCATACAAATTGTAGTGATGCATGATTGCATCTGAGAGAAATGTGTCGTTCTGCACGAATGGTAATATTGATTTCCAATCTGTCGCAACTAATTCTTGTAACATGATGAGTTCTTCGGTATAACTTATTCGTGCCTCCTCTGGAAAACGACCAATCACCTGGTGTGCTGCTTTTAGAAGCGCTGCGTTGTACTGTACTTCTTGAGCAATCTGCATACGATAGATATCAAATTCACGGGCAAAAGTGAAAGCATCATCATCAACAGCAGCGTCAATACGACCAAAGAGTGCTGAAAGAAGAACGTTGTAATCTCGCTCTTCAATATTGACTATAGTGGTGTTACGAATGTCTGCTCCTGTTTTCTCAGCTGCATGCGCTTGAAATGCAATAAGAAGAGTAACTCCCAAAATCATTGAGGTGACGAAAAAATGGCGTACAAGGCGATCGCCAGAGTCATCTGAGTTCATATTAGATATCATATAGTATACTACGAAAACTTCTTTCTATACAACTCAATGCCCCGGTTAAATGCTGCTTTTGCGGCAGCAACCCCTTCTGTTCCCGTCACTTCTACCCTTTTCTCTTGGAGGTTTTTATAGGTTTCAAAGAAGTGAATTATCTCTCGTATGGTGTGTTGATTAACATCTGTGATTTCCTTCACACTTGCAAATCGTGGGTCATCAACAGGTACACCCACCACCTTGTCATCACTCTCACCCGAATCAGTGACTCGCAATATTCCCACTGGGCGAACTCGAACAAGAACGGAAGGATGTAGTGCATACGTTGTAATTACAATCACATCAAGCGCATCGTCATCGTCCCACAACGTCCTCGGTACAAACCCATAATCCATGGGATAATCTTGCGCAGTGTGCAGAGCACGATCAAGCGCAATGAGCCCTGTCTTTTTATCTATCTCGTACTTATTCTTACACCCCCGTGGAATTTCAATGATGGCGTGCATCGCATCTTCTGTTCCTGGTTCAACATCGTGCCAAAAGTTCATACTATAGTATACAAAATATTACGCAGATGTCTTTGCGTCCGTCTTCTTCTCGTCTTCTGAGGTATCCCTCTCTTCCCCTTCTTTTAATACATCCTTCTCTTCGGTTTCAGAAACGACGTCCTTTTTTTCTTCTGATACAACACCTTCTCCTTCCTTAGGTTTTTCAGCACCTTTTTCATGTATCTTTTTTTCCTCGTCACCGTCGCTCTTCCTTTCAAGTGGACGAACGATTTCAATCGTACCGTCTCGTTTTGCAATAGCGACTGTTTCATTTTCAATGGTAACGATGGTGATATCACACTCTGCCAATTCTGCCGCAAGACGCATGTTCTGACCGCCTCGACCGATAGCAAGAGCAATTTGTTCATCGCTGACTTTAACCTCTGCTGTTTTTTTATCAGCATCGTATGAAATGTTGAGTATGGTTGCAGGAGAAAGTGCTTCCTCAACAAACTCTTGTGCATTTTCTGACCATTCGATAATATCAATCTGTTCATTGTTGAGTTCACTTCTTACTGTAAGTACTCGAACACCTCGTGGACCAACGAGCGCCTCAACAGCATCAATGCTTGCATCATTCGTTTCCACTGCCAACTTGGTACGGGAACCAGGTTCACGAACAACCTTCTTAACGCTAATGATACCCTGGGCCATTTCAGGAACCTCTAATTCAAAAAGTTTTACAACAAATGCTGCGCTTGCACGTGAGAGACGTATGAAACCACCATGCCTCCGTGAAGTATCAACTGAAAGGACGAGTGTGCGGAGACGTTCTCCTTGTGAAAAGCGTTCTCCTCTAATCTGTTCAGAGAATGGTAGGATAGCAACCGTTCTTCCGAGATCAACAAAAAGATTACCTCGCTCTATCCGTTGCACAGAACCAGTCATAAGTGTTCCCTCTTTTCCTTCAAACTCATTGATAACAACTTTTCGTTCTGCCTCGTGAAGGTTTTGTGTAATTGCCTGACGTGCCGCTTGTGCAGCAATACGACTAAACTCTGTTTTTGCCTCTAGAGGAAATAATATTTCTTCTCCAGCAACAACACCTTGTTGTACACGACGTGCGTCATCCAACATAATATGTCTTTCAGAATTAAAAACAACTCGTTTATCATCTTCATCAATAGTAGACTCCCCTTCTGGAAGAACATCCTTTGAATCTAAAACAATTTTTGCGCGAGAAAAATTAATTTCTCCTGTGTCTGCATTGAAACGAGCACGAATGATGTGACCATGTTTTGCATGTTCACGTTTATATGCAGCAGCAAACGCCGAATCAATCGCGTGCCAAAGTGTTTCTTGTGGTAGCTGTCGCATTTCAGCAATTTGTTCAACAACTGTTTTTAAATTTTTTAAATCAAATGCGGTTTCATTCATAATTTTTCATCTATTATTCTTGTGTTGTGCATTATTCTCTAACGCTACCGACGAAAAAACCGCCCCAACGGCGGTTACAACAACCAACAACAGCAATCCCCTTTATTATATGTCTCGTCTTTATTGCTGTCAATCTTTCTTATTATGTATACTGCAAGCATACGTATAGTAAGTGGTACGGTATATCCACGCACTGTTCGTATTGTTGCGGGCGTAGTTTAATGGTAGAACATCCGCCTTCCAAGCGGACAACGGGAGTTCGATTCTCCCCGCCCGCACCACAACAACAATAGATCCTATTTATAGTATAGAATGACTTTTTGCAAGAATATTATGAAAAACGTTTCATTATGTAACGTTTCTCAAAACGTTTCACGTGAAACGTTTTTTATGAAAAAGAGCAATGTTTCACGTGAAACACTCATTTAAATCAATAAAATGGTAAAACGTTTCACTATGTAACACTTTTCAAAACGTTTCACGTGAAACGTTTTTTATGAAAAAGAGCAATGTTTCACGTGAAACACTCATTTAAATCAATAAAATAGTAAAACGTTTCATTAGGTAACATTACTCGAAACGTTTCACGTGAAACACTTTAGTGTTGATTTTTGTATAAAACAGGGTGAAAAACTCTCCATATCTCGTTGAGAGGTGGTGAGTAATGTGCTGGTAAAGAGGGGAGAAGGGTGGGGGAAAGAGTAAAATCTTCTTGAAATAGAAATGCTTGGTTGGTATATAACGTAATGGGAAATAAAAGCATGGTAGGGAAGCGTGTGTATATTGGGTTAAGAAGTTGTGTAAATGCTGTAGATTAAACGCGCATTACTTCATTCTCTTCAATAATGATGTGTTATACTCGCGTTGTTCAGCTGTAGTGATTATGTGTATATACTTCGAAAGAGGGAAGTGTCACTGGAATCTCTTGAAGTAAAATATAGCAGCGGGGAATGGTGTAACGGCTAACATGCCCGCTTTGGGTGCGGGTGACTCCGGGTTCGAATCCCGGTTCCCCGACAAGGTAAAAAAGATTGTATAAGTTGCACTTTTTTTGAAAAGTAGTGTATGCTTTTAGTGTCGCCTACAATACTGTACGGCGGTTTTATTTATTTACTTAATCTTTAACGCTATGAATAGTGAAATGGAACAAGACACAGACGCAATGCCATCTACTACTGATGAAATGCCTAAAGATGCTGCAGGAGTTGAAGAAATGAATGCTGCTCCTACTACACCAAATGAGGATGATGACACTATGTCAAAAGACTCAGAAGGCACTACCGATATGAATACGACTGAATAAGATACGTGCTGTGCAGTATTAGAAAGGGTGATCGTTATACTAACGACCACCCTTTTTGATTGCTCTTATATATACGTACTATTTCTGTAATGCTATTATGAAATTGAGAGTAGTGTATGCGGGTATAGTTTAGTGGTAGAACGTGGCCTTGCCATGGCTAAGACGGGAGTTCGATTCTCCCTACCCGCACCAGCGCTCGTGTGTTTTACAACAACTACTCCTTGCATCACACGAGACAATCGCTAATGAGGACGTACAATGTTACCGTGGCGCACCCGGAAGGATTCGAACCCACGACCTCCTGGTCCGAAGCCAGGCGCTCTATCCAACTGAGCTACGGGTGCAAAGTGCTACACCGTGTAGTATGTACTATACAAAACCCAATAGCCAACTATAATAAACAATGAGCAGTAAAATTAATCTCACCGTACCAGACCGTGTTCTTGCCGCTGTAAAAACACTACAGGGAGGGGGGTTTAGTGCCTACATTGTTGGCGGCTGTGTTCGAGATCTCGTCATGGGTCGACAATCAAGTGACTGGGATTTGACTACCAGCGCACTCCCTGAAGATATTCAAAAACTCTTTCCTCACACTGTCTATGAAAACGAATACGGTACCGTTGGTGTTGTGAATGATGACGAAAAAGATGAAACGTTAAAGATTATAGAAGTCACACCGTACCGAGGTGAGGAAGGATACTCAGACAACAGACGTCCAGACAAGGTGTCCTTCGGTGTCTCTCTTGAGTACGATCTTTCACGACGAGACTTTACCATCAACGCACTCGCATACGATCCAGTAACAAAAGAGTTGGTTGATAATTACAACGGCATTGCTGATTTGAACAATGGATTCATTCGCACTGTCGGTGATCCAGATAGTCGTTTTAGTGAAGACGCACTTCGTCTCATGCGCGCAGTACGTATTGCAACACAGTTAAGTGGAGAGATAGAGGATGAGACACTTTGTGCTATTAAAAGAAATGCAAAAGCAATACAACAAATTGCCGTGGAACGTATCCGAGAAGAGTTGGTCTATATTCTTGAAAGTGAAAAACCAATGGTTGGAATACTTCTATTAGAACAAGTGGGGCTTCTTGAGCACATCATTCCTGAATTACGTCGAGGTATTGGTATTAAACAAAATCAAGCACACCGTTTTGAAGTTTTTGAACATAACTTAAGAACGCTTGAGCATGCAGGTGTAAAGAAACTCTCTTTAGTGCTTCGCCTTGCTGCACTATTTCATGATATTAGTAAGCCAGAGACGCGAGAGTGGTCACAAGAAAAAAGTGACTACACGTTTTACCTTCACGAAGTTGTCGGTGCACGAACTGCTCGCGCTATCATGCGTCGTCTCAAGTTTCCCAAACACTTCACTGATGAAGTTGTCTTGTTTGTCCGATGGCACATGTTTTTTTCAGACACAGAGAAGGTGACTCTCTCTGGGGTGCGAAGGATGGTTGCACGTGTTGGAAAGGAGAAGATCTGGGATCTTATTAATTTGCGTATGTGTGATCGTATTGGCACTGGACGACCAAAAGAACAGCCGTATCGTCTCAGAAAATATCAATCTATGGTTGAGGAAGTGTTGCGTGATCCGGTAACTCCTGGACGTCTCACCATACGAGGTGAGGAAGTAATGACAGCTATTGCCGAAAAACCAAGTAAACGGATTGGTCAAATTATACACAGCCTCTTGGCAGAAGTATTGGAAGATCCGACAAAGAATACAAAAGAGTATTTACTTAATCGAAGTAAAGAGATGGCAAAGCTTGATAACGATGCACTTGCTAAGCTAGGGGAAGAGGGAAGAATTCGCCGCCTCCAAGAAGATTTGGAGCAAGTACAAAAAATACGAAGTCGAAATAAGGTAACCTAACGAATTGTTAGAGAGATAGGGCAGTGATCAGAACCCATGATATCGTTGTGAATCTGTGTCTCCACTACCATTTCATCTGTTGCTGTGTCTGCGAGAAGATAGTCCAGTCGCCATCCTCGATTCACCTCTCGTGGTTTCGTTCCTTTGGGAAGAGAGAAGTCAAAGTTATCCCAGTAAGTGTACGCACCCTCCTTCTCCGGATTGCGTTTCCGAAAACTATCCACCATACCAGCACCAAGAAGGGACTCCATGTGTTCTCGCACTTCAGGACAAAAGTTAATGTGCTTTTGAAATTTCTCTGGTTGTGCCACATCGATATCAGAACGGGCAACGTTAAAGTCACCGCCGATGACAACACCTCTTTTTTCTTTTTGTAATTTTTGAACGTGTTTCTTTAAATGTTTCAGGAACGCTAATTTTTGTACATACGCCTCATCTGATTTACCACCATTTGGAACGTACACACCAATCACCGTTATTTCTTCAAGGTGCACCTGCACGACCCGCCCCTCATTGTCTTGGTATCCTTGCATACTTTTTTCAAACTGTTCTTGAGTAACGCCAGTGCGTGGATGCGCCCAGAGAGCAACGCCTGAATATCCTGGTTTTTGTGCTGGGTTGAACAAACGAGTGTATGTAGCGTCAACCAATGTTTTATCAAATTGTTCTGGATTACCCTTTATCTCTTGCAAAAGAAGAATGTCGGGATCACAGGTTTTGATAAATGTCTCCAGCGCACCCTTGCGATGAACTGCCCGAAGACCATTCACATTCCATGAAAATATGTGCATAGCACTTACACCATACCACTCTGCAAATACTCCTGCACTACCGTTGCAAAAACCTTTTATGCACCTCCTTGAGACGACGATTGGTGATGTGTGTGTATATTTGTGTGGTCGCAACATTTGCATGTCCCAACATCTCTTGTACAGAGCGCAGATCAGCACCATTAGCCAACAGCGTTGTTGCAAACACATGTCGCAGAACATGAGGAGTCACTTTTTTGGTAATACCAGCATTTCTTGCACATCGTTCAACAATGCGCTCAACTGATCGCACCGGTATTGGCTGTTCACCTCGTCCAACAAACAATGCCGTTGATGTGTCTTTGCGTTCTCTGAGATAGCGTTTCACCGATGAGATGGCGCTGGGTTGTAAAAAGACAACACGAATGCGATCCCCCTTACCACGAACTGAAAATTCGTGTGCTTCCAAGTCAAGGTTGCGGGGCAGTGCCACCAATTCTGAGACACGTAATCCTGTTGAGAATAAGACTTCAAGTATGGCACGGTTTCGTAGATCGGTTACACCTGATCCTTCTGTCACTGCAAAGAGTCGTTGTAATTCTGCTGGGGTGATGAGATCAAGCTCTCGCATACCTGTTTTTGCAAGAACCACTGCATGTGGTGAGAGTACTTTCTCGTCAACAGATTCCAAATATTTTAGAAACATTCGTAGTGCAATTAGATAGTAGTTCTGTGTTGCCTTTTTTAATGGCTCTTGACGCTTCGCTTTTTGCGTTGAAACTCTATTTAACTTGAGACGAAAATTGTGTACCGTCTCTTGGGTAATCTGTTTGGTGTCTGTAATATTCATGGTATGTAAGAAGCGAGTGAGGTATCGATTGTAGTTTTCAACGGTCTGTAATGACCGCCCAAGCCCCAATTCTAAATGTTCTAAGAATTTTCGTTTTGCGACATTCGCCTTCATATGGGTAGTATACTCCTCTCTTCGTGTGGTTTGCGTCGTATGCAAACAGACGGTATAGTGCAGTGTGCTTACAAAGAATGAAAAAACCGAAAGCATTAATTGTGTCAAAAGACACGAACAAGACTCAGGCTCGTCTGCTGTGCAGGTTTCCATACTTACTAGACGTATAGAGAAATTAAATAAACATTTACAGCAAAATCATAAAGACAAACATTCAACGAGAGGTCTCGTTGGACTTGTTGAGAAGCGACGAAAACATCTCGCTAATTTAAAAAATGGTAGTGGGGAGGAGTATAGTTCAATTCTACAAAAACTGAATCTGAGAAAGTAAGCACTGTTATTCATATACAATATTCTTGTGACTATTATTAAACATGCCAACCAACGTGTTGGTGTCTTCTTAGACGTACAAAATCTTTACCATAGTGCAAAAAACCTCTACGACAAACGAGTTAACTTTGATGGTGTTGTTGAAACTGCAGTTGGTCGTCGTTCGTTAGTGAGAGCCATCGCCTATGTTATACGAACCGAAAGTGGGGAGGAATCTGATTTCTTTAAAGCGCTCGTTAACATTGGCATTGAAACAAAAATTAAAGATTTACAAATTTTCAGTGATAGCGCCAAGAAAGCGGATTGGGATGTAGGAATTGCAGTTGACATTGTCGCCTTAGCACCCAAGTTAGATGTTATCATTCTCGTCTCTGGTGACGGTGACTTCGTACCAGCCCTTGAGTATGTGAGGAAGTTTGGTTGTCAGATTGAGGTGGTTGCATTTGGTAGATCGTGTTCGTCGAAACTTCGTGAAACCGCAGATGACTTTATTGATCTCAGCGAGTCACCAAAAGACTATCTCATCAGACCCAAACATCCTAGTAGTAACTCGACGGCAAAAAAGACGGCTGGCAAATAGTGTGTTATGAAAGTTCAAAGTGAATGGAAAGAAACATTTGGTGATACCGAATTCACTGTTACCTTTACCGACCTTGCCAAACATGCAACTAGTTCAGTTTTGGTTGAGGCAGGAGGCACTCTTGTTTTGGTAAGTGTTGTGATGGCCAATGAGGAACATAATCTTAATTACTTTCCTCTCTCGGTTGATTTTGAAGAACGTTTTTATTCAGTGAATGCTATTCTCGGTGGTCGGTATATGAGGAGAGAAGGACGTCCATCACAAGAAGCAGTCTTAAATGGTCGCATCATTGATCGCACCATTCGCCCACTCTTTCCAAAAGGATTCCGTCGGAGCACACAAGTCATTGTAACGACACTTGCTTTCGGTAAACAGAATCCTGTCATACTCGGCATACTAGGAACATCTATTGCTCTTGCTACTTCATCTATCCCGTGGCAAGGTCCTGTTTCTCCTGTGGTACTGTCAAAGATTGATGGGTCGTGGTGTGCCTTTTCCGATAATGGTGCATCACAAGAAACACTCCTTCTCTGTGGCAAAGATGATGTCGCTACTATGATTGAAGTTGGTGCACATCAAGTAACCGAACAGGAAATAGGAGAAGCATTTCAAACTGCTCTCCACGAGATGCAGAAGGTAGAAGCATTTCAAAAAAAGATTGTGCAGAGTGTGGCTGTTGACAAGGCAGTGGTACAGGCACCATCTGCAAGTGCACCTCTCCAACAACACTTCAGTGAGGCCATTGAGCCACACATCCATGACGCTGTTTTTGGTGAGTCTGGTGCGGTGACTGATATAGAAAGACAGTGGCATGACACTATCACTTCTCTTGCAGAAGGGAAGGATGATCAGACTGCTGCAAAACGTCTTTTTTCAGACGCAGTTGGGAAGATCATGCGAGATAGTATTTTTGATACAGCAACCCGTGTTGATGGTCGCGCGCTAGACGAAGTCCGCCCGCTCTTTGCTCAAGCAGGAGGATTGTCACCTCTCTTACACGGTTCAGGTCTCTTCTATCGTGGTGATACACATGTCTTCACCGCTCTTACTTTGGGTGGCCCAGAAGACTCCCTCCTTATGGAAACAGTTGAGAAGCGCAAGCATGAGGAACGATTTATGCATCACTATAACTTTCCGCCTTTTTCAGCGGGTGCTGAAGTGCGACGCGTTGGGCCTCCTAACCGCAGAGAAATTGGTCACGGTGCATTAGCAGAAAAAGCACTTCGTCCCGTTCTTCCTAATGAAACTTCTTTCCCGTACACCATTCGGTTAGTATCCGAGTGTTTCTCTTCAAACGGGTCAACATCAATGGGATCGGTGTGTGCATCAACGTTGGCACTCATGGATGGTGGTGTTCCCATCACCGCACCTGTTGCTGGTATTGCAATTGGTGTTGTTCGTCGAGGTGATGAGTATCGTCTTCTCACAGACATACAAGGACCTGAAGATCATCATGGAGACATGGATTTCAAGGTTGCAGGTACCGAACAAGGTATTACTGCAATACAAATGGATGTGAAGATTGATGGTGTTCCTTTGAAAGTGCTTCTTGAAGCACTTGAGCGAGCACGTGATGCACGACTCCATATACTCAAAACTATCACCGACGCCATTACCACGCCACGCACTAAAATTGCTGACAGCGCACCGACGATAAAGAAGATACAGATTTCACCTGACACTATCGGCTTGGTCATTGGTTCGGGTGGTAAAACCATACGCGCATTGAAAGAGAAATATGCTGTGAAAGAAATTACCATAGAGGATGATGGGACGGTAACAGTAAGTGGTGCAACAGACAGTGTGGAACAAGCCTCTGTTGCAATTTTGTCTTTAACAAAAAAAGTAGAGGTTGGTGATCTTTTTGATGGTGAAGTTGTTAATATTGTTGCGTTTGGAGCGTTTGTCAAATTGAGTGAAAAAACCGAGGCACTATTACATATCTCTGAGTTTGCTCCACAACGAGTTGAAAGTGCTGACACACTAGTCTCCGTTGGCGATATCATACCCGTTGTTGTCAAAGAAATAGACAGGCAAGGTAAAATCAAGGTTTCTGTGAAAGAAAGAGATGCTTCTTTTTTCAAAGATAAACTATAACAGTCAAAAAAGGGTGGTCGTTGAGTAGGTAGTGCTATTCTGCAAGTAATGGTGCACCCATACCAACCAAAAGATAAAACACCTTTGTATGACAAGGGAGCGGGGGGTACCTCGCCGCCCCACAAAGACTTTAAAAAAAATGTCGCCCCGAATGCTAAGGGGATTCCATCTAGTGTGCTAAAACAGCGATGGCATTCTGGTCCAAATGAATTTTCATTACACAATCAACAACGAGTTCAAAAAAAAGCTTTATCCATCCTGCCACCCCCAAAACCAACACCCCACAAGCCAGTTCAATCATACAAACAACAAACAACATTTCCCAAACAACCATCTGTTACAAAACAGACGTGGGGAAGGCGAGACTCATCCGTACCAAAACAGAACACGAGATCTGTATCACAAGAACCAACACAAAAAACTGTACAACAACAAGCCTCAAAGAATCCCTCATTCACTCCGCCACCTTCAAAATCAACATTTCCCAAACAACCATCTGTTACAAAACAGGCGTGGGGAAGGCGAGACTCATCCGTACCAAAACAGAACACGAGATCTGTATCACAAGAACCAACACAAAAAACTGTACAACAACAAGCCTCAAAGAATCCCTCATTCACTCCGCCACCTTCAAAACCAACATTTCCAGAACAGACACACCATACACCATCACAACACAAGCCGTGGATGGCAAAATTATTTTCATCAAAGAAAAACAAACCCACAACGCCACCACAAAAAAACTCTATAGTACGCCCATCATTGAAACAACACATATCTAAGGCGACACCACAAGAACAACAAAAACCACCATACAAACAACCAATTACCCCAAGTCTACGAACACTTCAGGCAGATGTGCGATCAGCCATTGACACCAAAGGCGATTTGCAATTAAAAAAGGTTGCTATTCAGGAGATGGAGAAAAAGAATATAGAGCGAAAGGCACTTCGTAGACAGTCAAAGGAATTATTTAAAAAATCACTTCATATACGAGAAAAAACAAATGCCTTTAAGCGACAACAAGATCTTGGCGCTCTCTCAAGCGTGCAGGCATTAAACAAAAAGAAAGGGGTGGCACCACAACCAACACAGGGTCCTGAAGAGGAAAAAATGTTCCAAAAGTTAGTGTCGCAAGCATTGGATACCATGGAGTACGATGCGCAACAAAAAGATAAAAGTGGTTCACACGTCTCTCATAAAAAACCAACCATCACCAGCAATTTGACAGCATCTCTTCCGTGGCAATCACGAGATAAAAAAATACAAACATCAGAACAGCAAAGCCCAGAAGAGACAAAGATACAACAAGAATCTGTTGAGAAAGAAAATCTTCGTAAAGCATGGCATGATTTTCAACTTGAAAAAGCACGATTTGATGAAAAAGGTTTGCGAGTGCAAAACGTGCGAGAACTCCATGGAGACAGTAAACCCATTCGTCGTCGTGGCTCACTCCACACATTGACTGTTTTGGCTATTATTCTCTTGACCATTGCAAGCATCGTCGTTATCATCACAAGCTTGCTTTCAAAACCGAAACAAGTGGTGGTTTCACCAGGAGATGTGTATCGTATTGCTGATATTTTCTCTTCTAAAAAAGTGCAAGAGGTCAACCTAACAGATGGTGTTCAAGAGTGGCACAGCCTTCTCAAAAAACAACACAAACTTGGAATACTTACGAGTTTTGTACCATACACAAAGGCTGATGATGGTACACGACAAGCTCTTCCAGCACAAGAACTCTTTTCAACATTTCGATTACGTGCACCGACGCAGTTGGTCCAATCACTAGGAGACTACTATCGTATTGCTCAATATCGAACAGATACCAATACAACCGCATATGTTATGCTGTTTTTGGTTGATAACTATCCAGCAGCATTAGTTGGCATGCTCGCTTGGGAACGCTTGTTAGTGAATGATGCAGCAAAACTATTTGGAGACGCTGTGAAAAAACGACAAACACCCACTAGTAATTCATTGAGTGATTTGCGAATTATTGACAACAAAGATGTTCGTATACTGAAGAACAGTAGTACTTCTCCTGTGTCATACTACTTCTTCAATGATAAGGCACTTGTCATACTCACCGGAAACACAGACTTGATACCCTTTATCAACACGCGTATTCGACAACAAGCAGCATTAGCAACGAACTAAGTGTGTGGTACTCTGTGGTGTATGAAACAGTTGAATAGTGATGACCTTGCCATGTTACGACAGCGTTTGGAGGAGGAACGGGCGTTGTTGGAGAGTAAACAATCGCTTGGTGGTGTTGCGTCACCCAACCCATCTGTGCCAGGTGACTGGTTACCAAAATCAAAAGGTGATTACGGCAATGATGATGAGGCGGTAAAAAGTCGTGATTACGGTAGAAATGCTGCTATAACACAGACACTTGAAGCGCGGTATCGAAATATTCTTCACGCACTAGAGCGTATGGAGCAAGGAACGTATGGTACCTGTGAAGTAAGTGGTGAACCAATTGAACGAGAACGCCTCCTTGCAAACCCAGCAGCACGAACAAATATTGCAAATAAGGAAAAAGATTCTGCTACAGAAAAAGAAGTGTAGGGCGTGCTAGGAACTTGAGAGTGGTATGAGTTGAACATTGTTGAATAATTCAACATCAGGACGACTACTGATACCTTTTGTTTCGATAGAAAACAAAACAACAATAACAACAAAGATGAGCCCGATCGAAATCGAAGTTTTTTGTAATTGAGAAAGTGCGTTTGTTTTCATACGAACTATAAAACTATATGGTGCGCGAGTATGGTGGTGTTCGGGTGAAAAATTTCTCCACGTGAAAGCATTGTAACATCATCTCTCCATTAACAAATACTTTTACACATACGAAAAAGAAACATATATACTACCTTTAATGTATACATCTGCTGATCTTAACAAAGAACAACAAGAGGTACTCTTTACCAACAACTCTTCTCTCCTAGTGGTCGCTGGAGCAGGAACGGGTAAGACGCGTATTATCGTAGAAAAGATTGCACATCTCATAGCGGGGGGTGTTTCGGGGGATCATATTTTAGCACTCACTTTTACTAATAAGGCAGCGGACGAGATGAAGAATCGTATTACAAAAAGGGTTCCTCAGACACCACCACAAACAAGCACCTTTCATGCTTTCTGCACAAAAGTGTTGCGAGAGCATTACAAAGAAGCTAATGTGTCAGCATCGTTTACCATCGCAGATTCTGAATTCACGCGCCGCATCCTCAGGCGACTCTTAAAAGCACATGGCATTCGCACGACGACCCCACGAACACTCCAGGAAGCTATATCACAAATCAAAACAACTGGTGTCGTGCGTATGACACCATCAGTAGTAACTATTGCAGAAGAACTCTATCCCGAATACGAACTTGAGCTTGCAGCAAATGAAGCTCTTGATTTTGATGATCTTCTTGTGCGTTGCGTCGCACTCTTGAAAAACAACCCGTCTGTCCACAAACAACTCTCAACACACTTTACTCATATTTTCGTTGATGAGTTTCAAGACATCGATGCATTACAAGGAACACTACTCAGACAGTTGCATACAAAGAATAATGTTGTCATTGCTGTTGGTGACACAGATCAGACCATTTACTCATGGCGTGGTGCAAGTATTGATAACATGCTTTCATTTACCGAACAACATAAACCTGCAAAAACAATTCTTCTAACAAAAAACTACCGATCAACACAATCAATCCTGAGCGCTGCCAATGCCGTCATTGAAAAAAATACCATGAGGCAAGAAAAAGAATTGATTGGTACACAAGAAGGTGGCAAACCTCCTATTCTCATACGAGCACACGATGAAGAAGAAGAAGCTGGGAAAATAGCGAACCACATACAAACACTCGTTAACACAGAGGGTTTTTCGTACAATGACTTTGCTATCCTTTTCCGTGCAAATTTTCAAGCACGAGCACTTGAATCAAGAATGCTTGCAGAGAAAATGCCATACCGCGTAACAGGTGTACGTTTTTTTCAACGAGCTGAAGTAAGTGGGTTGTTAGCATATCTAACGCTCGCACGGAATAGAAACGCTCGCGATGCTTTCATTCGCGCTGTCGGCATTCCTTCTCGTGGTATTGGTGCAAAAACAATTGAAAAACTTTTTTCTGGGCAACGAAATGCAATTACTCCGCGTATACAGAAAAAGGTACAGCGGTTTGAAGAGGTTGTTGATGACGTGCGGAAATCTCTTGAAACACAGACGGTGGCACACACATTACAGAAACTTATCAAAACCATTGACTATGATACGTATCTCAATGAAACGTTTGGTAATCCTGAAGAAAGAAAACAAGAGGTGTATGAATTAATTGCATTTGCTGAGAAATTTTCACATCTGCAAGGAACCAAAGGTGTTGATGCCATACTCACTGAAGCTGCATTGAGCTCTGATCAAGACACACTTCGTCACCACCGAGATGGTGTTCGATTAATGACCGTACATGCGGCTAAAGGATTAGAATTTCCTGTTGTGTTTTTAAGTGGCCTGGAAGAAGGTTTGTTTCCATTCCTCACAACAGATGATAGAGGGGATGCTGAAGAGGAACGACGACTCTGTTATGTAGCAATTACACGAGCGCAAAAGTTGCTGTACTGCTCGTATGCAAGACGGCGTAGTTTTTTGGGTAAACATAGAACTGTGCAAGCATCATCGTTCTTGTATGACATATTTGACGATCAAGCACTCCTTGCTCTCTATGATGATTTTCAGGATAGAAATGAAACAACACCTGGTGTGATTATAAAATGGTAGGTATAGTAAACAACTATTGGCAAACACACTGTTATATATTACAATACATTTAGATAGTTGATTTGATTCATCTACTTTCTACTGTGATGCGACCTTTTGGTGTTGTGTGCAGGTTCTTTGAATCAATTATGGAGGTTTGCTTATGCAACAACCAGAACGGCAGGTGTTATATCTTGTAGAAACCAAAGATTATATTGCTCTGGAGTACTCTGATCAGTATAAAGAATGGGGGGCGACATGTCACGACAGCCCTTTTAATGATGAAGGAGGGGTTCGTTGTCCTCTTCATCTTCTTCCCCCCAAGGAGGAAGTACCTGATCTTATAGATTTTAAAAAATCCATTGAAATTTCGTTGTTTGATTCGCGCTTTATCAGATTTGTATCTTCCAGAACTGATTATACTTACAGAAATGGTAGTACTTGTACCGTGCGAGACATTGCTGGGGTTCTGTGTATACCAGAAACGGTGATTGTGGATACATTCGTGCAGTGTTTTACTAGTCAAGATGGTGCTTTTATCGTTTTGGTTGGTTCTCCTGAATTTATTAGGAGTCGCACTGTAAGGTTTGAGAAAACAAATGAAGAGCAACGCGCTGACCCTTTTAAGGTTGTGCATTATCCCACACTTGTTAATCAGTTGATAGACTCTCTGATGGGAAAGATTGGGATTCAGAGGGAGAAGGAAATGAATCAGATGGAGCAACAACTCTATTAAGTTTTTTCTTTACTTCATTAAGTTTGTACTTTTAACCTGGAGGAAATTTTCAAGATGCGCTCAGCAATGAGCGCATCTTTGTTTTTATACTAAACAACTATTGGCAAACACACTGTTATACATTACAATACATTTAGGTAGTTGATTTGATTCATCTACTTTCTACTGCAACGCGACTTTTTATGTTGTGTGCAGGTTTCTTTGAATCAATTATGGAGGTTTGCTTATGCAACAACCAAAACCAAATCGGCAAGTATTATGTCTTGCCGAAACCAAAGATTATATTGCTCTAGAGTACATTGGTCAAAATGAAGAGCGAAAGGCGGTAATGGGTGCTCCCAACGTTCTTAATGATGAAAGAAGACCTCACCCTCTTATTCATCTTCTTCCCCTCAAGGAGGAAGTACCTGATCTTATAGATTTTAACAGTTCTATTGAAACTTCGTTGTCTGATCCGCGCTTTATCAAGCTTGTTTCATATAAAAACTATGGTGCTTACGATGGTACTTATACGGTGCGAAACATTGCTGGACTTCTGTGTATTTCAGAAACGGTGATTGTGGATACATTCGTGCAGTGTTTTACTAATCAAGATGATGCTTTTATCGTTTTGGTTGGTTCTCCTGAATTTATTAGGAGTCGCACTGTAGGGTTTGAGCAATGTACTGACCTTTCTATAATTGTGAATTACTCCTTGTTGCTCCCTGGTTGGGGATGAGCTTTTACTTCAAAATCACCGAAAATGATGGGGATGTGGAAGATTCGGAAGGAGATTGAGGAGAATTATGAGAAGAGGGTGACGGAGCAACAACTCTATTAAGTTTTTTCTTTACTCCATCAAGCTTGTACTTTTAACCTGGAGGAATTGGGATGCGCTCATTACGAGCGCATCTTTTTTATACTAAACAATTATTTGACAAAAATGTTATTGTGTATTACTGTGTTATTGGATTAGATTATGGTTTTTTATAGTCTACCCGTACCTTTGGTGCAGGGCTCATTTTAAATTATTTAGGAGAAGTATTATGAATATAAAGTTTTTGTTTGGTGCGACTCTTGTCATCACCATACTTAGCTCTTCCGTGGCGTTTGCTGCGAGTCCATCTTTTGGAGCTGGAGGATCCTCTGGTGTAACTTCCACAATTTCAGAGAAAGTGGATCCGTATCCTCGTTTCATATCTGTGTGGAATCAGAGATACGCACCGAATTCTGGCTGTAGTGGAATAGTTTATCTGCTTGAAGATGGTGTTCTCATGATTGAAGAAGTGGATATTGGTCCGACGAATTGTGATTATTCGTGGAAATCGGTGGGAGATTCGGAGAATTATTTTCTGCTTGGAAAAATTGATGCCTTTACAACTATCCATGTTCGAAATGATGTTCAGTTGAGCTGTAATGGTTCTGCTGACACCCCTCAAGGATGTTCTCTTGATAACCTGAAAGAAAAACACGAAGAGTTTCTTGCCAACAGGGAACGAACTATTAATTTTATTTCTGGATCTAGCTTTATCGTGATGTCTGGAAGGAAGATTGCTAGGTTAAAATAGGTGGTGTGAATTAAACAACTCTGAAACGAAAGTTCGCGATTATGTTTTAGCCCTTAGATGCGCTCAGCAATGAGCGCATCTTTTTTATACCAAACAGCTCTTTGACAAATACACTATTATGTATTACAATTCTTTTGGATTAGATTATAGTTTTTTATAGTCTACCTGTACCTTTCCTTTGGTGCAGGACTCATTTTTAAATTACTTAGGAGAAGTATTATGAATGTAAAATTTTTGTTTGGTGCGGTTTTTGTCGCCCTGCTTAGCTCTTCCGTGGCGTTTGCTGCGAGTCCGTCTTTTGGAACTGGAGGGTACCCCGGTGTAACTTCCATAACTCCGGAAAAAGTGGCTCCGTATCCTCGTCTCATGTCTGTGTGGAAACAGAGATACTCGCCGGATTCTGGTTGTGCTGGTGTAGCTTATTTGCTTGAAGAGGATGTTCTCATGATTAAAAAAGTGAGTTCGAATTGTGATTCTTTGTGGAATTTTACGATAGAAAATTATTCTATGGATAATTATTCTCTGCTTGGAAAAATTGATACTTTTACAACCATCTATGTTCGAACTGGTGCTCAGTTGAGCTGTAATGGTTCTGCTGACATCTCTCAAGGATGTCTTGATAACCTGAAAGAAAAATATAAAGAGTTTCTTGCTAACAGAGCACAACTATCACCTGCTAATCTTATTTCTGAATCTAAGTCCTGATGACTGAGAGGAAGATTGCTAGGTTAAAATAGGCGGTGTGAATTAAACAACTCTGAAATAAGAGTTCGCGATTAGGTTTTAGCCCTTAGGTGCGCTCAGCAATGAGCGCACCTTTTTTATACTAAACAGCTATTTGACAAATACACTATTATGTATTACAATTCTTTTGGATTAGATTATCGTTCTTTGGTCTGCCTGTATCTTTGGCGCAGGACTCATTTTAAATTACTTAGGAGAAGTATTATGAATGTAAAATTTTTGTTTGGTGCGGTTTTTGTCGCCCTGCTTAGCTCTTCCGTGGCGTTTGCTGCGAGTCCGTCTTTTGGAACTGGAGGGTACCCCGGTGTAACTTCCATAACTCCGGAAAAAGCGGCTCCGTATCCTCGTCTCATGTCTGTGTGGAATTATAGATCACTAGATTATAGATGCATTGTAATAGTTCATGCTCTTGAAGACGGTGTTCTCATGATTGAAAAAGTGGGTGATGATGATCCGAATTGTAATTATTTGTTGAGTTTGAAAGATTCGAAGAATTATTCTCTGCTTGGAAAAATTGATACTTTTACAACCATCTATGTTCGAACTGGTGCTCAGTTGAGCTGTAATGGTTCTGCTGACATCTCTCAAGGATGTCTTGATAACCTGAAAGAAAAATATAAAGAGTTTCTTGCTAACAGAGCACAACTATCACCTGCTAATCTTATTTCTGAATCTAAGTCCTGATGACTGAGAGGAAGATTGCTAGGTTAAAATAGGCGGTGTGAATTAAACAACTCTGAAATAAGAGTTCGCGATTAGGTTTTAGCCCTTAGGTGCGCTCAGCAATGAGCGCACCTTTTTTATACTAAACAGCTATTTGACAACCACATGTTTATATAGTACAATTCTTTTGGATTAGATTATCGTTCTTTAGTCTGCCTGTATCTTTGGTGCGGGTTTTTTGTTTTTCATTGCTTTGGAGAAGTATTATGAATATAAAATTTTTGTTTGGTGGAACTCTTGCCACCCTGCTTAGTTTTCCCGTGGCGTTTGCTGCGAGTCCGTCTTTTGGAACTGGAGGGTACCCTGATGTAACTTCCACAACTCCGGAAAATGTGACCGAAAAAACATATCCTTATATTCTGGATGTGTGGTATGAGTCCTGGTCGCCTGATGAACCGGAATGTATTGGAATAGTTCATGCTCTTGAAGATGATGTTTTTGCAGTTGAAAAGTTGGGTTATTGTGGCTCGATTTTTAGTCGTATTGATGATGCTTTGGGAGTTGGTGTTGGTGAATACTGCTATTTCAACAAAAAAGTGGTGGATCTTAATCTTATGCCAATTGATGCTATTACTAATATCCATGTTCGCAATTGTAATACTCAGCTTGGTAATCCTGCATATATAGAAGACATGATGAATTTGAAGGAAAAATATAAAGATTATTTTGCTAATAGTAAAGTAAGGATACCTGTTGATGTCATTTCTGCTTATAGAACTCGGATAACTACCGCGTTGGATAAGAGACTTGATGAATTGAGAGGGGTAATGGATCAAACGGCTCTGAAATAAGAGTTCGCGATTAGGTTTTAGTCTTTAGATGCGCTCAGCAATGAGCGCATCTTTGTTTTTATACTAAACAGCTATTTGACAACCACATGTTTATATAGTACAATTCTTTTGGATTAGATTATCGTTCTTTAGTCTGCCTGTATCTTTGGTGCGGGTTTTTTGTTTTTCATTGCTTTGGAGAAGTATTATGAATATAAAATTTTTGTTTGGTGGAACTCTTGCCACCCTGCTTAGTTTTCCCGTGGCGTTTGCTGCGAGTCCGTCTTTTGGAACTGGAGGGTACCCTGATGTAACTTCCACAACTCCGGAAAATGTGACCGAAAAAACATATCCTTATGTTGCGTCTGTGTGGCGTGAGCGTCATTCACCCGAATCCGGAAAATCGGAGACATGCATTGGAATAGTTCACGCTCTTGAAGATGGTGTTGTTGCGGTTGAAAAATTGGGTTATTGTGATTCGGTTTTTAGTCGTATTGATGATGCTTTGGGAGTTGATGGTGGTGAATACTGCCGTTTACTTCTCCATGTAAACGGAGAAGACCTCATGATGGTTGATGCTATTACTACTATCTATGTTCGCGACTGCAATGCTCAGGCTGATAATCCTGCATATGTGGAAAGCATTATGAACTCGAGCAAAGAGTATTTTGCTGATAGTAAGACTTTAAGGTTACCTGTTGATGTCATTTCTGCTTATAGAACTCGGATAACTGTCGCGTTGGATGAGAGACTTGATGAATTGAGAGGGGTAATGGATCAAACGGCTCTGAAATAAGAGTTCACGGCTAGGTTTTAGTCTTTAGATGCGCTCAGCAATGAGCGCATCTTTATTTTTATATTAAACAAATAGTAACACAATAGTTTATTATGTGTTTATTACAACACACCTTGGAACAAAATTGATTTATGACCTTCAGGGTAGAATCAGCAAAGCATTTGGTGTGGTAATAATATGATAACTATATGCGAGCACGATTAGGACAACATTTTTTAAAAAGCAAACGATTTGCTGGGATGTTAATAAAGGCGGCACATATACAGCACAATGAAGTGGTTTTAGAAATCGGGCCTGGTAAGGGTGTCTTAACAGAACTCCTCCTTTTACATACAAAAAAACTCTACGCCGTAGAAAAAGATCCTGTTTTAGTAGAGTGTCTACAGAAACGATTTGCTGAGGCATTGGAGAAAGAGCAGTTGGTTCTCATACAAGATGATGCGCGAAACGAATCATGGAAAAGTCATATATCCAAAACCCCATTTGTGGTTGTGGCAAACATACCATACTATCTCACCAGCTCACTGTTGCGATTATTACTAACGTCGTCTGTACCACCAACTCGCATGGCTCTTTTGTTGCAAAAGGAAGTTGCTCAAAGAATTACCCATCGTACCAAACACTCACTCCTCTCACTTTCTGTTCGTCTTTTTGGTACACCAAAAATTATCACAACAGTACCGCCTCAAGCATTTCATCCAAAACCTCAAGTGTCTTCCGCAATATTGAGTATAGAAAATATTTCTCCTGTTGAAGAGCAATTACAGCAAAACTTTTTTTCACTAATCCACACAGCTTTCAGACATAAACGAAAAGCGGTGTTAAAAAAGTTTGCACACAACAGTGACATACAAACCCGTTTAATGAATTGTGGTGTTACAGAAACAACACGAGCGGAAGATGTTTCTTTTGATTCTTGGAAACAATGCGCAGCATTACTCTAATCTTTCTAAAAAGAGGCACCGTAAAGAGAGGGTGGTGCTGGAAGAAATCCTGGAACAGGGTTGCATATGATAGCTATCCCTATATACCAACAGCACGGCAACCTGATGGGTAATGCTTGTCCTAAAGTATTTGTTATAGGTAGTGGTGGAATATAGTGTGCTCTTGGTGCTACGGGAAATCGCAGTTCTGGGTGAGGTAATTTGGTTGCTAAATTAATACTGAGCGTCCATACTGAACCGGGGATAGGAAGATGGCAGGGCGGGAGAGCAATTAATATACGACCTCCCTCGGGTATGAAAAACGCGTCTACTTCTTGAGGACTAAAAAATGCGAAGAAAGAGAGACTCCATACAATAATGGCAATTTTTCCTCTTATCGCCAAAGAGGTTTGATTACTGTTTGATATCACCACACTTCATTTTACCATATACTGTGTGTATGCATCCTCACCCAACACCTCACAATAAGCATAGTAAGAATGGGCGATTGGAAAAACGTCCTCCTCAAATGCGGCGAATGCCCCTAGTAGAGAGAAAAACATTATTTATACTCATTGTTTTTTTTGTGTTTTGGTTTATCGTACTGATGATATGGTTATACAACAATATTGATAAGGAACCAGGAAATATTTTTTTGACCAAGTATTCTGTTACAGATGAAGATATTGATGGTGATGGCGTGCCGAATTGGCTGGAAGTTCTTAAAGGAACAGATCCAGATAATCCAACATCACTTGCTTACCAAGCAGAAATTGATGAGGCAACGGCACGAACGACAGAAGAACAAGGTGGTCCGAGTGAGCGTACCTCTGATGTATTGCGCAAAATATTATATTCACGAGATGGTTACAAAAATGTAACTGAAGAAGAGATTGATCAAATAGTAAAAGATTCTGTTGCAGATGTTACTAAAAAATTATCAAAAAGCGAGGATTCAGATTTGGTTGTGCAAGTTGATGATTCGGTTGATAGGGGCGCGGTGCTCTCTGAATTCATTTCTGCAATTCAGTTACTTGGCGCTATAAAAACTCCTGTAGAAAAAATTGTTATTGGGGCATTTGCAAATGAGAAAGGTCGTCGTGAAGAAGCGCTTCAATTACAACTTTTGTGTCAAGAGATACTTCAAAAGTTACCACGACGAGTACCACACGCAATATATTCGCAATACACACTATTTATCAAAAGGGTTTCTGACTCATGTGCTGCGGTAGATGTTTCATTATTACCTCCAACAGCTGATAATGTTGTGTTGGGTATACGTTTATTAGCCCCAACTGACCCGAATGCTCCGGAAGGAGGTACGACGACGGTAAAGTTTGATGTTTTTCTCCAGAGTTTGCAAGATATTATAAAAGAACTGAGTAAATAACTGAGTTATACTGAATATAATGACTTTTAGATTTATCCTTATTGGTGTTGTTTCTGTGGTTGTTTTGGTAGCGAGCGGTGTCTATTTATTTATCTTAGAGGGTGACGAAGCAAAACGAGGAACGCTTGATCGACTAGGAGATGGCGAGGTTTTGGTAGACCCGTCCTTAAGAGGAACTTCTTTAGAACCAAAAACATCAAAAGATTTGGCTAGGATATTTAATATAAAACCTCCTGGTGGTGACCTTGATAGTAGCACAACTGCTCCTGGAGGTGGTGGTGGTTCGTCTGGTTTTGATGGTGATAATGGTTCGTCTGGTTTTGATGGTGGTAATGGTGGTGGTGGTAATGGTTCGTCTGGTTTTGATGGTGGTAATGGTTCGTCTGGTTTTGATGGTGGTAATGGTTCCAATCTTAACGGTGCTGGAAGGAATAATTCCTTATACACCGGAAGTTCTGTGAATGCTGCTTTTATAAAATTTATCACTAGAAGAACTAATAATCCCAGAGGTGGTAATGAGGATCCATCTGGTTCTGAAAAAGATGGTGGTGGGGATCCGTCTGGTTCTGAAAAAGATGGTGGTGGGGATCCGTCTGGTTCTGAAAAAGATGGTGGTGGGGATCCGTCTGGTTCTGAAGAAGGTGGTGGTGAGGATCCATCTGGTTCTGAAAAAGATGGTGGTGGGGATCCATCTGGTTCTGAAGAAGGTGGTGGTTCTTCACTCAAACCCATATTTCTCTCCTTTACTTCACCTAGTGAAAATTTAATAAATAAAATAACAATAAATAACATAAATAGTGCAGACCCAAAAACCCCAATAACTATTAAAGCATCTAGAGGGAATCGGGTTTTGAAAAAGGAAAGGCAAAAAGATAATGATTATATAGACTTACTTCTAGGAAATGGTAAGTGGTCATTGAGTTTTACATATAAAGATAGTTTAGGTAAGGAAATAACCACAAATGTTCCTGACCTGTTGGAGATAAAAACGCCCAACAAAACTTTGGGTTTTGAATCACCTTCTGGAGAAATAGACAACAGAATTGAAGTGTCTGGATTTCCTAATATTGAAATAACTATCGTGGCGCTCAATCAAGATACGGGGGAAGTTGTAGAAAAAACAAGAAAGGGTGATGGTAGCGTTCGTTTAAAACTAACAGATGGAGATTGGGGTATATCTGCTGTTTATCAAGGGTTGAATGAAGAAGAGGTGGTGGCACCTGAATTTTTAAAAGTGCAAACAAACTCAGATGAAGATTTTGAAGATTTTGGTGAAACACTTCTTGAAGGTGAAGGAGGTGGTGGTGGTGGTGGATCGGGCAGCAGTCTTTTATCGGGCGTTGTGGCGGCAGCGGCGACCTTGCTTGCTTGCTTGGCTGCTGGTCTAGGAGGTCTCGCTTCTATAATCAGCGTACCAACTAACGATCTGGCAAATGTGGGTAAGGAATGTCTTCTCGATGGAATTGCACGAATCGCTTCAAGCGCGCTAACCCAAGGTCTTCTTTCTAAATATGTAAATTGGAGCAATGAAGCAAATTTTTTCCAAGACAATCCTTCTGAGTACTGGAAAAATTTAGCTGACGAGGCTGTTGGAAGTTTTTTGACAGGAGAGGGTTTGGGGTTCTTTTGTAATGACAGCCTTAATCTTGATTTTACACGCCTTATAAAGGATGAATTGGGGATTGGTATTATTAAAACCAGGGCGTGTAAGGGGAGTGATATATTTGACAATATTAATAAAAGCACTGTTGATTTTGGCGTGGATGTGGATATAGATGTTAATGTGAAAATTATAGAAGAAGATGTGACTTTTAGACCATTTAATGTAGCACAGTCGTTTAGTGAACTATACATTGGAACATTCTTTGATGCACAAGAGATTCGTAATAATATATCTGGTGATACGGTTTCAAAGAGAGAGCAGGTAACATCTGAAACTGGAGCTCTTATGTCTAGTCATGATGCTGACAAGGCTGATGGGTGTGGTAGTGATGGAAGTTATAACTCTGATGGATTGATTGATATTGATGCTTTTATTAACTGCTTAACACAACCAACTATATATCAGGATTACAGTTTAATCTCAGAAAGCTTTTCATTCGCTTCACAACTGCCACTCGAACAAGTGTCTGAAGCTGATGAGTTTAGTGAAATTGGTAGCCTTCTATCTAGTGTAATAGAGCAAACATTCAGTAATGTTTTTCAAAACCTCTTAGAAGGAGGTATAGATGCGGTGGACACCGGTCAACTTGATCGTAATGCGAATGCACTTGCTAATGGAGGTGATTCGGTCTTTGTAGCGTTTATAGACGAAAGTGGTTACGCAGAAGCAGAAGAATATGTCGAAGCAGCGGGTGATGCTCGATACTTATTGAGTGGTGTCATTGGTAATGAGGGCAACTATCTTGTTACAAACCCCAAACTTGACCAGGATTATAAAGCTTATGAGATATATAAAGATCATGTGAAAAAGAGTTTGGAAAGCAAGCAAGTGCTCGGCGAGATACCTTCTGGATTCAAAGCCAAAGTGCAAATTAAAGAAACTTTAGAGAGGCGGAATAAAATTGTCATCATTAGTCGTAAAACAAAAAAGATTGATGTGACTGAAACCACTATAGTGGATGAGAAGAAGAATGTTTCTGATACATTCCTCTATTACGAAGATGTTAACAATCTTTCTTTTAGAAATTTTCACAATGACTTATCCTACCTAGAACAGAAAGAGATAGTAGCTGAAAAGCTGGTTGGTGATTATAAATCTACGTTAGGAGTATATCTCCGTGTTCGAGGAGAGGATGATGTTTTTTTGAGTGATGGGTATAAAAATGAGAGAAATGAGGGGGTAAAGAAAATTAGGAGTAAGTTGGTGGGAAGTGATGAAGTCACGCCACAAAATGTTGAGAAAGCTCTTGTGAAAAAAATTAAAAACGGGGCAGCGCCTGCTTATAAAAAATGTACAGATAAAATTAATGTTACTGTTGAGGGCCAAGGTTTTTGTGAATCAGGTACACTTAATACATTGAAAAAGGAAGTTCGTGAAACAAAAACCAAGAATATAGCTCGGGCGTTGTCCAGAGTCATTTACCTATTTTATGAAAATGGAATAATTGATATTCCCAACATAACATTACAAAACACTCCTACATTTAATCTACAGTCACAATCTTACGGAACATACGGAACAGGATATGATCAAGCAAAAACAGTTAATTTTGCTAGAATTTTTAGTAAAGATGATGATGCTATTCAGACCTTTAGGGCAACAAAATTCAGTAGCAATACAATTGGCAGACAGTATAACGCTGCGTTACGAGGACGAGTTCAGCAAAAGATTTTGGGGGATTATTCCAATTTCTGGAAATCAGTTCCTGGTGGTGATAGATCGTCCAGAACAAAAGATAGGTCGTTGAAAACTGATTATGGGATTAGGGATGAAAGTATTCGGAAAATAACTACACCGCCGTCTGGATTGGATGATTTTGTTAATATACCTGATGTTAATGTGCCGCGCCCCTTTTTCTAATAATGTATGAAAAAAGTGAATATTACAATATTTAAAACAGCTGGGTGGTGTTGTATTGCATTGCTTGTTGTACTACTTGTTGACTGGCAATGGGTCTTCGCACAAGGACCAGGATTTCCGAAACCAGAAACACCAATAGATGTAGCGGGGGGGGCGGGGGCGGTGGCATCAGCAATTATTGGTACCATTTATAAGGTTGTTGAGCTAATGTTTGATTTTCTTAACAACACCATCGGAAGTAATGTATTAGACTTGTCTCTTGATGCGCTTCGTCATGCCACCACACTCACTGTCTTGGAATTTAGCACCATTGTTGCACCCACTGAATCAGGTATTATTCAGGATGTTTGGGTGTTTTTTAGAGATGTCGCCAATCTTATTATTGTTGCACTATTCATAACTATCGCTGTTGGGATTGTTTTTAGTCATCTTCGAGAAAAGCCAGGATGGTATAGCAAGGCAACGTTGGTACGACTACTTATTGCTGCGTTGTTGGTAAACTTTAGTGGTTTTTTTGTATTGTTTATTTATGATGTATCAAATCTGTTTGCACTTCTGTTCCAACAGCAATCTGGTTTGTATTCTTTGTATGCTGATAACCTTATAAATCCCAATTTACACCAAAAAATTTCCCTTTCGGGTGCATCTTCTGGCGCCAGTGCACCCGCTGGCTCTACCGCAATCGCTAAAGCGAGTATTCTTTTTCATCTTTTCTCAATGATTACCAAGTTTGCTCTCGCAGCATCATTTTTCTACCTTATCATTCTCTTTTTTGAACGATTCTTTGTTGCCATTCTTGTACTCATCACATCACCAATTGCCGTAATTGCCTTATTTGTCGGAGGTGATGGTAAGAATGTTTTTGGAAAGTTTAAAATCTGGTGGGTTGGTAAATTACAGAGCACCGCGTTAATGCCGGTTATTATTTTCTTTCTATTATGGTTTGTATTTAAAATAACAGAATTGATGGATAAGATACTTAATGAAAATTTGGGAAATAGTCCTTATGAGGAATTTATAGGAAGTATCTTTCTCGCCTTCCTTACGATATTCCTCATACTCCACGTTATCAGTCTCTTTAACAAGATACAAAAAGCCCTTAAGGGCGGGGTGAACTTGACAGGTCGTTTGCAGAATTTGCGAAATTATTGGCGATGGCAGGGGAGGGATTTTTCGGATAGTGTTGGAAAAGGTCAATTTCATGGGTGGACGAAAAGGAGAGCTGCTTGGCTTGGAAAAACATCTGTAGGGAAAGCAACAAAGAGAATAACAAAGGAGTTTGTTGGTGATGTACGATCAATTGATCAGGGTGATAAGAAGAAAGGGGGGAGATCGCTAAAAGATCGACATATATTATTCAAATCAAGTGCTGCTTCTGGCTTCTTTAATCGTCATCGTGGTGGCAAGAAAGATGCTAAAACACAAGAAGATAAAAAAACTTCAACTAACCCTCGTCCATCAGTAGCAGGAGATGATGGTGGTGGTGGTGGTGGATCACCGATACCCAAAAACCGTCGTTTAGAACACCTACAAGAATCAAAACTGGCACTCCCATACAACCCTTCAGATGGCACAGAAAAAGGATATACCCCTCCAACAGGAAAACAGCTTGATGAAGTGAGTGGTGATGACTATCACGCAATACTTGGTACGTCAAACGAAACTTCTCCTGAAAAAATGCGAGATCAGTACAAACTTCTCATGAATCAACATCATCCAGATAGAATAGGAGAGGTGGATGGAAAGAAGGCTGATCAGATTATTGCAGGAAGTGGTCGAGCAAAAGAAGCTCCTCCAAATAGTGATGCAAGAATTGCATTTGCTAAAAAAATCCTTAATGATAGAGCAAGGAAAATCACGAACGCATCAAGGGAATTTACTCACAAATACTATGGTACCAAAAAGAAAGGTGATAATAAATAATGTATGAACTATAAAAGGAATTTTTTGGCGATATTGAGTAAGTATGGTGATAAAAAACGTGATGCGATACAGACCATACTAGAAAAAGAGTTGGCACTATTGGCTGAAGAATTTCAGCTATCTATCCCACAAATCAGTACGCTTGAGGAAGATGTGATTGGTGTCATTACAGGTATTAAGCGGTCTGATTCTTTTACTCAAAGCATTGATAAACGGATGGGAGTCTCTAATGAAGAGAAAAAGATGATTGTCCAAGCTGTTGATGAAAGGATCTTTAAAAAGATTAAAAGCATCATACTCACTCGACCTCAATAATTGGAAGGTGGGGTGGCAAAGAAGCGGTATACTGGGGGTGTATGCGGTTTCAAGTACCACAAAACCTTGATATTCCAGATACCATTTTGTTTGGGCTCAGTTTTGTGCAGGCTGTGTACATAGGAGGAGCTCTTGGACTCTTTATTTTTTTATTCTTCTTTGTTGGGTTTGGGACCGCGTTGCTTGTGGGTGCTCCTGTTGGAGTTCTTGGAGGATTGTTAGCGTTTTACAAACACAACAGCCAATCATTTATAGACCTGCTTCGAGCAATGCTGACATATCTCTTGAATGATAAATTATATGTCTGGAACAAACAACAAGAATCTGTTGCGGTTACACGAAAAAGAGTGGCTCAAAAAAATGAAGAAGTTTCAGAAACTCAAAAAGATCATAATGAATCAGATCGTATTAAAGAATTACTTACTGAGATACAATTTTCTCAAGACAGTCGGCAAACATCATAGCGTATGAAACAGAAAACAACACAGTCATTTGTTCCTTTGAAAGAAATACGAGATGGCACTATCATTCGAGAGGACGGTATATTCTGTGCAATCGTGCTGGTTTCTTCATTAAACTTTGATCTAAAGTCTGACTTGGAGCGTGAAGCGATACTCAATCAGTTCCAGAGTATGCTTAATTCATTAGAGGTGAATATACAGATTCTTATACAATCTCGTCGCCTCAATATACAAAAGCACCTAGAATATTTAGAAAATCTTTACAACAAACAGGAGGTAGAGTTGTTGAGATTGCAAACCAAAGAATATATCAAATTTATTACTGAATTTACTGAATCAAATGAAATTATGACGAAGCAGTTTTTTCTTATTATTGGTTATTCTCCAGTGCAAATAAAATCACTAACGTTATCATTTAAAAAATCTAAAACAAACGAGCAACAAAATTTCTTTGAAGAGGCTCAAACACAACTACAACAACGCGTTTCTTTTGTGCAAAATAACATACGCTCTTTAGGCCTTCGCGCTGTTCGCCTAGACACCGAAGCTGTTACCGAATTGTTGTATCAAACATTTAATCCGGGCGACACTGCGCCGGTACCAAAACTATAGTATGGGACTTTTAGATATTTTTAAAAAGAAAAGCGCTGTGGAGGGGAAAGGGGTTACCTCTTTTATGCCACAAGAAATGTTTGAGCGTAGCAGTATTGGGTTGCGAGATGTTATTGCCCCCGCAGCAATCAAAGTTGCTCCCAAACACATTGAGCTTGGTGGTAAGTACGCACGGACACTTGCAATAGTCTCGTATCCTCGCTTTTTAAATGAGGGTTGGTTTACACCAATCATCAACATTAGCAGAGAATTTGACATCGCTATACACATACACCCCATTGAGACAAAAAATGTTTTGCGTGATTTTAGAAAGAAGGTTGCGCAGGTGGAGAGTCAGATTCTGGAAAGAGAACGTAAGGGTATGGTTCGTGATCCAAAACTTGATATTGCGAGGAGAGATTTGGAGCATTTGCGTGATCGAATTCAACAGGCAACAGAATTGTTGTTTGATGTTGGTATATACATTACTATCTATGGTGATTCTTTGGAATCATTAGCAGATACAGAAAAGGATTTGCGATCACTCCTTGATGGTCGTCTTATATTCGTAAAGCCAAGTTTGTTTCAACAAGAGCAGGGATTTAAGAGCACT
This sequence comes from Minisyncoccota bacterium, assembly GCA_965216295.1. Classification (GTDB taxonomy): domain Bacteria; phylum Patescibacteriota; class Minisyncoccia; order Phycocordibacterales; family JABAAK01. The sequence goes on along the minus strand of OZ244141.1, from coordinate 126,361 downwards.
AGCCCGTTTGCAAATGATGTGCTTTCTATACACACCAAACTCAACTCAGAACCACTCTCAAGCATATTTCCATTTGTCTCATTCGGTCTTTCTGCAGATCGAGGGATTCTCTATGGTGTTAATCAGCATAACGCATCACTCATACTATTTGACCGTTTTTCATTACCAAACTACAACTCGGTTACCTTTGCAACATCAGGTGCTGGTAAATCATACGCTATGAAATTGGAAGTGTTGCGATCATTGATGGCAGGTATTAATGTTATTGTTATTGATCCTGAGATGGAGTTTGAACCTCTATCTAAGGCGGTTGATGGTCGGCATTTCAATGTTTCACTTAATTCAGAACATCACATCAATCCATTTGATCTTCCTGCTATTCGTGAGGATGAAAATCCAGCCGATGTCTTGCGAAGTAATATTATTGATCTTGTTGGATTGTTCCGTGTTCTTTTAGGCAATCTGACCGCAGCAGAAGAATCTCTTCTTGATAAAGCTATTACAGAGACATACGCCTTGAAAGACATAACTCCAAATGCTAACTTTGAAAACGCGGAAGCGCCACTGCTTTCTGATTTTGCCTTAGTACTTGCTGGTTTGGATGGGAGTGAGGGGTTGGTTGGTCGTCTTGGAAAATATACAGGAGGGTCATGGTCTGGTTTTATCAATCAACCAACTAATGTCAATATGAATAAAGATTTGGTTGTTTTTTCCATTAGAGATATGGAAGATGAGTTGAAACCTGCAGCAATGTATATTATTACACACTATATATGGAACAATGTGCGTAAGGTATTACGCAAACGACTCCTGGTTGTCGATGAAGCGTGGGTAATGATGCGTGATGAGGCGAGTGCTATTTTTCTGTTTGGATTGGTAAAGCGTGGTAGAAAATACTATCTTGGAGTTGCCACAATCACACAAGATGTTAGTGATTTCTTAAACTCTCCTTACGGAAAACCAATTTTAAACAACGCCTCTTTGGTTCTTTTGCTACGACAATCTGCAACATCAATAGAGAGGTTACAAGAAATTTTTAACCTTACAGATAATGAAAAGTTTTTACTCTTAGAATCAGCGGTTGGGGAGGGTTTGTTTGTCGCCGGCCTTAAAAGAGTTGCTATTAAAATTATCGCTTCTTACACAGAAGATCAGATTATTACCTCTGATCCATCTCAACTGCTCCGAATAAAATCTAAAAAGGAGGGTGGTGATGATTCGGTAAGTTGATTGTATGATACAAATTCGTCGTTTACAGCGTGGCGGAAGTGGATCTACAGAGCTTCCGAGGGGTGGTTTGATTGTTGCAACAACCCTCCTTGTTTTCAAAGAGATTGTTGATTTTATATATCTCCCTCTTCTTGTGGTATTTTTTAATCCAGTAACACTTGCTGGTTTATCTGTGGCTGCTGTAGTTGGATCTGCTCTCTCGTTTTTTGGGTTTGAGGAGATTGGTCAAGGTCTTGCAGGATATCCAATTGCACTCTCCACATCACTCCTCGCACTCCCCCTTACTCTGTCAATCATAATACTGTCTTTCTACCTAGTCCTCTTTGGTGTTAATCCTCCTAAAAAAGGTAAGGTTGGTTTGATTGTTGTTTTGCCAATTATATTCATTATTGAAAGCATCCCTATTCTCTCTACATTTCCTTTGTGGTCGATATACCTGACATGTGTGGTGTTTTCCTATAAAAAATAGAGTTCGTGCAACACCCTGTTATACTGCGAATATTATGTTGTCGATTTTTAGACACTCAAATACGCCCTACTATTTAATATGTGTGTTACTTATACACCTCAGCTATATACCAGTGATTGCTCAAAACATTCCTGCCGCCAGCGATCTTCTGGGTATCTCTGCTAGCACCACAACACCAGCTCTTGGTGACACTGTAACAATAAAGGTTACCTCTGGTCAGGTTTCAAAAAGCGCTGTTGATTCCACTAAGTGGTTCATTAATGGAAAGATTGATGAAAAATTTAATGATTTGTTACAGATTGATTTTAAGGTGTTGGATTTAAGTCGACCAACCACTATCACTTGTAATATAACTTTTTACTATGGTGGTTTGCGACAACAACTCACCCAAGAAATAATTATATACCCGGTGCGACTTGATATTATTTGGGAGGGTGAGGTGGTAACGCCCGCACACTATCTTGGATATCCGTTGCCAGGAAGAGATGCTCCGATTCGTGTTTCAGCAGATTTGTTGTATCAAAGTGGCACCTCTGTGTTTACAGAAAGAGATTTTTCTTTTGTGTGGGAGGTGAATGGAAGAGTGTTTCAGGGAGCACAGGGGGTTGGAAAATCAGTGATTATCATACCAAGCGAGCCTCGGTATGATTTACCAAAAATTAAGGTGACGGTGACGGCAAAAAAATTAAACAATCAATCCTTTGTGGTAAAAAGGAGTGTTACCATTCCTCGAAATTTCCCTAAATTACTAGTGTATGAATTTGAAGCACTTCGTGGCGTGTTACACAACAGAGCGTTTGGTAAAAATGTTTTGTTCAGTGAACCAATAACACTATCAGTATATCCATACTTCTTTTCACTTGAAGCTTTTAATAATGGGACTATTACCTACAACTGGTTTAAGAATGGTGAAGAAAAATTAGAAGAAGATTCAAGGAGGGTGAATCTATTATTAAGTGGTGATGAGGGTGCGTTTTTCCTCAAAGTTGTCGCGGAACAGCGTAAGGGTGATGTGTTAAAACAAAAAGCAGAATATGATTTTACTATCGAGCTATAAATACATTTGCGTTACCATAGTGGTTGCTTTTTTTACAACAGCGCTGTTTTTTTTCACCACCCCTATACAAAAAATGACCGCTGTTTCTCAAAACCAAATGCAAACAATTTATTTTTCTGTTGGCATACCAGGATTTAAACCTCCCGCACCCGGAGCTGGGATTGGAGTTAATATTAAGGATCAAGAAGAAATAAATAAGTTAATTCGAAAATTATTGACGGCACTTTTTAAAATTGCCTTTTCTCTTGCCGCAATATTTACTACGGTTGTTATTGCCTTTTATGGGGTAAGGCTATTAGCACTAACTGCGGGTGGTCATGTGAAGGGGCGAGAGGAGGCTTTAACAGTGCTAAAAAATGGATTATTGAGTTTGGTTATCCTTATAGGATCCTATATAATATTAAATACCGTTAACCCTGATTTGGTTTCATTAAAATTCCTTAATTTTATCATACAATAGCTATTGCTTGTGTTTGAAATAATAACGTCTTTTTTAAAACATAAAAGATCTGGTTTGTGGTGTGAGATTCTTTCTTTATCACTTTTTCTTTGTGCGGTATACTTAATAGTATGGAAACAGGTTCTTTAAAAAAACTACTCCGATCACTACTTATCGCGCTTGCGATTATTATTTTATTGGTATTGTTTGGTTTGTACTATATATACAACACTGATGATATGCCAAAAAAAACTGTAACGACAATCAATCAAAAACCCAAATCAACCAGCCCATTTGGCACCGTCCCAACACCAATCAACGAACCCTCTGTTTCTCCAATAACCTTTATTGAGCCACCAATTATAGTGACGGATTCACCCACACCCGATGACCTTGAGGGTGGTGTGTTTCGTATTTTGAAAATTTTTCAAGGACCGGTTGCTGGATATCGTGTTGATAAGGAAGAAGGGTTGGGATGGGTTGTTCGTATTATAGAGGCGGGTAGAGGAGATCGACACCAAGCAACCATTAATCCGTATAGTATAAAGAAAACTTTTCAAGGTGATGGTTTGTATATACAAAAAGCTTATTTGTTTAAGAATGGTAGGGTGTTATTTCAATTTGAAAACCAAGCAAATGATCTAATTTCTCAATCGTTTTTTGATGACTTTGTTCCAAAAACTAATACAAAGACTGTTTTTGAGAACAATGTGCGTGTCGCAACAGATGGTGAAAACAAGTTGTTTTTTATTAAAAAAACAAACAAAGGTTCTGTTGGAACATTGGTCAATTTAGAAAACAGCGCGGATACAAGAGTTATTTGGAGATCTAATAGTAATGTTTGGTTACCCCAATGGAGAAGGGGGAAATACCTTACCATCAAAACCCCGACCGCAACCGGAGTTCCTGCTCATATCTTTGCTCTTAATACACAGACACCCACACCCTTACCAGAAAAAATATTCTATTCTCGTTCGGGTGGCTCTGTTTTGTTAGATGAGTCGTCTAATTTTTTATATAAATATAAAAGCATTGGTGGGGCAATGGTCGCAAGTGCTGATGGTGGTGGTGAGTTTGCCGCGTTGTATAAAACTTTTACTGAAAAATGTGATGGTCACTCTGGCATATTCATCTGTGGTGTTCCTGTCAATCTCCCCAACAGGACACTCTCTGGATATAAAGCAATTTATCCTGACTCTTGGTATCAAGGAGATGTTGTTTTGAGTGATGTTGTTGTGTATATTAATGCTGTCACCAAAGAACAAGAGATTATACTAAATCCAAAAGATGAGGATATTTTAGCACTCACATCTGGTACAAAATTTGATATTATACACCCGTGGATAAATGATGATGGTTCTTTGTTTTTCTTTATTAATAAAAGAGATCTTTCGTTGTGGGTTATTGGGCTGTAGTAACTTGATTGGTTATCTTATTTGAGGGTTTTTTCTCATCTACCCCAATACCTTTTCTGATAAATGTTTCCTGTATCATTGAAATAATATTATTAATAAAAAAGTAAAAACCAACGGCGGCGCCAAACCAAAAAACAGAAAACATTACAAGTGGTGTGAATACTAATTGTAGTATTTTTTGAATACGCATTGCCTGTTCTCCAGAAACACGCCTTGCTGACTGCCTCATAAGCATTAATAGTGTTGCGCCAGAAAGTATGGCAAACGTTACTGTTGCGGAAGAGAAGATTAAACCACTGCCTAGAGGTGCTGTGAGTTCAAGGCCAAACATGGTTGTTAAGAGTGGTTCTGGTTGATTAATAAATGAGTAGAGTAGGTCGAATGAAGTATCTCCTTGGGACACATCTCTTGTGACCAAGAAAATGGTGATAATAATTGGTATTTGTATAAGGAGTATAAATATTGATTTAAATGGATTAATGTTGTTTTTTCTATAAAGAGCCATACTTTCTAAGGCTAGTTTTTCCTTGTCATTTTTATATCGCTCCTTTAAAGACTGCAATTTTCCCTGAATTCCTTGTATTTTCTGTTGCGTTTGTATGGCGCCAACGCTTACAGGGAAAAGTGCAATTTTAATAATAAGTACAAGAAAAAAAATCCCCAACCAAAATACGCTCGGGTCAACAATATTTGATCCGAGGTATAAAATATTTATTGCCGGTTGATAAAAAACGGTTGTGAGTATTGATTCCATTACTCAGTCAGTATATACCATTACTCTTTTTTTTGTTTTTGTTTAGTATGTTTTCCACAATAGCACTTTTTATACTAACTTATCCTTTAGTGTTTTGATTGCGTCTTGTATTACTTTTTGTATACGCTCATTTTTTGTTTCTTTTGATTTATAGATAAAAATAAAAATTCCTTTTAATTCTTTTTCTGATTGCGCAAGAGATCGTATTACTCGACGAACATAATTTCTTTTTACAGCATTTTTAATTTTTTTCTTTGATATAATAACTGCAACAGATTTTCTTTCTTGTTTTTTATGATAAATAATCACCAGACTGTTATTTGAAACCCTAACACCCCCCCGAAGATAGTTTTTAATCTCTTGTGATGATATTTTCTTCTGCATCACTATATACTTTTCCTTCCTCGAAGCCTTCTTCGTTGAATAACCTTCTTTCCTGAGCTTGTTTTACTCCTTGATAGAAAACCGTGTTTTTTGTTTGTTTTTTTTACACTTCTTTTGTGCATAAAAGTTGAGAGTGTGACTTGCTGAGTATACCTTATCTATCAAAACAACACAATACTATTTTTATTTAGTTATTCACAACGTTATACACATCTTAATTGAGAGCACTGCTATATATCTATTTTGCTTTTTTGACTTCATACCCCATAATGGGTTCAATGGAAACGGTCAGAACATTAGATGCTCAAACAATTTGGGAAGGGGTTTTAGAATCATTGAGAAAATCAATTCCTGAAACAAATTTTAAGACGTGGTTTGTTAGTACACACGCTCTTCATGTGGATAAAGACAAAACTCTCACAATTGGTGTTCCTAATGAGTTTGTTAAAAACTGGATTCAACAGAAATATATGCGGATTATTATTAGTGAGATACAAAAACAAACCACAAACATAAAACTTGTTCGTTTTACTATAAACAGAAGAATTAATACAAATCAGTCTGCGAAAAAAAAGCAGGATAATAAAACCATACCGTTTCAATTTGAACAAGTTGATAAAAATTCTGGACTAAACCCTCGGTTTAATTTTGATTCATTTGTTATTGCTCCGTATATTGACTTTGCACACAGCGCGGCTCAAGCTGTTATAAAAAGACTGGGTGTTGTATATAATCCACTATTTATTTATGGGCCAACTGGTGTTGGTAAAACTCACCTCACACAAGCGTTGGGGAATAGGGTATTACAACTACAACCAAACCTAAAAGTGTATTACACGACCGCAGAAAACTTTACACAGGATTATGTAGACGCGGTTGGTGTTGGTCATGAAAGAGTTAGTGATTTTCGTAAGAGGTACCAAAGTTATCAACTCCTTATTATAGATGATGTTCATTTCTTCGCAGGAAAGGAGCGTACTACCATAGAATTATTCCATTTATTTAACCATTTTTACAATAATAATAATCAGATTATTTTCTCCTCTGATAGACCTCCGAGTGAGATTCCCTCTATTGAAGAGCGTATTCGATCAAGGTTTGCCTCTGGTATGATTGTGGATATCCAGGTTGTGGATTCTGAGTCATTAGGTATCATTTTCAAGAAAAAGATTGAAAACATAGACCTTATTGTTGAGGATGAAATTGTTGATTTTGTTGTTAAGAACATAAATGGGAATGTCCGGGAGCTTGATAGTGTTGTAAAAAATATTATGCTCTATAATGAGATACACAACAAACAAATAAAGTTGTCAAATATTAAAAACTTTATTAAGAGTAATTTAAAGGCAAAAATAAACATAACTCATAAAGATGTTATACAAAAGGTTTGTTCTTTTTATGACATTGATCCTTCATTAATAACAACAAAATCAAGAAAAAAGGAGATGGTTTTGATACGACAGATAATAATGTATATACTAAGAGAGTTCTTAAACACACCATATTCTTCAATTGGTAAGCACTTAGGAAACAGAGACCATACAACAGTTATGTATGCCTGTGATAGAGTATCTGATATGCTAGAAAATGATGTAAAAATTATAAGTGATTTTAATAATATTAAAAGAAGTTTGAATTTAATATAAATTATTATGTTGAATGTTGTATATAATAATAAAAATATAAATTGTTTAAAACATGTTTGTGTTTTGGTTAAAAAAACAATACTTATTAACAATCAATTTGATTTAAATTATTTTCTAAAAAGTTATACACAAAAAGTTATACAAGAAAATAACAATAATAATTCTATTAGAGGTTTGTATTATTCATTATTTTCTCTTTTTACACTTTTCAACACTTATAACAATAATAATAAACTATATATAATATGAAAGTAAAAGTATTAACCAGCTTTTTAAAAAATAGTGTAAGGACATTAACAAGGATAGTGACACCACAACTAGGTGAGGTGGTTGAGGATCCTGTAAAAATTATTGTGAAAGATAAAAAATTATCTTTATATCTTACTCAATTTGATATTTCTATGGTGTATGAAACAGATGTTGAGGTTGAGAGTGAGGGAGAGTTTATTGTTTCAATTAAAATATTTGACGGTGTTGTTTCACCAATTATTGACTCAGTTATTGAATTAGATTTGGTTGAAAATAATTCTGTTTTACAAATTAAAACAGAGAGTAGTGTTTCAAAAATTAAAACAATTTCTGGAGTTGTTGATGAATTTCCAAATATCAACACAAAGGATATAAAAAACAAATTCTCAATAGATCGTGAAGTGTTTATTTGTGGACTGAGAGCAACCCAACACGCCGCAGCTACAAGTGTTATTAAACAAGAGCTTAATAATGTACTTATTAAAACTAAAGAAAAAAATATATATTTTGTTGCAACAGACACATTTAGATTAGCTGAAATACGATTTCTTGTTGATGATATGGTTAAAGATTTTGATGTACTTATACCAGCAAAAAATGTTAATAAAATTTTAAAAATATTAGAATCATCAATCAATCCATCAGTTGCTCTTACCATAGGTGATGAGGGTGTGTGTGTTGGTATGAAAGAGGGTACTTTTTTCACACGATCAACATCTGGCACTTTCCCAGATTATAAAAAAATAATACCAACCAATTTTGATATTAGTTTCACTGTTTTAAAGTATGATGTACTTAATTTTTTCAAAAAAGCAAAATATTTTTCTAACACACTAAATACTATAAAAATGAAGATTGATGGTAATTATATTGTTCTATATTTTGATAATGATACTATTGGATCCACAGAGGATAGAATACCAATCGCTGATTTACAAAGGGGCGGGGAATTACCAAATTTTAACTATCGATTTATTAATGACGCTATACAAGTCATTAATGATGAAAAAATACGATTTTGTTTTGTTAGTGGTGGTGTAAAACCTATTTTAATACAAGGAGCTTCACATAAACTATTTACAGCACTTATCTCACCACTACTTAATAAGTAATTAAAAATCTCTATCGAATTGTCTTGGTATTGGTACTGGATTGCTGAATATAAAAAACTGATCTTCTTCTGATTCTATTGATGGGGGTGTATTATCAAAACCGCTATATAGATTTGTTTTATACTCTTGTTCTATAATATTAGTACCATTATTACTATATACAACAACCTTAATATACAACACTTCTTCAGAACCGTCTAAAAAGAGGGATGGTAAAAAATATATGTTTGGTAGATGTGATGATCCAATTAGTTTATCTTGTATATAAAATTCATAACGAGATGTGTTTTCATTAGTATTAATAATTTGCACAGTTTGATACTCATCAGGTTGTATGATAGTACCTAAAACAGGTAATACAATTTTTAAATAATTTCCATTTTTTACTTTTTCCACATCATTCATTCTTTGATATAACAAAGCACCATTATCTTTCTCCCATTCTTGTATTGCGTATTCCCAATAATCATACTGAGAATCATTTTCATACAAAGGTTTTTCATTTACAGGATCTTTCTTGTTAAGATAGTGAAGTATTGAGTGTGGTTTATCTCTAGTATCCCACCAGACACCACGAAGCGCTGGTGGTTGGGTTGGTTTTGGTTGCACATTTTTCGAAAATTTACTTTGTGGTGAACTATACAAATCCGCAGCCTTTTCAATAATTTTATGAAACATTGAGGAGAGTGCCAACCCAGTACCACCAACACCATCAATAATAGGGTCTCCAATAGGATTACCACCCCAAACAACAACCACCACATCTGGAGTGTAACCAACTACCCAAATATCACGAGAGTTGTTGGTAGTACCAGTTTTTGCCGCAACCGAGTATTTGTCAAAACGAAGAGGTGAGTGTAATCCAAAAGCTGGCGATCTCGCCTTGTTGTCTGAAAGTATATCATTAATATCTTGAGCAACTCCAGTTGGCAGAACTTTTCTTTTAATTATTGGAGATGAGACATCCCATCGATATTCAACAAACTCACCATCATTTGCAAATATAGTGTATGCATCACCCAACTCAAGAGGGCTTACTTCACCCCCACCAAGTACTAATGTTAATCCATAATTACCACCACTTGATATGCTGGTAATTCCAGCAGATTTTACCAACTTAATAACGTCTGGCAATCCGGCGATATACATTGCTTTTACCGCAGCTATGTTGATTGATTGTGCGAGCGCATCTCTAAAACTTACTGGACCGTGAAATTTTTCATTATAGTTTTTTGGTAAATAACAATCATTGTTTTTCTCAAAAAACTCATCATCCCCCTCTTCAGGGTATGTTATGTCCGTTTTTAAACATCTTGTACTAAACTGTGTTGGTACATCAAAAAGTGTTGTTTGGGGTGTAAACCCCCTTTCAAGAAGTGTTGCGTATACAAATGGTTTAAATGTAGATCCCGGCTGTCTTAATGATGTGGTGACATTTACCTCACCATCAACCTCTGTATCAAAATAATCTTTTGAACCAAGCATGGTGAGTATATCACCTGTTTTTGTTGAAAGTATCACCACGGCGGTGTTTTTTGCTCCATATCTTTCTTCAAGCTTTGGTGCAAACTCTCGAACAACCTCTTCTGTGTGTTGTTGTAATTCTAAATCAAGTGTTGTGCGAATTGTTTTCCCTTGTAGATTTCTCAAAGTATCACCATATTTATTCTCTAAATGATTTTTAACAAAAAAAACAAAATGAGGTGCTTTTACAGAAAAAACATTTTGTTTTTGAAAATATACATTTTCATTACTTGCTGAGATAAATTGTTCTTGGTTAATAAATCCCAAACTCAGCATCCTTTCTAATGTGTAATTTTTTCTTTTTTCCAGGTCTTTTTTGTTTGATCTGTATGGGGAAAGTCGTGTTGGTGCGTTTGGTATCGCTGCAAGATAGGCAGCTTCTGCAACAGATATGTCTTTTGCTGATTTTCCAAAAAACGAATTTGCCGCCTCACCAACACCATAAATAACACCACCATATGAAATGTTGTTGAAGTAAAAACTAAGAATTTCCTCCTTTGAATAACCACTCTCTAGTTTTATTGCCAAAACAAATTCTTTTAATTTTCGCACCACATCTTTTTCATTTGTTAGAAGCAGGTTTTTCACTACCTGCTGTGTAATGGTTGAACCACCTTGCGTAAAATCACCACTGCGCAGATTGACTAATGTTGCTCGCAACAGAGCTCCAAATTCAACACCACCATGATTAAAAAAGTTTTTATCTTCTATGGCAATTGTTGCATTAATAATATTTTTTGATATATCTTCGTAAGAGATATATTTACGCCTCTTGTTTTCTGAAAAATCAAATAAAAAATTGTCGTTGCGATCAGTGATTTTAATTGATTCAGTGTCACCAACAAGTCCGATTTGTTCAATGTCTGGTAGTGGTGTGAAGGTGAAAAAAAGAATCATAAAGCCAGCCACAACTAGAAAACCAGAGATGGAAAGTATCAACAGTATTTTTAACAAATTATTTTTTTTTATTATAGTATACCAACTCATATAAATTTTTATTACGCACTTAACACATTATCACCCAGAAATTTTTTATAGCTATTGTGTTGTATACAAGTCACTCCAATGGCAATCGCATCATATTCATCGTCCAACATCTTTTTGTCAGGATTTATGATAACTATATGAGGAATCATTTTCATCATTTGTTTCTTGTCTGCATTACCAGAACCAGCAACCGCAAGTTTTACTTGCGCCGGTGTGTATTCTTGTAGTTCCAACCCTCTCTGTATTGTTTGTGCAATAAGCATGCCGCGAACTTCTGCAACACGCATGGCAGTTTTTTTGTTTTTTGAAAAAAACAATTTTTCTAAAACAACAATCTTTGGTTTAAACCTATCAAGGAGTTGCTCAAAACGATCACCAACCATAGCAATTCTCTGTGATTGAGATTTGTTGGTAGGTGTTACAAAACATTCAGAAAAAATAACATTGTTTTTTGGTATTGCCTTTTCAACCAACGCAAAGCCAATCCTACCAAAACCAGGATCTACTGCAAAAACTTTCATACAAAAACCTCACTACCAGCAACATTTGTAACAATTTTCTGAACATCATCAGAATCATTAGTAATAGATTGTAGTAATTCCTCAAAAACAATCAGCTTATCAGTAGGAAGCGCTACCACCTCTTTGGGTTTGGTGCTGTTGGGAGTTATGTCAAACATCCAAGAGGTAGAATTTTGTTTTGCAATAACAAACCCTTTTTTAGACAGAATGGAACGAATCTCTGCTGCGGTTCTGTTTTTATTATCTGTTAGGGTTTGTATGCGCAAAACAGAGTTTTCAGGACCATACACTTCATACCAAACCTCACTCAATACCAAATCACCAGCACCAGAGCCGCGATCAATGGCGCGTTGTATGTTTTGAGACGGTAGGTTGATAAGTTTTGCTTGATCAATAGCCGCCCGAAGTCCTGGTGATGTTATATCACCACTCGATCGTCTTGATTCTGCAGTAATAAGTTTGGTCAGTCGAGAAAAAGCCTTACTCTTCTTTATATCACTAGCAGCCTTTTTGTGCTTTATTTTTGACCATTTGTTATGTCCAGACATAGTATCAGTACTATACCAATTTCATCAGAAAAACCAATATTACAAACCAACACCACTCAAATATTCAATTCCTTTGTTTGTTATACATCTACCGTGTGGCTTTCTCTCCAAAAATCCTGTTTGGAGTAAAAATGGCTCATAAACCTCTTCAATTGCGCTAACATCTTCATTCATAACTGTGGCGAGGGTTTTAATGCCAACTGGTCCGCCAGAGAAAGTATCTCGAATGGTGGTTAATAACATTCTATCTTCTTCAGTGAGACCATACGCATCAATCGATCTTTCTTGGAGCGCTTCTTCAACCACATCAGGATCAATCTGAATATTTTTTATTTGCGCATAATCACGAACTCTTTTGAGAAGATAGTTTGCTATACGAGGCGTACTTCTCGACCGCTCCGCTATTGCAGCCGCTGCTTTTGGTGATATTGCCACTTCTAATAATTTTGCAGATCGAGTAATGATTTCAGCAAGTTCTTCTGTGTTGTAGTTACTTAAACGAAGCACACCCCCAGAGAATCGTGATCTCAGTGGTGCTGAAATTTTTCCAATTTGAGTTGTTGCTCCAATAATTGTTGTTGGTGGTAAATCTATATGTACTGAACGAGCTGTTGGACCTTTACCAACGACAATATCTAGACCACCAGATTCCATAATGGGGTAGAGTGTTTCTTCACACACACGACTCATGCGATGAATCTCATCAATAAACAAAACTCCACCCAACTCCATTGTTGAAAGAAGCGACACAATATCTCCAGACCGCTCAACAACAACACCTGATGTTACCTGTACTGGCAGTTTCAACTCAGCACCAATGATGTGTGCGAGTGTTGTTTTACCAAGTCCAGCGGAGCCGTAAAGAAGTATGTGTTCCGGCACCTGCTTTCGCTCACACGCCGCTTGTATTAACGTTTGCAAGTTTTTCTTTACCACCTCTTGACCAACATACTCACCCCACTCACCCGGGCGCAGGAGGGTGTCCAGTGAGTGTGATAATTCCTTTGATGCCATATACAACAATACTTATATATATAATCCTAACACACGCCCTAATTCAGCAAAAGAAGTGACACCAGTGAGTACTTTATATAAACCATCTTGATGCATAAACGGCAACCCTTGTTTTTTAATAACGTCTTGCAATTCTTTTGTGGTTGCACCTTGTATAACAGACATCTCTTCTTCTGGTCCAACGCGGAACGTTTCAAATACACCAACACGACCTTTATAACCACCAACACAACGTTCACATGTTTTACTACTCGGCCCAACTTCTCGGATAGTATCAAAGGATAATTTCTCTGTTTTATACCCATCAGGAAGTGCTGCTATAAAATTATTCACCTTCTTTTTTTGTTCATCGTTTAATACTTGTTTTTCAGAACAGTGTGGGCACAATTTTCGCACCAAGCGCTGGGCTATAACAAGATTGAGTGCTTGAGAAAGTGACTTAGGATCAACACCAAACCCAACAAGACGGGGGAGTGTTCCAATTGCATCATTTGTGTGTAGGGTGGAAAAGACCATGTGTCCTGTGAGTGATGCTTGTATTGCAACTCCAGCAACTTCTTCATCACGAATCTCACCAACAAGGATTATGTCAGGATCTTGTCGCAAAATAGCTCGCAACCCAGACGCAAAAGTATACTTCTTCTCTATTTGTGTTTGAATGATACCAGGAAGGCGGTATTCTACTGGATCCTCAAGAGTAATTATTTTCACTCCTGGTGATTTAACAGCGTTAAGGAATGAATAGAGCGTTGTTGTTTTACCAGATCCTGTTGGTCCTGTTGTGATAATCATACCGTGCGGTTTTTTTATTTCTTCCTGAAAGGTTTCTAAAACAATTTTATGCAAACCAAGCTTTTCAATTTCATGCAAAACAGTGTTTGGGTCTAGTAGACGAAGCACAAAAGACTCACCAACCTCTTGTGGTACGGTGGACGCACGAACACTAATTGCATGATCAGGAAGTTGAACAACAAAACTACCATCTTGTGCCTGAGTGATAATATTAATTTTCATACCAGCAACCAGCTTTATTCGCGTGATGAGTTGTTTCATTTCTTGTGGTGAAAACTCAACAATGGTTACCAACACACCATCTAATCGATATCGCACAGCACCCCCCTCACTGTTTGGTTCAATATGTATATCAGAGGCACCAAGGCTCATGGCTGATGTAAGAATATACTCAACATTTTTTGAGATACGACGGGAACTACTCATACCAGCAAGTGATTTGAGAAATTCTCGTGCTTGTTCGATTGATCGAATCTCTTTTGATTTTGCGTAAAACTCTTTTCCGGTAATTGTGAAAGTTCCTGAGGTGGTCGCTATGGTCGGTTTAATGTCCTGATAGTAGGATAAGAGTCTATTGAGAGTTGTTCGAGAGATGAGATGGAGTTTTACAGAAAACCCCCTCTTTTTAAATTCTTGAAGAGATTCTTGTAATATGGGATTTTTGTGATTTCGTGTCGCCACAAAAAGATTTTTTTTCAATCTTTTAAAAACTACAAATTCACCCTCTTTTGCTCGCTCTTCTTTGATCATCTGGAGGGCATCTGGCTCTAAAGAAACATCTGACAAGATGAGATAGGGTAGGTTATATCTCTCAGAGAGGTACTGCATTAATCGCTCCTCCTCCTCTTTGTAGTGTTCTCGCAGCTTTGTTTCTACGATCTCATTTTTAAATACACCCATTACCAACAGTGTATCACTTACCACCAATGCTATGCTACAGACATGCTTCAAAAGACAGAGACAACAAGTATCCAAGAGGTTGCGGTGTTTGCAAAAGCACTCCTTGAACATATTAAAAAAGAAGTTTTAGATGGTGTTCATAAAGATACAAAAGTGGTGTTATTACTATCTGGACCACTGGGGTCTGGTAAAACAGCATTAGTAAAAGAGATAGGGGGGCTTCTTGGTGTTTCTGAGACCATTACGAGTGCAACATTTGTACTTCATAAAGAATATATAACAACCGACGAGACCTTTCAATACTTGACACACGTTGATTTATATCGTTTGGAGGATGAAAAGGAGATAGAGACACTTGGTTGGGAGGCTGTTATGACAAAAACAAAGAATCTCACTATTATTGAATGGCCTGAGCGTGCTCCAAAATACATACCAAAAAATGCATATGGTGTTACCATATCTGTGAACGGAGCAACACACACATTTACCCCCACACCATGACACTACTTTTAGACTCACTCGCACTTCTCTATCGCTCTTACTACGCCATACCAAACCTCACTACCCCTGAGGGAAAACCAACGGGTGCCTTGTATGGATTTTTACAAACAACAACACACCTTCTTGAAACACTCAAACCAGACACGGTCATTGCTTGTTTTGATAGGCCAGAACCAACTGTGCGCTCGGAGATGTATAGCGCGTATAAAGGAACGCGAGAAGTACCCGAAGACGACCTGATTGAACAAATTAATGGAGCAAAAGAGTTGCTACCATCACTTGGTGTTGTTGTGTTAGAGAAGGCGGGGTACGAGGCAGATGATATTATTGGATCTTTAGTAAAGAAACTCAAAGACGATATTGTTATCATCACATGTGACAATGATCTTCTTCAGCTTGTTGATGATACTCGTGTGTCTGTCCACCTTCTTGTTCGTGGCACCAAGGAATTTGCAGTAATGGGAGCACAAGCGGTTGAGCAAAAATACGGCTTTCCACCACACCATCTTCCTGATTACAAAGGGCTTGCGGGAGATGCTTCTGATAACATTCCTGGAGTTTTTGGTATTGGTGCTGTGACAGCAAAGAAGCTTATCAGTACCATCGGCAACCTTGACGCGATATATGACGCGGTTGATTCTGGAAATCTTGAAAAACAAGGTTTCAAAAAACGAGTGGTGGGATTGTTGGAAGAGCATAAAGAGAGTGCGCTGCAATCACGAGAACTTGCAACTATACATGTTGACCTCCCACTCCCTCTAGAGCGACAGATTTCTGGAAAGTGGCAGGAGCGAGTTTCTTGGAAAGATGCACAAGAGAGATTACAAGCATACGCCCTTACATCAACCATAAAGCGCTACCAAAAATTACTCGGTATAGAAGAGATGGTAGTTGAAGATGGAAATGAAGCATCTCCCGCGCTTACTCTTGAAACCGCTATTGCGTTGTGGGTACTTGATGCCGATAAAGTGAATGTTGGTGTCAAAGAAATACTCTCCTACACAGACACAAAGACGGTGGCGCAGGCGAATGCAAAAATCCTTGCAGAGTTACAAAAAACAAACCGATTCTCAGTGTGGGAAGATATTGAAAAACCACTTATACCAATCTTGCAAAAAATGGAAGAGGTTGGTGTGCATATGGATAAAAAAGCATTGGTTCCACTCAAGAAGATGTTAGAAAAAAAACTCCTTGCGATAGAAAAAAACATACACACTATCGCAGGAAAGGAGTTTAATATTAATTCACCCAAACAGTTGGGCGTGATTCTCTTTGAAGAGCTTTCTTTACAATCAGGACGAAAGGTAAAAACCTCTACTGGACAACGATCAACAAAAGAATCGGTGTTGCTTGATATGTACGACGAACATCCAGTCATTCCACTTATTCTTCAATATCGACACTTGAAAAAATTACTCTCTTCATACATTGCTGTATTTATCAAGCTTATCGATGCCAACAATCGTTTACACACCAATTTTATACAGAGCGGAACTACCACCGGTCGTCTTGCTTCTCGTGAGCCGAATATGCAAAACATTCCAACAGCAACCCCTGAAGGGCAGGAGATAAAGCATTTATTCACCGCAACACCAGGGTGGCAATTACTCACCGCTGATTACTCACAATTTGAGCTTCGTATTTCAGCCATTCTCTCTGGTGAGGAAAATTTACTCACCAGCTTCAAACAAGGAGAGGATATCCACACCTCTGTTGCAGCACACATCTTTCACATCTCACAGAGTGAAGTGACAACAGAGCAGCGGCGACAAGCCAAGGTTGTTAATTTTGGTATTTTATATGGTATGGGTGCTGTTGCACTGCGACGCGCACTCGGTTCGGTATCACAGCAGGAGGCAAAACAATTTTTAGAAGAATATCGACTGACATTTCCACAACTCACCACATACTTGGAGAGTTTAAAAAAAGAGGCGAGAGAAAATGGGTGTGTGCAGACAGTGTTTGGTCGGAGTCGTCCCATACACGGCGCCACCTCTTCACTCTCTTTTGTTCGCGCACAAGCAGAGCGAATGGCAATGAATGCACCAATACAAGGAACTGCAGCTGACATTATCAAACAGGCAATGATTGCAATTGATAAAGAAATCTCAGAAAACAAAAAGCTGAAAGGTAATGTGCGAATGCTTTTACAGATTCATGACGAACTTTTCTTTGAAGTAAAATCAGAGGTACTTGATGAATCAATATCTCTTATCACTCAAAAGATGGAAAGTGTCTATCCAAAAGATAAAAAACCCATACCACTTTTGGTGGATGTGAAGGTTGGTTGTGTGTGGGGATTACTAGAACATGTCAAAAAAGTTGGATAGAGGTACAATAGAGTAATGCTCTATGTGTTTACTGGAGATCGGATTGCTGCGCGCGAGGCAGTACGCAAGGTCGTTGCTATTTGTAAGGAAAAACAACCGAATGCGGAATACATATGTATCACCGATAATGAGGAGGTTTATACGATAAAAGAATTGCTCCACAGTCAAAGCCTCTTTGAAAGGAAACTCATTGTTTTTTTAAACGAGGTTGACGCGGGTGCTGGTAGTGGGTTGTATGAAAATCCAAAAGGGTATTCAGACTCACAACACATGTTTATTGTTTTTAATCCCACTATGGGAACAAAAGAGATTAATCTTCTTAAAAAAGGAGGAGCGATTATTAAAACGTATAAAATAAAAACCACCACACAGGGTTCTTCAAAAGCATTTGGGTTTGCAGAATTGTTTTTACAAGGCAACCCAAACAAAACATTGCGTGCACTTCATACATTACTCGCTGAAGGAGAATCTGTTGAACCTCTCCTCGCTATTTTATTGTGGCAAGTTCGTGTGATTAATGCGGTACAGATGGGTGGTACTGTGAGAGATTCTGGTGTCAAGGCATACCCTTTCAAAAAAGCACAAACAGTTCTTACAAAACTCAATCCCACCACACCACTTCTTCTTTTGCGCTATATGGATGAGAAAATCCGCCAAGGGAGGCTTAACCGTATGCCAGAGCTCAATACTATTGAGTACCTTATACTCTCATACACACCAGATATGGAATATATCAAAAAGGAACTATCTCATGCTTAGATAGATAGAAAGTTTTACTTGTCCGCCCACCAGGATTTGAACCTGGGACCGTCGGCTTAAAAGGCCGCCGCTCTACCGAACTGAGCTATGGGCGGGTCACCATCGGCATCATACCAGGGTTGTATTAATAGACAAAGGTGGCAACCAATCTATTCTCTCCATCAACTAAATAGAGAGCATTCGTCTCATCGGTTCTCCAAAGTGTATCGCGAGAATTTAAAAAGATACGCCATTCATTTGTATAGAAATCAGCATCATTTCTATGCTCTGCAACACAACCTTTTTCGGTAATAATATCTCCCAATAACTCTCTGCAGTTTTTTGACAAACTCGGACTCAAATCAGTCACCACCCGACAAGCAGAGAGTCGTTCGACAGTTTCATAACACAAATCATCAGAAAACGGTACTTTGTTAAAACGTATCAATTCCTCCTTGGGATCAACACATGTTGTTTTTATAGATGGGGTAAATGTTTTGAATTGTGAGAGAAAACCAGTACACTTATTTACTAGAAATGAGGTGCCGGTCGGTGATCGATCTGAGGAAACAATTACTGTATCTCCTGGGCGCAGTGTTATTGGTGACAACTCTGGATTATCTCTTGAACCAGGGATGAATATTGCGTCAGGGATGGTGTGTATCGTTCTACTCCGATAGTCAAAAACCTGCCAACCAGAAATGGTTAGTGGTTGCTTGAGAAGGGAAGAGGCGATGAGAGCAAAGTACTCACGAGAAGGATCTGTCACCCCCAATCCTCTTGTTGAATCAAGAAATGCTATATAACCAGCAAAAGGAGAAGTCGGCCATTGTTCAGTTATATTTTGGACAAAACCACGAGCTTGAGCGGTGTTGATACCACGATTGATGGTGTGCAATACTTCACCAATTTTGACTCCATCAATATTTCCTGTTGGCCCACTGACGATTCTACCAGACCCACTGAATTGTAAATTGCTCGACAAGTCAGTTCTGTCAAAACCAGAACCTGACCCTATGCCCCCTTTTCCTAATGAGGTAGAACCACCACCAACACTCGCAGTCCTTGGTGCACCAGGTCGGAGCTTTCCACCACTACCAAGTTCTATAAGTGGTGGGGGAGTTCGTACCTCTATCTCAAATTCTCGTATCTGCTCCTGGAATATAATGACTGAACCACCAACCAAAACGGCGATGAGAAGGAGACCGTAGACATTATTCATACTTACCAACAGTATATAGCAAGAGTGAGTTGTAACACACTATCTGCTTGTCTGCATCGCTCGCAGTATTTTTTTTATCTGCTCGCTGGTATCTAAATCACTCACAGAAGTTGTTCGTAGTGTTTCAGCAATTTCTTGGCGATCATATCCTAAAGCAATCAAAGCAGCAACCGCATCAGCAACACTTGCATCCCCACCTTCCACATTAATTTTTGTTTTCAATTCAACAACCATTCGTTCTGCTTGTCGTTTCGGTACCCCTAATGCAACCAACTCTGTAACATCTTCTCGACCAATGTTGGAAAGTAGGTTTTGTGGTGTGGTGGTGTCTAAAATATTTAAAGCACCCTTTGGTCCTATACCAGAGACAGAGAGCAGAAGAAGAAAGGTTGTGTACTCTATCTTTTCACAAAATCCATACAACGATATACCACTAGTGTTCAAAACGGTGTGTGTGTGAAGCGCAACCTCTTTTTCTTTGAGAGTTTTTTCTTTCACACCCCTCGAAACATTCACTAGGTAGCCCACTCCTCCCTTGGTGAGGATAAGGAGAACACCCTTTCCAGCATCTTCTGGCACACCAGTTACAAGACCAATCATCACTCACCAGTATACCGTCAAAGGGTTATGTGGGATAGGGAATCATTGCTCATTACGACAGTTGTGTGTACAGTGTGTGTATGGCTATTACTAGCTCTGCAAAGAAAGAAATTCGCGCTTCAAAGCGTCGATATGTCTACAACGTGCGTCGCCTACGCACAATGCGTCAGACAATAAAGACAACAAATGATAGTACTATGGATGCTGGTGGGAAGTCGCAATCTGTGAAAGCGGCTCAGAAAGCAATAGATAAGGCAGAAAAGAGTGGTGTTATTAAAAAGAATACCGCGTCGAGGAAAAAGGCTCAATTGATGCGGAAGGGTGCCAAGTCAATTCAATCCTAGACACCACCACACTCCCCATAGTTTAACGGATAGAACGCGGGCTTGCGGAGCTCGTAATGTAGGTTCGATTCCTACTGGGGAGGCAATTTGTAATATCGTGTTACACTTACTATTAGAATGGGAAAACATTTAATAAGTGTGCGTTATATTTTTGGTTTGATGGTCATTTTTGTGCTCGCGATGGCTGTATACTACATCCCCTATATACAAACAGGGCAGGCACAAGGACAAAGTGGGAGTGGAAAAATATGTACAAGTGATGTTGGTAATGTTTGGACGGTGAGTGGTACTGTGCATCAAGGAACACTTTTTAATACAAACACAGGTGCCATCACTAATCCTGACAAGAGTAATCTAAAATACAAACAGAGGTATTGTTACAAAAAGGTAGATGGTAAAAATAAATGGCTTCCAGCGGAGAGGTGGATTGAGGGTCACTTAAAAACATCTTTACCATTTTATACGATTTTTTTTGGAGAAGATGAAATCAAATCTGCTGTTAGGGAAACTCGTAAAGGGGAGATTAAGAGAGACCTTAGAGTGGCAGACGCCTCCCTTGCACCAGCAGTGTTAGAAAGAAGGGCAGAGGAAAAAGTGAAAACACCAGGAGAAGTGGGGAAAATAGAAAACGCGTTTAATAAGATCAAGATGAGGTGTGCCACCCTTTTGGGTGAAAATAGTGCTGATTTTCATCCATTAAATGCACGCTTGCTTGTGAATGAGGGGGCGTATTTGTACAGCAGTCAGAATTATTATAATGAAGGAGGAAATAGTATAGCAGACAATAAGGATGATGGGAAAGATCATGCGGAAACGCAAAACATAAGATTGTATGGTTGTGCTTATGTTTCTACACTTGCTGACATTATACTACTCAGTCCATATAGCGTAGTAGATGATAGTGGTCAGTGTAATGAAGAAGAAGGTTCTTGGTTTAAAGATAATAAGTATTGTGTGAAAAAGGTAATTTCAAAAAATGATTTTCAAACAAAAGTCTGTGGGAGATTGGGTGGTACATGTGGAGCTGATGCTTCTGAATGGTGGTCAGGCCATCACCCATCAGAGGATGATAATGGGGGAGCTGGTGTTCGTACTAGGGTTGTTATTGAAGGTGGGAAAATAAGTTTTGGATTGTATGGTTGTGGTCGTTCTATAAAAACAAAAGACTCACTTGGTTTTTGGAGTTTTGGGGTTGATAATAGTAGGGGTAATGAAGACAAAGGGTATGGTTGTAGAGATTATCGCCAAGAAATTCAATGTGGTTCAAGAGGTCAAACGACATGCGGTGATAATTCAAGATCAATACAAGAAGAACCTGGAGGGGTTGCTATTCCTATTGGTGATAGAAAACTCCCTAATTTTGGCGCTCTTAGTTATGAAGCCAAACGGGTTGGTACAAGAGTAAATCTACCCAACACAACGTGTGGAGATGGTAGGGTTTTCAGAGATGTTATTGCAACTGATGGAATGGGGAACAAGAATGATGACTTGACGGACGCACAGAAAAGTTATTTAATAAAAGCGAAAGAGGCTATAGAAAAAAGCGGAGAACTGCAAACGAATGTTCAGATATCAGTGGCTAATAGTCCAATTGAATATCTAACTCTTGTTTGTCATGATGAGTTATTTGGTTCTGACTTTGTTGGTCCTATAAGTGCTATTAATGTGCAAACCGCTTCTATTCACAAATTTTCAGTATCACCAACCGTGCTCACCCAAGAGTATATAGAAGATAGCAGCAATAATCTTGATTTTACAGTAGAAGTGTTTAATGGTGACTATCGTCGTAAAGCGGATATAATCGACGTCGCAACAATACCAGAAGCGCATCCGTGTAAACCAAGTTCTGGAGAAGAAAAAAAAGAGTGTTATGTTGGTGGTGAATTACTCTGTGAAGTCAAAACTACGAGAGAGAGAGGGGGGCAGGATAACGGACTGCTTGATCGTTTTGTTACTTCAAATACTCTAGCATCAGAAAAAAACAAGATTACAAAAGAATATCATTTTTCAACACCACTTCAAGATGAAACATATAAAGTCACTTGCTGGAAGTGTAGTGCATCCACTCCAACACTAGAAAAAAAATTGATAGATGTCGATAGTGGTTCTTGCCAACAATATGGTAGTTTGGGAGTAAAAAAAACAAAGGTGAAGAAGGGAAATCCTGGGTTTAAAGAACTTGCAACTAAACGCGTTTCTGTCAAAGTGCTTTCTGATGTATATCTTGAACGACGACTCGGACAGTCTTCCATATCTATTACTCTAAAGAATGGGGTGATTAAGATAGATTCAAAAAATAAACCGATTCAAAAAATCTTTATAGACGGCTGCCAGCTTGATCTAAACCCTTCTGATGAGATTAGTATTACAAAAAATAATAAGGGGGAATTGGGGAATTGTGGAAAATCTGATGATGACAACTTTAATAACAAAAACCCCCTCCTCACTGTTCAGGTAAGAGGTGTTGATGGGAGGTTGGAAGCTCCTGTTGGTAAAAGATTGTGTTGGGCAAATGAGGTTTTTGAAAAAAACTCTAGCAGCATTAAATGTGTTAGACAATAAGTGGTCGATGAATAGTAATACAACTACAATCTTTTAAGTACATCTGTTTATAAACCTATTATATGAGCGGTTTGTTTCACGGAAGATATTTATATCTTACTATCGCAGCCCTTTTTTTGTTGAGTATTGCATTACTCAACATTCTACTACACATCATCCATGACTATAGTCTTGTAGAATTGCTGTGGTTTTGTAACATTGCCTCATTTATAGGCGCAATCGGAATCCTTTTTCGCAATAAGATAATTGTTAGTGGAACACTTATTGCTGCATTACCAGCTCAAGCACTCTGGATTATTGATTTTTTCTACCAACTTGTTGGTGTTGAAGGACTCGGAAGAACGGGTGCGCTTTTTGAATCTGACCAAAATTTCTTTGTATTCGGAGTTTCTGTTGTACTCCATACAACACTCATACCAATTTTATTTTATGCTGTGTACAAATTGGGATTTGTACTGTACCGGGGTATTGTGTTTGCCCTAGTGATATACGGACACCTTTTATTAGTACTATCATATCTCTTTACCCCAACTTCTTTAAATATAAATTGTGTCCTTTTTCCCTGTGACGTGTCTTTTTCTGAAGTTCAAGATCAGATTTATTTGGGCGAATATGCTTCAATACAATATTTATCCAGAGTGTTTTTGTTTTGGACACTTTCGGCGATTGTATTTTTTATAATTTCGTATATATACAATACAGTACGAATAAAGTACAATCATTAATATTTGGCGGAAGGGGAGGGATTCGAACCCTCGAGACGAGGTTTAACTCGCCTGTCGGTTTTCAAGACCGGTGCATTCAACCACTCTGCCACCCTTCCTTTAAAAATGCCTAGCAATAATATCAACCAATGAGGGTCGTAATGTTGATTCTTCTCGGAGACCACGAGAACGCAGATGACTTTTTACCGTATCTGAATCATGATCGTAGAGCGGTATAACTATTGTCCCATCAAGTATATTTTTTACTTTGAGAATAAGACGACTTTTATCACCAGGATCATCAATAACATTGAAAGAAAAAATCTCTGAGAACGATTGTACGCGACCACCAATGGTCAATGAACGTTCTCGAATGGAGAATGACATTTTTCGTGGTAGTTGTCTACTGAGTAGGAGTCCTGTTCCTGTAGCGATAAATAATAACATCGCAAAGATGTATGTTTTTGCAATAATGGCAAGTATCACACCAGAAATACCAAGTACCGCAAGGAGCACTTCTTTATCTTGTGAACGAGGTTTTTTCTCTTCTATAAAATCCCACGCAAGTAATACCCGCTCGTCATTCTTTTGCTGACTATTCTCCACATACACAGTATACCCATATCACCACAATTTGAAGCACATCACCACCTATTGTATTATGTTTCTATGGATACAGTATTTCTCTCACCATACAAACCAGGTGAGCATGAAAAAGACATGTGTACACTATGGGAAAAGGAAAGAGCCTTTCATCCAGAGACTAGTATACAGAAAGGATACATCAAAAAAGATGCGGAGGTGTTTACTGTTGTTATGCCGCCACCAAACGTGACTGGGATACTCCACCTTGGTCATACCTTAGAACATGCATTAATAGATACTCGGGCGCGCTATGAACGTTTGTGTGGCAAGCGTGTGTTATTAATCCCAGGAACAGATCATGCTGCATTGGCAACACAGGTTCGGGTGGAAAAAGATATCGCAGAGAAGGAGAAAATACGAAACCCAAGAGAACATTACGGACGAGAAGCATTGCTTGAAAAAATACGTGTTTATGCAGAAAATGCGAAAGCAACAATTATTACACAGATACAAACAATGGGTGTTAGTTGTGACTGGAGTCGATTAGCGTACACCTTTGATGAAAAGCGTTCACAGACAGTTCGTTCGGTATTCAAGAAAATGTACGACGATGGTTTAATTTATCGTGGGCATAGAATTGTGAATTGGGACCCTGCATTACAAACAACAGTATCAGATGATGAGATTGTAAGAAAACCAGAGAAATCAAAATTCTACTATCTCAAATATGGTCCTTTTGTTATCGGTACCGTGCGACCAGAGACCAAATTTGCTGACAAGTATGTCGTGATGCATCCAGACGACAAACGATATGCAATGTACACACACGGACAAACACTGTCAGTGGAGTGGATTAATGGACCGGTGGAAGCAACAATACTCAAAGACGAAGCGGTGGACCCTGAGTTTGGTACTGGTGTCATGACAATTACACCGTGGCATGATGTCACCGACTTTGAGATAGCAGAACGACACACATTGGAGAAGACACAGATTATTGACTGGAAAGGAAAATTACTCGACATTGCCGGAGAGTTTGCTGGTATGCACATCACCAAAGCACGACCACTAATTGTTGCAAAACTACAGAAAAAGGGATTACTTGAAAGTGTTGAAGAGGAGTATGAGAATAACTTGGCAACCAATGAGCGAGGGGGAGGAGTATTAGAGCCACAAATAAAAGAGCAGTGGTTCGTGGCGGTCACTAAGAAAATTCCTCACATCAACAAGTCATTAAATGAATTACAGAGAGAAGCAATCAGTCAGACAAACGTACAAAAAGACAACACCATACAGATATTTCCAGATCATTTTAAGAAGGTGTATGCCGCGTGGGTAAACAATCCGCGAGATTGGTGTATCTCTCGGCAGATTTGGTGGGGTCATCGAATTCCTGTGTGGTATCGAAAAGAGGAGGTGTATTGCGGTGTTTCTGCGCCAGATGGAGACGGTTGGGTGCAGGACGAAGATACACTTGATACTTGGTTTTCATCTGGAACGTGGTCGTTTTCAACACTTGGACAGACGGATGTGATGGGTGAAAAAACTGAAGATATGAAACAGTATCATCCGACCAGCTGGATACAGATGGGGTATGAAATTTTGTTTCTCTGGATGGCACGAATGATTCTTATGAGTGTGTACTGTTTTGGTGAGATTCCTTTTCGAGAGGTATATATACATGGTTTGGTTCGAGACGGTGAAGGGAAGAAGTTTTCTAAGTCTTTGAGAAATACCATAGATCCTGTCACGATTGTTGAACGCTACGGTGCCGATGCACTACGGTTCAGTTTGCTCACCGCAGTAACACCAGGGACAGATTTTCGTTTCTATGAGGATAAGGTGAAGCACGCGAAACATTTTATGAACAAGGTGTGGAACGTAGCTCGGTTTGTATTGCAACATGTAGATGAGAGAGATGTCTTTGGCTCAGACGTGTCGTTTAGTAAAAAAGAAAAAGAGTATGTGGCACACGCACAGAAAGTAAAGAAGGAAGTGGGGAGCTATTTAGAAAAATCTCAATATAATCTTGCGGTAGAGAGTGCGTATGAGTATGTGTGGCATACGTTTGCAGATCAGATTATAGAGGAGAGTAAGATGGTGTTGGCTACTGGTACCAAAGAAGAGCAAGTGGCACGAGCACGTATGTTGTACGAGATACTGCAGGACATATTGAAATTGTTACATCCCTTTGCTCCCTTTATTACAGAAACTATTTGGCAACGATTGCCGAACAAGCAAACCGATCTCCTCGCTATTGCACGGTGGGTATAGTGCCCACCTCTTCTTTGTGGGTATACTGGTCGTATGGGATTTTGGGATACGTTATTTCTTAACGACACACTTGGTGACTACGCCATCACATTACTCACGACAGTCATTTTATTTGCTGCCGCTCTTATCTTTCAGCGTTTTTTATTGAAACGTTGTGCGATTATTATTAGAAAAACGAACACCTACATTGGTGAATTAATATTACAAATCATTGAGTCATTAGGTCTCCGTTTCTATCTTTTCATAGCATTCTTTTCGGCACAACATTTCATTCTAACGCTTCCAAACGCTGTTGATTCTATATTCACCACCATCTTTATTCTTTGGGTTGGTTATCGTATTGTTATTGCACTCTCAATCATTGTTGACTTTTTTATTGATTCGTGGATTACCAAGTTGAAAGATAGGCGTGCTGGACTGGCATTGGCACTACCAGTGCTCAGGACACTCGTTAAGATATGTTTGTGGGTCATTATCATTATTATCTTATTGGCAAATCTGGAAGTTGAAGTTACCCCTCTTATCGCAGGGCTTGGTATTGGTGGTCTTGCCTTTGCCTTTGCTTTTCAAAAAATACTCGCCGATCTTTTTAGTGCCTTTGTTATCTTTTTTGATAAACCGTTTTCTGTTGGTGATTTTATTACCATCAAGGGAAATTCGGGTACCATTAGCCGTATTGGATTAAAAACAACACACATTCGTCTCTCAACTGGTGAGGAGCTGATCATACCTAACCAGGATATGGTAACAACAGAAGTTATCAATGAAGATCGTCTGCAAGAACGCAGAAACACTATCGTCGTTCCAGTTTCATATGAAACAAGTAGTGCGGTACTTAAAGAAATCCCTACAATACTGACAGATATTGTTAAGCAGTGTGAGCACACACGCATACGTCGTGTCTATCTAGAAAAGCTTGATGAGTACGCAATCTTGTTTGAAGCGACGTTCTATATCACAACACCGGATTATTCTGTGTACAAAACACTGCAAGGAAAGATACTGACGTTGATACTTGAGGAATTCAAGAAAAGAAAGATAAAGACGGGATACCCCATCGCTGCACACCGTCGAGGAGCTGGTGGGGCAAGGTAATAGTGGTATACAAATTGATAATTCTATATACTATATAGTAAGGGGCGATTAGCTCAGTTGGCTAGAGCGTCTGGTTTACACCCAGAAGGTCGCAGGTTCGAGCCCTGCATCGCTCACAGGTAGATCATATGCATCATATGAAACAAGAAATCATCACCAAAGAGGTTGACCCTTATCAGCATTGCTATCAAGATGGTCATAAATCATTACGCAGTTGTATTGGTCTTATCATGGATGGTAATCGTCGTTTTGCACGACAGCAAAAAATACCACTCAAGAAAGCATACAAACAAGGGGCTTTGGTGCTACGGCAGTGTGCAGAGTGGGCGCGCCAAGAAGGATTTACTGACATCATTGCTTTTGCTTTCTCCAGTGATAACTGGAAACGACATCAGGTGGCAAACGCCATACTCTTTGATGTATTTTTAGAAGAGGTTAAACAACTTGATACGACCATTCAATCAATGGCCACTCGCCCATCTATTCGTTTTATTGGTGAACGGGAACATTTTTCACCAGACGTGCAAGAGGCGTTTGCTGATGTTGAGCAAAAAACCAAAGACTATGACGGTATCACAATATGGATTGCAGTTTCGTATAACGGGAGGAAGGATATTGTTCGTGCAGCACAGCAGTGTGTTTTTGCGGGCGAGGTGTTGACCGAGGAGAGTGTGGCGAAGCGGTTATCAACACATCCGTTTCCCAATCCACAGTGCATCATTCGTACAGGAGGTGCACAACGACTCTCTGGTTTTTTGTTATGGGAGAGTGAGTACAGCGAATTACTTTTTAGCAACACTCTCTGGCCAGCATTTACACACAACGATTTTCAATTAGCAATGAAACAGTTTCATACAAAGACAAAGAATAACGGAATGTAGTGTATGATAGAAAAGACACAACAACAGCCAGATCAAGAAGTGTTGTTGACACCTATTGTTCTTTTTGAAAACGAATCAATTCTTGTGATTAATAAACCATCGGGATTAATAGTGCACCGAGGTGTCAAAACAACACGCACGCTAACTGATTGGATTGCAGAGAAGTATCCAGAACTTCAAGAGGTTGGAGAGCCGTACACTGACAAAGAAGGCACGACATTTCCTCGTCCAGGTATTGTGCATCGTCTTGATCAAGAGACCAGTGGTGTTATGGTTATCGCAAAAACACAAAGAATGTTTAAAAAATTGAAAAAACAGTTTCAACAAGGAAAGATTAAAAAAGAATACCATGCGTTTGTTTATGGAACTCCAAAACGACTTCGCGGTATTATTCAATTACCTATCGGGCGCAGTAGAAAAGATTTTCGTATGAAGTCAACACACAACCCTCGTGGGAAGACACGCGATGCATATACAGAGTATGCTGTTGCAATGCAGTGTGGCATTGATGTATCACTTGTTCGGTTTTATCCAAAGACAGGACGAACGCATCAAATTCGTGTTCACGCAAAATCAATACAGCACCCAGTACTGTGTGATCGCACCTATGCGCCACGACGAGGACCATTTTTATCATTTACAAGAATGGCACTCCATGCGTACCGCATCACGTTTACTATAGAGGACGATCAGCATACCTTTATTGCTCCATACCCAAAAGATTTTCTCTATGCCGTTTCTCAATGCCAGACAATCAATTGCGACGCAACAGGGAGCGTGGTATAGTGGCGGAACATACTCACTTTATGCAAATAACATTGGAAAATAAAGACATTTCTCCAGTTCATGTTGAAAGTCGCCAGGCACTCAAAATTAGTGCTGGTGACACTATTCGTGTTTGGCAAAAAATTGTAGAGGACAAAGGAAAAGTGCGACTACAGGCGTTTGGCGGTATTGTTATTGCAACAAAACATAACCTTGAACCCGGAGCAACATTTACTGTTCGTAGGGTTGGTACTGACGGTATTGGTGTTGAAAAAATTTTCCCTCTCTATTCTCCCATGATTGATAAAATTGAAATTAATAAAAGGTCAAAGGTGCGACGAGCAAAACTCTACTTCTTGCGAGACAAGACTCCTAAACAAATTCGCCACAAACTTCGTCGATCAGAAACAGTAACAGAGAGTTCTGTGAGTGAAATTGAAGAAAAGAAAAAGATGCAGAAAAAAGAAAGCACTCATGATGATGTGACACCTACCACAGAGCCTACACAACAATCAAATGAAAAAGGTGAAGTGGAAGTACAAGCAACATCTACCACAGAGTCTGTACAACAAGAAGAAGTACACGAGCATACTAATAAAGAGGGTGAAGAACAAAAAGAGACGACACCACCTGAAAAAACAAACAATACTTCTGAAAAATAATTAATTATTATTTTTTGTGAAAGATGTGTGACTATTTGTGAGGGACACAGACAGCATCTTTCTTTTCTATTTTTATAGAATTCGGATAGAGTACGGTACTTTATTGTTTTTCAATAAAGTCAATAAAATAAAGTTAAAAATACAATACTATATATACTACATTGTAAATTTTTGCTTTGTTGCGCAGTGCAGTTGTGCACGGTATAGTTGTAGGGAGTTGCTCAGGTGGCGGAATTGGTAGACGCGTACGCTTGAGGGGCGTATAGGAGCAATCCTGTGGAGGTTCAAGTCCTCTCCTGAGCACATGTATGCCACGGAACATTCGTGGCAATTATTTATGGTGCACGAAGGTAGTGCAATTTATTTTTTATGCATCTAAAAGAATGATTTGACATCTATAAAAATTAATTGTCATGCATTTCTGAGATTTTTTAAAATTAAAAACCAATTTTCCACCCCCTAGAGGGGTGTATCGAATGCCTTGTTGAAAACATTGAACATATTTTTTTGCGTTTTTTGTTATACTTCCTTTGCACTTTATATGAACCTTATTAGACGAACAAAAGAACAACTACAGACACTTCGGCAGAAAGAAAAAGAAACAGAGCCACTATTACAAACTAATGCAAACCGCTTCGTTTTATTTCCCATTGAACATCACGACATTTGGGAATTTTATACATCATCAGTTGCAAACTTTTGGACACCAGAAGAAATTTCATTGGCTGACGACTTGGTGCACTGGCAACAGAAGCTCAATGACAATGAGCGTTTTTTTATCAAACAAGTGCTCGCTTTCTTTGCCGCATCAGATGGTATTGTAAATGAAAATCTTGCTGAAAAGTTTCTTTCACAAGTGCAATACACTGAGGCGAAATTTTTTTATGGTTTCCAAATTGCAGCTGAGAACATACACTCACACACCTATTCACTTCTTATCGATACGTACGTACAAGATGTTGCTGAACAACACCATCTTTTTAATGCAATGACTACCATTCCATCAGTAGAGAAAAAAGCACAGTGGTCATTGCGTTGGATTCAAGATGGTTCTTTTGTTGAGCGACTCATTGCATTTGCTGCCGTAGAAGGTATTTTTTTCTCTGGTAGTTTTTGTTCCATTTTTTGGTTACGTAAGCGTGGTTTGATGCCAGGATTGTCACAAGCAAATGAATTAATCTCTCGCGACGAAACAATGCACTTTCGGTTTGCCTGCCTACTTTACAGGAATCATATTAAGAACAAACTAACGTCAGAACAGGTACTCGCTATTATTGAAGATGCCGTTTCTATTGAAAAAGAATTTGTCTGTGAATCAATCCCAGTACGCCTCATTGGTATGAATGCTGATTTGATGTGTCAATACATTGAATTTGTTGCTGATTACTTGTTGGTGGAGCTTGGAGAGGAGAAACGATATCAGGCTGAGAACCCATTTGATTTTATGACTATGATTTCGCTTGAAGGCAAAACAAACTTTTTTGAACGTCGTGTGTCGGAGTATCAGAAGGCAGGAGTTAAAGCAAAAGGTAAGGCGGATACTGGTGGGAGACCAGCGTTTCGACTCGACGGAGATTTTTAATAGATAGAATTATATGATGTACGTACAAAAAAGGAATGGTACAAGGGAAGAGGTAAATTTTGATGCCGTTCTAGAACGTATTCGTGGTCTAGCATATGGTCTAGATACGCGATTTGTGGATGTCTCAGAGATAGCAAAGCGAACAATAGATGGTCTTCATGATAATATAAAAACCACTGATTTAGACGCCTTGGCAGCACAGGTGTGTGCTTCTTTAGCAACCATGCACTCTGATTTTTCAATACTTGCTGCTCGTATCGCTATTTCTAATTTACACAAAGAAACCGAAAGCTCATTTACTGACAACATTAAACGCCTCCATGCCTACATTGAACCCAAAACAGGTCGCCACGCCCCTTTTGTTTCTGATGAACTCTTACAGATTGTGCATTGTCATGGAGAACGCATTGATGCCGAGATTGTTCATGACCGGGACTTTGAACTCTTCGATTACTTTGCCGTTGAAACACTCAAGAAGGGATACTTGATGTCTATGAATGATTCTATTGTAGAGCGACCACAGCACATGTTTATGCGTGTTGCACTTGGTATTCATGGTGACGACCTGGAAACAGCATTTGAGACCTATCACCTCTTGTCAAAAAAGCAATTTACTCATGCAACACCAACGCTCTTCAATGCTGGTACACCACTTCCACAAATGTCTTCCTGTTTCCTCCTTGCCATGTCTGATGACAGCATCTCTGGTATCTACAAAACACTTACCGATTGTGCTCGCATCTCACAGTCTGCTGGTGGCATTGGTTTGAGTGTCCACAACATTCGTGCAAAAGGATCGTACATCGCTGGTTCACGAGGTGTGTCAGATGGTCTTATTCCGATGATTAAAAATTTTAATGAAACTGCTCGGTATGTTAATCAAGGGGGGAAGAGAAAGGGTGCCTTCTGTATATACCTTGAACCGTGGCATGCCGACACACTTGAGTTTCTTGATTTGCGAAAGAATCACGGTGCTGAAGAATTACGTGCACGCGATCTTTTCTATGCACTCTGGATTCCTGATTTATTTATGAATCGTGTTAAAGAAGATGGTAATTGGTCATTCTTCTGTCCTAAAGAGTGTTCTGATTTATATACAAGTTTTGGCAAAAAGTTTGAAGAATTATACACCACCTATGAACAAGAGGGGAGAATGAGAAAAACAATCAAAGCACGGGATTTATGGTTCAAGATTATCAATTGCCAGATTGAGACAGGAACACCCTTCATGCTCTACAAAGATGCTGCAAATAGAAAATCAAATCAGAAAAATGTAGGTGTTATTCGTTCTAGTAACCTTTGTACTGAGATTATGGAATATTCCGATGAGCGTGAGACGGCTGTGTGTAACCTCGCCTCAATTTGTGTTAATCAGTTCGTGAAAAAAGATGGAACATATGATTTTCAAGGGCTCCACGATATAACGAAAGTGGTGACTCGAAACCTAAATAAGGTTATTGATCGCAACGCATATATTTTGCCAGAATGTCAGCGATCAAACCTTCGCCACCGCCCAATTGGTATTGGCGTCCAAGGTCTTGCGGACACATTTGCTATCATGAAACTCTCGTTTGATGAGCCGGCTGCACGGACACTCAACAAGCATATTTTTGAAACTATCTACCACGGTGCCGTTGAAGCTTCCGTCGCTCTTGCTAAACGTGATGGTCCATATGACTCCTTCAAGGGGTCACCAACGTCGCAAGGAAAACTCCAGTTTGATCTCTGGGGAGTCTACCCTGAATCAGGATTGTTTGATTGGGAACACCTTCGTGAAGAAGTTAAAAAACACGGTTTGAGAAACTCACTACTCATCTCACCCATGCCAACAGCAACCACGGCGCAGATATTTGGCAACAATGAAGCATTTGAACCATTCACCTCAAACCTCTATGTGCGACGGGTACTCTCTGGAGAATTTATTGTTATTAACAAACACCTCCTTCGAGAACTTATTGCGCTGGGTATTTGGAACAAAGATCTTCACAACCGCCTTATCGAAGAGCGTGGTTCAGTACAGCGAATTACTGAAATACCAGAAGAGGTACGACTGCGATATCGAACAGTGTGGGAGATTCCTCAGCGAAGTATTATTGATATGGCAGCAGATCGCGGTGCTTTTATCTGTCAGAGCCAGAGTCTCAATATTCATATGGCAGATGCAACCGCGGACAAGTTAACTGCACTTCACTTCTACACATGGCAGCGCGGATTAAAGACTGGTATGTACTATCTTCGCAACACACCAGCGTACGATACTGCTCAATTTACTGTTGATAGGTCACAGAAACAGGTGACAACAGAGAATGTGAAACAGAAAACAGTGCCAACCCCTATCGAAAAAGCGCGTGTGGTAGATGGTGATGATGCCAATGTGTGTACTTCGTGCGGTAGTTAGTTTTTTGCAATTCCCCTACTGCTGGTGCTACAATTTCTCTATGGTGTCTATGGTGTAATGGTTAGCACGCGGGCTTGTGGAGCTCGCAGAGAGGGTTCGAATCCCTCTAGACACCCCATTTCTTTGTGCGGTCTTGCTTGTGTGGTTCCCACAGCGAAGCAATACTGTTACAATATAGTAGTTATTTATGGGAAATATAGTTACTGTTAAACGATTTGTTATCACCGCAAGCATTCTCATACTTGTCACCATTATATGGTCTCGGTTTGTCATGCCATCATCTGCCAATCTGCTTCGTGCGGTAGCCATTGAGGTGCCGTATCAAGCTTTTATTGTCGTCACAGGTAGTGTCGTTGCTCGTAATGATGTAGTGCTTACATTTGAAGAGAGCGGTACTGTTAACCGCATTGCACATGTGGCGGGGGATAGGGTTGGTGTTAATGATCCTATCATCTTTCTCTCTTCGGAACAGTTAGTTGCAGAACTTTCAGAACAAAAGGCAATTTTGAAAAAAGATCTTGCAGAGCTTGATAGTCTCATTGAAGGACCAAGTACTGAGGTGCGGGCAAAGACAGAAGCGGCAACGCATGTGGCACAGCAAAGACTTATCAATAGTGCACGAATTGCATTTGCACGGGCCAACCAGACGGCGGGGAGTATAGAAGGTTCCATTCGCAGAGACATTGATGTTTGGTATTACAACCCAAGCACCAGGCCGCGATTACGAATTGATATTTCTACACTCCAAGCAGGAAGACTGCAGGAAGCACGAGCTGCTATTGAAACTGTTTTACGGTCATGGAGAGGGTGGGAAGGAGCGTCGGGCGATAGTGCGGAGAGAGTGTCTACCACATTGAAACAGTTTGTAAAAGATCTCTATCGCGTTGATACGTTATGGCTACAGTTATTTGATGAATTTATCACGCTGCGCGAATTGAATACTACCTATGAAGAGGTTTTTGCAGTAATCACGAATACACGATTCACAATTCTTGAGGGTATTACACAAACAGTGCAAGATTTGAATACAATAGAACAAGAGAAATTAGAGTATGCTCAAGCAGTGCGAGAAGCGGCTGAAGTATATGCTGGTGCTACCACCAAGACTCGCATTGCCAAAAGGGCAGATGTTGAGTCACAACGTGAGCGAGTGCGACAGCTTCAATTGCGCGTTAATGATACGACCATCAAGGCACCATTTCCGGCACTTATTGGTGAGGTGTTTGTGAAAATTGGAGAACAGGTTGCTCCGACAGCGCAAGCGGTACGAGTGACGTCTCAAGGAGGGTATGAGGTGTCTGTCGATATTACTGAGATAGATATTCAAAATGTTTCAATCGGGCAGAAGATGCAAGGATATGTTGAAGCACTTGATCATGAAGTATCTATGCGTGTGAGAACTATCAATGTCACTGAAGGGCGAATTAATCAGGTCCCTGTGTACACGGTGATTTTTGATGTTCTCTCTGATGAGGTTGTCACACTACGTTCTGGTCTCACCATTGATGTTTCTATTCCTGCTGGTGAAGCATCAGCAGCGATTAGCATTCCTCGCCGTTCCGTTCGTACTAAAGATGGTGTATCAACTGTTCTTGTTGAGCGATCGGAAGGAAATGAGAGTATTCCTGTTATCATTATATCAAACACAGAAGAAGATATGATTATCGTACAAGGTTCTCTTACCAAAGGCGACACCATACTCTACGACGATACTGATGTTTCTAGTAACTAACAATAATGTGCGATGAATTTGCAAGAAATACGAGTAGCTTTTTTCCTTTTCGTTCGTTACATTCGCGGATCAAACAAATGGACAACATCACTCATTTTGTTCGTCATGCTCCTCACCTTTCTCAACTTGGTTGTCATCAATGGTCTTTTGGAAGGCATTGTGGTTGGCTCATTAGAGGGAACGCGCACTAAAGCACTTGGTGATATATTCATTACGGCAAAAGAAGGTAAGCCATTTATTGATAGAACGCAGTACCTCATTTCCGATCTAGACGCCGATTCTCGCATCAAAGCATTTTCTGCTCGCTATGCAGCAGGCGATGTTAGAGTTGTTGAAAAAAGTGAATACTATAACGTTACTGATGCGAACAACGAACAAGAATTTATACAAACAACCGTTTTAGGAGTTAATCCAGAGGATGAAAAGAGAACAACACATCTTGATGCAAGTATTATTGAAGGACAGTACCTTGCGGGCAATGATAGGGGCGGAGTGTTAATTGGTAGAGCACTGCTTGAGAGATATTCGCCGTTTGGAGAGGGTGTGTTTGGTGAAGTATATCCAGGAGATCCAGTCTATATTGCTTTTTCAGGGAGCAAATATCAACAGTACACCGTCCGTGGTGTTTTTCGTACTAAGGCAGGTGAGCTTGATCTTGCCATCATTATGAACAAGGCCGATATCCGCCTTTCTCGTGAAAACCCAGGAAACGACTCAAACTTTATTGCCATTCGATTGCACACCTCGGCAGATGCTCCTGTGGTGAAACAACATCTCATAACATTAGGATATGAACGATATGCAGATATTGAAACCGTTGAAGAAGCCATTGGTCCTTTTTTAAATGACATTCGCATAACATTTAAAACACTCGGTACGGTCGTCGGAGCGATTGGTCTCATTGTTGCGTCCATTACTATTTTTATTATTATTTTTGTTACCGCCACATCTCGACGACGCTTCATTGGCATCTTGAAAGGCATTGGCGTTGCGTCAAATGCGATTCGTCTATCATATGTTTTCTATGCACTATTCTTCTCTGTGATTGGTACATTTCTTGGACTCCTATTACTCTTTTTCCTCCTGGTGCCGTACTTTCAGGCAAACCCTCTTGATTTTCCTTTCAGTGATGGTGTGTTGTATTTCACAACAGAAACTCTCACCTTTCGCATGTTTCTAATATTTATAGCAACGCTGATTGCTGGGTTTGTGCCAGCATACTATATTGTTCGCAAACCAGCGATTGAAGCGATAATGGGTAGGTAGTATGAATAGTATGATAGACAATCAAACAGAAGCTATACGCGTGGAGAACATCACGAGGACTTTTCTTGATGGTACTCGGGAGACACAAGTATTGAAAGGAATCAGTTTTGCCGTACGCCAAGGAGAATTTCTCTCTATCACCGGTAAATCAGGTACTGGTAAAAGTACTCTCTTGTACCAACTCGGATTACTTGATGAACCAACTGGGGGTAGTGTTTTTGTTTCTGGTAATGATGCACATCGCATGTCTTCCCATGAGAAAACGAAATATCGTCTGTTTCATTTTGGTTTTGTGTTTCAAGATTATGCCATGATGCCAGAGTTAAAAGCGTGGGAGAATGTTTCTATTCCAATGCTCATGCGTGGCGCTAGTAAAGCAGAGGCACGTCGTCGTGCCGCTGACACCCTCGCATCGTTTGGTATGCGAGATCGTATTGATTTCTATCCTGGACAACTCTCTGGTGGGGAGAACCAACGTGTTTCCATTGCCCGTGCCATTGTCCATGAACCTCGTGTTCTGTTTGCTGATGAACCGACAGCAAACCTCGATACTGAACGCTCTTCTCAGATTATTGCTATATTTAAAAGGCTCAACGATAATGGACAAACTATTATTATGGTGACGCACGAGCTTGATTACGCTCATGAAGCAAAACGCATTATGGTCATGCACGATGGTGTTATTCGTGAAGACAAACAATTGCGGTAGCGGAATGTATATACTACACATGTATGATTACGACAGCCTATGCACAAATCCAGCCAGTGTATGATCCAACACTCGTCAGTGCCATTCCCACCAACACTCTCTTTGTCTTCGCTATTATTGTTCCGACTGTTGTTGTCACCTATCGGGTTATTTTTTTTCTTTTTCCAAACATCGGTAAGGGTATGGACAGGAAAATTGTCTTTTTTGTTCGCCTCTTATACGCCACACTCTTTACCACACCACTTTTGCTGTTATGGCTATCAGGGCTTGTACCATTTGTTGTTGGACCATCACTGGTTTCACTATCATCTCTTGTACCAGCGATTGAACTTGTTGTTGCCTCTGCGACTCTCGTATTTATTTTTCTCGGGGTGCTCGCGTACCTGGTAGCCTCGTATCTTTTTTCTGGCAATCAGACAAAGAAGTGGGTTTCTTTTCTCTATGCACTCATTGCCTTTAACTTTCCCGTGTCATGGTATTGGGTTATCTATCTCGGATCACCCTCTCTCAATCAGACGATAGAGCGGCTCATTAGTGGTACCACAACAACCCCCATCATTCTTCTTCTCATTTTATTCTTTATTTTTGGGTACTTTTCATACCGTTTCTTTACATCACTGTATCACCATGACAAACGCAAAGTGGCAATTTTTTGTATCTATAGCACCCTCCTTACCACCTTTTCGGCACTTTTTCTCATATCGGTGTTAGCGCCACTTGTTTTGGTAGGGTGGCACGCTCAGGGAGCCGTGCTTGATGTTCTTGATAGTGTTGGTGTGATACAGGCAACACATTGATGCATTTGTAAACACATACCAACACTTGCAAAAATAAGTTGAGTGCGGTATATATGGTGACAGATTATTAATCCTATACATGTCTGCATACTTTTCGGAAAGTATCATTGTCCATGTAACAAGACACCCCACAGGGTGCCTTTCTCTTTGTTCTTTGTTGATAATTACACATACTAATAACTATTCAAAATGTCTCACACCCACACCATAAAAACTTATTTCCTATACACCCCCCTTGTCCTTACTTTATTTATAGCCACCTTGGTTGGTAGCGCCATGCCTGCAATGGCACAATCCCAAAATACCGTTGAGATAACGGAGATTATGTACAGCAGTGTGAAAAGTGGTGATTGGCTTGAGATTATTGCCGATGGAACGG
Source organism: Minisyncoccota bacterium (assembly GCA_965216295.1). Taxonomy (GTDB): domain Bacteria; phylum Patescibacteriota; class Minisyncoccia; order Phycocordibacterales; family JABAAK01. The sequence continues at coordinate 87,194 of OZ244141.1, read as the reverse complement.
ATACAGTTACTATCACGGAGTTGAGCATTCAAGTGGATAATGATGCAAAGCAAAGTATCAGCACACATGGCAGCACAAAAGCAACGTTGAGTGCAGGAAAAAGTGCAGTTATCGTACAAGACGCAGCCTTGTTCTCCACAACGTATGGGAGTTCTGTAGGAGGTGTCTATACCGCTGATATTTCACTACCAGAGGGTGCAACCATCAAACTCTATCAAGGCGAAACAGTCATTGATACCATTACTTACACACAAGATTACCGTGCAGAAGACACAGGCATGTCACTCCACCTCACAACAGAAAACGATCTTATCGTCGCACCCGCAACACCAGGAGAGGTAGCGATTAACCCACCAGACACAGCCTACACACTACCATCACCCATTGGATTTTCCGTGATTACCAGCGCTGTTGGTGGGGAGGAAACGAATGAAGGTATTTTTGTTGGAGTTGGCGATACAATTACCTTGGAATTATTACATGAGAGAGATACCCAGACACCTACGGCGACATTTCATATTGGTAGTGATGACGTTGGATCGGTGAATTTTTCTGGAGAAGACAGTGTGCGGAAAGAAGCGTCATACACACTACCGTCTACCTCTATGGAAGGTGTTGTTACCTATACCATACACGGTCTCACCGATGACTCTGGCACCGCTCTTACAAAAAGCGGTACCGTGGCACACGATGGTAAACAAGTGATTTTTGATAGCACACCACCAACCGTATCAGTGACGATAGAGCCGACAGGAACATCATCATACAAAGAAGTTATTCTACAAGTTGCTGATACGTACTTAACAGATACTGTTTTTTACAAAACAGGAACAGTGAGTTGTGCTACCAAAGCAGAATATGTTGCATCAAGAAATGTTGAGACAACTATTTCATTGGTAAATGGAGAGGCGCGTTTCAGCATTACCGACCCTGAAAACAACGGCAAGAAGGTTTGTGTGCGAGCGGTTGATAAGGGTGGTAATGAATACTACACAACGTCACCACAGATTTCAGGAATCGTACAGACGGCAGTGCGGATAACAGAAATCTCTTACAACTCTTCAGAAGGAGATGAATGGATAGAGATTGTTAACGACAGTAGTGCAGTAGTGAATCTTGCAGACCTCAAGGTTGTTGAGGGAGGGCAACGAAGAGCCATCACCCATGTCTCTGGTGATCAGACTATCGCAAGCGGGGAAGTCGCAATTATTACAGGAAATGCAGAAGCATTCAGATTAGCGTTTGGTGCATACACAGGACCTCTATATACCAGCACTTTTGCTCTCAACGATCCAGGTGATACGATTGTGATACAAAAGATTAGTACCGGAGAAGAACTCTACTCTATCTCGTACACAAGTAATGATGGTGCTAAAAAAGATAGTGGCAAAACACTACACATCTCATCAACAAGAACCATCTTTGAAGCAACACCAACTCCTGGTAGTCTCCCTGGAGATCAAGGGGTAATATCGGGCGGTGGCGGTGGAACTGCCAAGGAGGTTCGTTCTGATATTCCACATGTCACTATCACTACCTTTAACGGCAATCCAGTTACTTCTGGGAAAAATCTCTTTTTCACAACAGAAAACACAGTGACCTTTCAGGTAACTATTGCTGATAGCACTACCAACTATTCACGCGACACCATAACTACATATCTTGAAGATGTGCCAAGGATAGAAACAGAAGCATCTGCTCGATTTGAAAGGGTGTCGGTGAGTAATGCAGCAAGAGGTGCTGTTGTTGTACAGTACCGCATTCACTTCTCACCAGAAAATGGTGTAGCAAGTGATAATCGTGTGTTCATAAGACCAAAAGTAAGTGATGGAGATGGTAATGTTAGTAGCGTTCGAGACAGCATTGTTGTTGTTCGTAACACGCAGGCACCACAATTGACACTTGGTACGAATGCACAAACACTTGGTTTCTACGGAAATAAAGTAATTATCCCTGTGTCTGTTGCTAGTCTAACGATGGGTGACTGGGCGCAATTGAATTACGACGGTTCTTGTGATATTGGATCACTGCCATACCTTGTCCGTAATGGTAGTCACGGCATACACTACAAATTATCAGAAGGGACATTTGCTGACTGTACTCTCACTGCTGTTGATTCAGCACACAATGAGAGCAATACACAATTATTGCCACGCATTTTCGTGACGACGAGCAGTCTCTAGATTTGTATACGCAAATGTGTACTATTCATCAACTCACTGGTTTTTGTGTCGCAACACTCTTTTTTCTTGCGATGAGTGTTTCTATTCATGCGCAAGTTGTTATCACTGAAGTGATGTACCAACCAACGAGTGAAACTAGGAAGGGGTATCAATGGATAGAGGTGGTTAATGATGGTGAGGTGGCGGTTGATGTTACTGAATTGCAATTCCATGTTGGAGATCGTTCTCATGTCATTTTTGAACACAACAAAGGATCATCGATTCCTTCTGGTGCGGTTGCGGTAATCGTACAGCACGCAGATACATTTCATATGTTGTACCCAGATCGCACACAGAGACTTTTTATCTCTGACTTTACAATTCCGAATGAAAAAACAACGATTGGAATTTCTGCCACAGAAACAGGACAATTGGAAAACAGCATTTCCTTTCTTCCTACCGAACCTATTATTGGTACAGGAGCAACGCAACATATTGTTGGAGGAGGAAAACAAATCATTGCTCCTGCCACGCCGGGTATTATTGCAACAAATCCCATACCAACGATGAGCAGTCAGCAGAAAAAAAAGAATGTCACACTCCCGTTGGAGCGTGTCGCTACAGTGGAGTCTTTGAAAGAGCGGGTGATGCAAGAGCAGAGTGTTCCGTTGACCAAAACAGAAGAAAGCGCACGCGAGGCCTTGTCGTACACCACTGTCGTTTCTGCTGAGAAAGTGCAAGAACGAGGAGGAGTAGGTGTGGTTGATGGTACTATTTCAACACTCACTTTTGTTTTACGATGGATGGATATTGTCTTTGTTGTTATCACCATTGAGCTTTTCTATCTAATGTTTGTTCTTCGGAAAGTATTGTGTGTGCAGCGAAGCACACTTCAATTGGCACGAAAGTCTTGTTATTTATATAAAAAAAACGCACCCAAGTAAATTCTGAGTGTTTTGTATATTCACAGGCAAATAGCAGGTATTCTTTTCATTAATACAGATTCTGTTATATACTGCAGTTATGGAGGCAAAAACAATAATTTCTGATAGTTTGGCGGTCAGAGTTCAAATGACAAGGTATTTATTAGATAAATTACCAGGTCAAAGGTGTGAGTCACTAAAATTAATAAAATTGGCTGTTTTGGCAGATGTGTATAAGCTTAGAAAGTATGGAGAAACCATCTCTGGAGATTATTATGTAGCACTTAAAAATGGACCAGTGCCATCAAACTTGGCAGATATCGTTGGTTTTGATAGTGAGCATACAAGCGCAGAGGAAATAGAGTATGCCCAACAGTACATAAAGAACAACAACAGCACGGTAGAAGTTAATAAAGAAAAGGAAATAGATACGGATTATATATCAGAAGTTGATGCTGAGTGTTTAGATTATGTTTTAGAAAAATATGGAGATAAAGATATAAATTATCTCATTAATCACGAAACAGAAGGAGTGCATGCATTTGATGCGTGGAAAAAACATGGCATACATGATTTTGGTGAAGGACAGTGTGCTTCAATAGATAAGGAAGATTTTTTTGTGAACGATGGGCCTGTGCAAGTAGAAGAATCCACACTAGAAGTTGCTAGAGAAAATTATCGTTTGTATGGATGTCAGTAGAGGAGATGTTTTATATTATGTAAGTGGTCAATTAGAAAAATCTGGCAATACAAATTCACACTACCATCTTGTCCTTGGTGATTTTACATCCCCAAGCGGGAGAGAGTATTACTATATTATAGCTACCAGTCAAGAGATTGAAAATCGACCTCAAAATGAAAATGTTTTGATTATAAAACCAGAAGAATGTTCTGTGTTTTATAAAATGACTAGGTTTAATTGTGATTGGGTTTTTCATGAAAAACTACCAAAGTCTGTACCTTGCAGAGGACAAATGCCGGTCTGTTTTATTGAAGAAGTTTTAAAAAAAATTTCCTGTTCACGATATGTAAAAGATGTAATAAAAAAACGGCTCGGTGTGTATAAGAGAAAGTCAAAGACAAGTGAAATAAAAACAGCATCTTCTAGGAGCACTTATAAGATTAAAAAAACGCACCCAAGCAATAATTACTTGGGTGCGCACAGTTATGAGTTACTTATCTGACGATCGTTTCTCATAATTCACCGTTTGAGGAATGTCTTGTATTAAATCAAAGCGAAGCCCGTGATTAATAATCTGAGACACGTCTTGTACAAACGTATGTACGACAGGATGCACCTTTCCCGATTTACGGGTCATGAGCATTGAATACCAGTCGTGTAAACTGCCAGAAATAATGGCAGGGAACTGAGACATCATCGGCAAAATACCAACAGGTCTAGAGATATATCCCTTTTCCTGTTTTTTTTGAACACTATATGTCTCGAGCGTTTTTGAGAACAAATCTATCATCTCTTGTTTGAGTTTTACATCTCTCACTTTTTCCTGATACCAAGGATTACAATCTATCGCCCCTCCAAAGCGACGTACTTGATTGATAGGAAATATCCTATGGCGATGCAGGTCTCTCAAACTTCTAAAATCCATTTTGAAAGAAACCGAGATGTTACCAAGAAGTGCTGTTGCAGTATCTTTTGCTACAGCATCCACGATATCCTCTAAAGATGAAAAGCGATGACTCTCGCGAAACAAATGAAACACTTGATCACTCATTGCTACTAGTATTAATTTGGTGTGCACCTCCTTAATACCAAGCGTAGCAGTATTGCGAAACAAGCTTGACATACCTTCTTTTACCTTATTCATGAGGTAATTTTTTTGAATAGGTGTTACGCTAACAGACCATCCGTGGTGAAGATAAGAATCAAGACCAACTCTTAAAATTCGATCAACAGCATCAAACGATGGCGTTAATGTCATCTCTCTTTGTGCTTCAATTGAACCACTTTTTTTTAATGAGACAGAATTTGGACAAACTTCCAGCAGTAATGCTCTCAGTTTCTCCCCAAGCTCTCTCAACTCGCATACCTCGTCTTCCATACTTTCTATATAATAGAGTTGTTTTAAGAAGGTTCGTATACTCCCCACAAAGAAAACTGATGTTCTCGTTGCGATAGGGAGCAGACCACCTGCTATGTCAAAACTTGCCGCTTCCGCAGCATCGTTTGAGTAACCACTTTTGATACAGTGTTCCATTGAATGGTGAAACACTCTTTCATATAGTGAAAACCATGATCGACACAACTCTTCTTCTACTTCTGTTTGAAAGATTTTTGGGAAACAGTATTTTCCTGCAAACCCTATATATCGAGTGGATGCTTCTTGCCCATCAAACAATCTATTGTTTAATATAAGATACGCGGCAAGCATTGAAACTCCCTCAAAAGAAATGGCGAAATGGCCAATATCTCCTATAGAATTATGTCCATACCTTTTAAAGTACTTATCCATAATCCTTTTTTTTACCTCAGGGCTCAAACTTTTCAGCCTTGCCTTGAGTGGAGATGGGTTTCTCGAGAGAGAGGCACCAACCGCAGCAAGCAGTTCTGGGTTACCCGACAAAGCGTGTAACTTGATGCCATAATTTTTTTCATTTGGATCTGACTCTACGATATCTTCTCGTAATTGTACAGAATCAAACGACAGCGTGTTTTTTGTATAACGCATTTTTTCTTCCTCCTTTGTGTAGTGAAAAAACAAATCTTACCAACGAAGATCTGTTCCTGTTATACCACACTCTTTTAGTCTGATCTTGCCCTTGAATCACAGGATAATTACCCAATTTCCACAACATCGATTTTATTTTTCTATTCCATGTTACACTTCGTCTATATGAGTATAAGATTAATCTTCAGTTGGTTTTTAGCTGTAGTATTAGTTGGGTTACTGACACTTATTTCTTTTTCTCACTACACAGTTCAATCGCAAAACTCTGAAATTGCAGCCTGTGGGAATAGTGAATTTCTCACATTGACAGATAGTGGATTGAAATGTATTAATTCTAGTGCTCTTTTTGATCCTGCGCCGACTGAGTCGCCAGGTCAGCCTAGGCCTGGAGGAACTTGTGCGAAAGGTTATACCGTTGGGTATGCTGAAGGGAATTTTTTTAAATGTGAAGAGTTGCTCTGGAAGTGGGAGAACGACACAATAATTTCTAAATATGCGGGGGCGCTTCAATCAGTAAAGGGGGGGAAGTTTTCTGGGACTGGTTTCTATTATACATCTGATAGAAATGCAAAAGAGAATATACAAAAGATAGGTAACCCAAGTGAAAAGTTACAGAATATCAATGGTTATTCCTTTACTTACAAAGAAAGCGGTGAGAAGTCAATTGGTGTTGTGGCACAAGAGGTTGAGCGGGTATTTCCTGAGTTGGTGCAGACAGATAATGATGGCATGAAGCAGGTTGATTATCCCGCACTCACTGGTTTGTTAATTGAAAGCATCAAAGAGTTACAAACGCAGGTAGATAAGCAGGATGCAGAGCTACAGGCTCTTCGCGCACTCATTGGTGGATAGTTGTTGATAACGAGGATCAATCAGGGGGTGTAGGTTGTATATGAAAAATAAACTAATTGGATTTTTTGTTGGCATTGTCGTCGTTTTACTGTTCGTGTTTGTTGTTCTTGAGTATTCCGGTTTATTTAGAGACGTAACACGAACTGGCGTTTATTCTCTTAACCCCGATGATACCACCATCACTCCCACAGATGACAGTGTTCAATCACTTGGGCGTGTACTGGTAGTTGCTGATGAATTGTCACCAACACCATTTGTTCAAAATGCAGAACTTCGCAGTTTACTCAAAGGAAAGATTATCTTGAGTAGTGCGAAACAGGGTGGTGATGAGTCAGTGAAGCCACTTACACTTGATGTGGTTACTGGTGAAGTGTATGCGATAACGATAGAAACAGGTGATGATTTTGCTGCCATTGCTGGAGTTGTTTCTCCTACAACGAACAAGCTTCCTCTGCTTTATTCCACACTTGTTACTGATGAAAATCAACCTGACGCGGTGGCAAACTTTACTCGCCTTGCATTAGTTAATCAAGACGGTACTGATTTAACATTTCTTTCACCGGACTCTATTGCAACATTGAGTACTTCGGTGCCGATTTCTCTTGGTGATGGCAGGATTGTTTTTTCAGCAACAAGAATAGTGGAAGACGATTCCGCTGAACCGTTAGTTGATTCAAGTATCGTAACGCTTGAGGGTGAGAGTCTTGTGTGGAATGAAATAAAGGGAGCAAACCCTGTGCCACACCCATTTAATGATAGAGCGGTTGTTTATGTCGGTGAAGGTGGACTTGCAACGTATAATATAGAAACAGGTGAACAGAATAACCTTATCACTATAGCAATAGGTGGTGATGGTTCAAATTTTGTTCAATTAGCCGGATCAAAGTTACAAAAGATTTCTATATCTCCCAACGGGAGGTATATAGCACTCAGCGATTACTACAACACTAATTTCTACATCTTTACCGTTTCTGACTGGAATCCAGGTTCGTTTACTGCAACTCTGAAGGCAAGACATCCAATTGCTGGGTTCTGGTCTACGTTTTCACCCGATAACCGGTTTGTTGCGGTTCAATTAACTGATACTTCTATTTACGATGAAGAAGGATCGCAAACATCACCTGTTGTTGTGCGAATATACGATGTAGAAACTGGTGCGGAGGTATACACAAAAGAATTGCCAGATTATTGGCAATTGGCAACCTGGCTCTCTGATTGGGTTTATTAAATATGAAAAGAAATATGACAGTACGTTGTAAAAATATCAGTGTTGTTGGAGTAATGTTTCTAATAACGCTGCTTGCCCTTGGTTCATACGCTCATGGACACGAATGGAGGGAAACTATAGCTGCCCCGTACAATCGAGGTGGGTGTAGTGAAAGTGGTGTGCCGACACGAAACACAAACAGAAGTCCAACTAAACCTAGCTACAAATTATCAATCTCTGGTCAGAAGATTGAAATAGATGAGCACGGCATATGTCGTGGCATTCAGGGAAAAAGAAATCTCAAACAAGATCTTTTCATTCCAACAAAAACTGCTCAAGAATGGTGTACTTTCATAGCAAAGCGTCCCTCTGATCAGGTACGTGTAAGTAACTGTGCTAACAGAACGCAAGTGGGAGTATTAATTCCTCATGATCACAAAAGAGATAAAAATTGGAAATGTAAGTCAATATATTGTAGTAATGGACGATGGGATGACAGTCTTTGTACTTCTTCCAAAAATCTTAGGTCAAAACACATAAAACAAAAAGACATAGCTTCTTGTAGAGATGTTGCTAGTTCAACTGACTCTGAATATAATATTTCAAATAAAGTGGTAAAATCTTGGCACCGTTGTGATGAAAGAATTTGTCAAAGAACTAAAGGAACCGATAAATTTAGAGGTTGCGTTCGTTAGTAGAGAAGAATACGAGCCCTATATTAGTAGTAAGAGGGGTTAAGGATGTGATGGCTATTATGGGGTTGTGAAGTTGTATTGTCTCGCGTTATACACAATCCTGTGTAATATAAACACTAAATCATAAAAGAAAATTTGTGGTTAAATGTATGTATATGAAAAAGATTTTAATTATTTTAATAGCAGTATTGATAGTAATCATTTTTGCGGTTGTGCATGTTATGAGTGGTGATCATGATGATGATTTTTACACGCCTGATGTAACGAAAAAAGCAAAACCCCACTCTAAAGGTCGTCCGGCAGATAGTACACAAGGGTATTCTTTTGGACAGGCAAGTTTGGCAGGACATCTAGCAGTCAAGCAGAAACAATACATAGAAAAAAGTAGAGAATATAGCGGAAAGAGTAGGAATGTGAATGATAACTCCTATTCATCATCAGATGAGTTTAGAGAGACAGTTGAATATTACGAAATAGATGGAAAGAAAGAGGAGATTGCTGTTGTGGAGTTTACTCTAAAAAATGAAGACCAAGAGAGGTTTGTGGTTTTTCAAGCAGTAGATTTTAATGATACTAATATTATGTATGCTCTACAAGAGTACACAAATTATTTTAAAGATGGTTCAACAGATTACATCTTTGAAGATGAATTGTTAGATTCTGTTTCTGAAGTATATCAAAAGGATAAAGGGTACGAGTTGGTAGATGAAGGAGTCGTGGCAACAGGAAAGGTTTTTGTAGTTATAGATAGAGGGGATGTCGCCATTGTTATCCTACGATCTACGGATGAGTCTAGTATTGATGGTTTGGTTGATGCTTTGCTAAATCATACACAACAATCAGATAGTATAGTAGAGGAAATGGTTGATTTTATAGAATTTCTTATGACAAACGATGACTTGGAAAGGGCTCGGGAGGCGTATAGATCACAAGGAAAAATACTAGATGGTTTTACTATCCGGGACACGTTTAGAAACCCTCCCGAGATAACATTACCATCAATAGAAAGTGTCGATCTGCCATTTAAAGAAGGCTCCTATGGTCCACCACCACTTAACGGATCTTCAATGGGAGGTTCCTATAATCCATCATCACCTACATCTACTAGAACGTTAATTGGACCAAAAGAAAGAATGATAGAAGACCCTTTTCCTTCATCAAAAGGGTTGCGTGCAGGTGAGACTCGAAATAGATTTGAAGTATATAGAACAGACAAAGAGGGGGAGCTGGTTACGATTGAGAGGTTTGCTGTAGGGGGTGAAGAAGGTCGAAAAGGATTTATTGTCTCTCAGGAGGCAGTATTTAGTGACGCTAATGTTATGTATGCTCTGCAGGAGTACACAAACTATTTTGAAGACGGTTCGTTAGACTATGTCTTTAAAGACGGACTGTTAGACTCCATTTCTGAAAAGTATCAAAAGAACGGAAAGCAAAGGTTGGCAGATGAAGGGGCTACGGCAGTGGGAGGAATTTTTGTGAATATAAATAGAAGAGGCGTTGCCATTGTTATCCTACGATCTACAGATGAGTCTAGTATTGATATTGGAGGATATGGTGTGCCAATTATAGAATTTCTTACGGAAAATGGTGACTTAGAGAGAATCCGAAAAGCATATAAGTTACGAGGGAAAAGACTGGACGGTTTTACCTTCCCTGATCCTGGTGGTAAGGATAAACCAACAGGACACTATTATGATAGATGTACTAATGTTTGTGGTGAGTGTGTTGGGGAGATTAAGAGTGTTTCTAGTGATGATAGCAGGAGGTTTGATTGTCCAGATATACTTAGGTTCCCTGATGATATTTGCAACAAACAATTGAATGCAGTGTGTGAAAGGCAGGTTACTGGTCAGTGTGGTTGGACAAAAACAAAAGAGTGGTATAGGTGTGCTGAAGATTTTCGGAATGGAATACTGTGATAAAATTTGATGTGTGGTATATATGAAAAAGGTTTTTATTATTTCAATGGTGGTAGTAATATCCTTCGCTTCTATTTTTGTTTATGGTAGTGTTGGTAAGGAGAACTATGGTGGTGATAATGATAATGATGGAGACGGTGATGTTTGTGTTAGGGATTGTAGGGAGTGTGTCAAGAGATCTGAGAGTTCTTCTAAACCTTATTGTAGATTTGATCTCATGATACCTGACGATATTTGTATGAAACGAGTGGGTGTGTGTGAAAAGCAGACCAATGGTTCGTGTGGTTGGACAAAAAAAGAGGAGTGGTATATGTGTGTCAAAGAAGTGTGTCTTGAGGAGTATGCGCTGGAGGATGCATTTTTGAGAAGATGCTTGACGGGCGTGCCGATGAGTTACATTAGAGATATTTTATAACAGAGTTGAATGTTCGTGTATGAAATGCTGGCCTCCTCGGCAGGATTCGAACCTGCGACCTACGGCTTAGAAGGCCGTCGCTCTATCCAACTGAGCTACGAGGAGATGTCGTTATGATAACACTCAATCAAATAACAACCAAAATACGAGGTGGGTTGATGATACCTATGAACCCATTCCTCTTTTTTCAAAATAGTTACCAACATGAAACCCTATAAAACTATACATACCTATAGTTAAGATAAATCCTAGTACTATACCGCCTGGAATATTCCCTAACCCTCCTACAACAAAGCCCAAGAGAACCATAGGAAAAATTAATACTTGATAGAGCGTGTCTAAAAAGGGTGTCCCCAGTCCTCCGAAGATAGGACCAAAGAGAAGCACAAGCCCAACACCAAAGATGCCGCCAATAATGATACCAAGCTTTCTTTTGTTCATACATACATTCTACCACCATCCCAGTTATAGAACGGTCGGTACTAATGAGTAAGGGTATACTTTGTATATACTTCATGAAATATAAAAAGAAGCTGCCACAATCTTATGAATAACGATACAGAATTTCTACAAGAAGCGATACGAATTGCCGAGGAGAATGTTTTCGCTGGAGGTGGTCCGTTTGGTGCGATTATAGTGAAAGACGGAAATATTATAGGAAGGGGAGTCAATAGAGTAACGGCAAACAATGATCCTACGGCACACGCAGAAATACAGGCAATACGAGATGCAACAAATAACACTGCCACATTCACTCTCACAGGAGCAATCATCTATAGTAATGCAGAGCCGTGCCCGATGTGTCTCGCTGCTATCTACTGGAGTCGATTAGATGGTGTTGTCTACGGAGCGTCGAGAGATGACGCAGCTAAAGCTGGATTTGATGATCTCCATATTCACAAACAAGTGTGCTTATCTTTAAGTGAAACGAAAGATATATCAATGACACAACTTTCTTTGGACGAAAATATCAAACCTTTTAATGCTTGGAAAAACAATCCAAACAAGATGTTGTATTAATTTTTTGGTGGAGCACTTCGTTGCTCTAACTGTTTTGCTAGGGAATTAATTGCGTCATAAGGGAAGAAAGATCATCACACATCAATCCTGTGTATATAACACCAAAGCATCGATATAAATCATAAAAGAAAATTGTATGGTTAAATGTGTGTATATGAAGAAGGTTTTAATTATTTTAATAGCAGTATTGATAGTGGCCACTTTGGTAGTTGCGTATGTCGTGAGTGGTGATGATAACCATTACTCATCAGCAGATGTTAGAGAGGGCGTTGAATATTACAAAAAGGAATCACTACAATCATTACCAACTGAAGTTAATGTTGGACTAATAAAAAAAGGAACGGCAGAAGACCTTTTTCCTTCATCAAAAGGACTGCGTGCAGGTGAGACTCAAAGCAGATTTGAAGTATATAGAACAGACAAAGAAGGGGAGATGGTTACGATTAAGAGGTTTGCTGTAGGGGGTGAAGAAGATCGAAAAAGATTTATTGTCTCTCAGGAGGCAGTATTTAGTGACGCTAATGTTATGTATGCTCTGCAGGAGTACACAAACTATTTTGAAGACGGTTCGTTAGACTATGTCTTTAAAGACGGACTGTTAGACTCCATTTCTGAAAAGTATCAAAAGAACGGAAAGCAAAGGTTGGCAGATGAAGGGGCTACGGCAGTGGGAGGAATTTTTGTGACTGTAGATGAAAGAGACGTAGATGAAGGAGACGTTGCCATTGTTATCCTACGATCTACAGATAAGTCCAATATTGATATCGGGGGAGTTAATGAAAAATATTTTAAGTCGACGGGTTTTATAGAATTTCTTACGGAAAATGGTGACTTAGAGAGAATCCGAAAAGCATATAAGTTACGAGGGAAAAGACTGGACGGTTTTACCTTCCCTGATCCTGGTGGTAAGGATAAACCAACAGGAGACTATGATAATGAATGTATTGTGGCTTGTGGTGGTTTGTGTGTTGAGAAGACTGATAGTATTTTTCATGGTGATGGCATGCGTATTTGCACACTTGAACTTAGACTTAGTGATTATTGTAGTACACAGGCGAATGCGATGTGTGAAAGGCAGGTTACTGGTCAGTGTGGTTGGACAAAAACAAAAGAGTGGTATAGGTGTGTTGAAGATTTTCGGGATGGAATATAAATGAAAATAGAGATGTTGAAATTAGTGCGCATTCAAAAAGAGGAAAGAAAGATGGAATAAATGAATATTTCTCAAAGATGGAATGTTGTGTTAAGAGATTTTATAAAGTTTTAAAAAAAGATAGTTATTGTTGTTTCACGTTAGGTAATACAAAAAGGAATCGTGCGCAATTTTTGCTTAAACGCAAAAATTACAAAATTTTTTATAATTTAAAAGCTTTGTTGTGTAGTAGGTGTGAATAAGGTGAACGCCACCAAACAAGCGTGACTAACAGAAAGCCAAGCGTATCTCGAACTTTTTTGGAGCAGTGTCCATAGGGTTTGTAAGGATTGGTTTTACCTCATTTCAAAATGTCGAACTTTAGAGACATTTAAGCAAGCAACCACAAACCCTTTAAGGAAATAATTTCGCAAATTCTAAGTGGTGGAGCACTTCGTTGCTCTAACTGTTTTGTTAGAAAATTGGGTGTTTTTGAGATTTTCGCCCCGCCTCGACTGATTTCCCGCCTGCAGGAAGGGTCTGATGAGGAATGCGGGTGGGATTTCGGACAGATTTCATTTTTTTCGGAAATTCTTCTATAATCAAAAGATACCATTTTTTAACTTTTTTACTATTGCGTTAATTTTTTATATCGTGTATACTAAAGTTAGCATACTAAATTTGGAATATTTATGAAAAAAGAAATTAAAAATAAAGCTTTATTACCCTTTCGATGGGCGGGTGGTAAATATTACGCATTAAAAAAACTCAGTCAATTTTGGGAAAATTTTGAACACGATGAATACAGGGAACCTTTTTTAGGAGGAGGTGCTGTTTTTTGGGCAAAGCCAAAAGCCAAGTTTAACTGGTTAAATGATATTGATGACGGACTGATAAGAACATTAGAATTTATTAAAATCTCAAAAAACAGAAAAAAACTGTTGGAATTATTTGAAGACGAAAAAGAAGCTACAAAAGAAAACTATACAAGAATTAAGAACTTAGAACCAAAATCAGGATTAGAATTTGTTTATAAATATTATTACCTAAACAGAACATCTTTTAGCGGAAAAATGAAAAATCCATCCTGGGGATACAGACCAAAAAGAAGTTTACCTCCTCAAAGATGGAAAGAAAGAATTATTCCTTGTGGTGAAAAATTAGCTGGTACAAAATTAACTAATTTAGATTTTTCTAATGTTATTTTAGAAAAAGCCATTGGCAAAAATGTTTTGATTTTTTTAGATCCTCCTTATTATCACGCTAAACAAAAAAGCCATTATGCATTTTCATTTAAAAAAGAAGATCATGAAAGATTGGCAGATGTCTGTAAAAAAACCAAACATAAATTTTTTCTCACTTACGATGATTGTCCTGAGATAAGAAAATCATATTCTTGGGCAAATATTTTTAGTTTGGAATTTTACTATAGATTAGATAATTCAAAAAATAATGGGGATAAAAGAAAAATTGGTTCAGAAATTATTATCACCAATTATAAATCTCTTAATTTAGACGAAAAACTTTTAAAACATGCAATTAAAATTAATTAAAGACGAGAAGGATAACTCAAATAACTCTAAGATTAAAAAACTTAATGTTGTTTCAGTTAAGCATGGAAAAACTGACAAAGTTCGTCCGTTTTTACGATATCCTGGCAGTAAATATAACGCTGCAAAATATATCGAGCCTTTCTGGAATAGTATTAAATTTGAAGAATATAGGGAACCTTTTCTCGGAAGTGGTGCAATTTTTTTCAAAATGCCTAAAGTGGAGAAATCTTGGCTAAACGATATTGATCAAGATTTAATAAACTCTTTTTCTGCCGTTTTAGATAAAAAACAAAGAAAAAAACTTATTGAAAAAATCAAAAAAATTAAGCCAACAAAAGAGCTGTTCAACAAATTAAAAATATGGAGGCCTAAAACAAATATTGATAAAGCTTTTAGATATTTTGTTATTAATAGAACTGCGTATGGTGGCATTATGAATCTTCCAAACTGGGGTTTTCATCCCACAAAAAGTGTACAGCCCCATAAATGGGCAGATCGACTTATACAAGCTGGGCAAAAATTAGAGGGTGTAAAAGTAACAAGCAAATCATTTTTAGAAGTAATTAATGAGCCATCAGATAAAAAAGTATGGCTTTTTACTGACCCTCCATATTTTAAAGCAGATCAAAAAAGAGCTTATTTTCACTCTTTTACAAAAAATGACCACCTTCAATTATTGGAATCATTAAAAAAGACAAAGCATTATTTTTGCTTAACATATGATAATTGCGAAGAGATTAAAGAATTATACTCGTGGGCAAATATCTATGAAGTAGATTGGATGTATCACACTGCAAATTCAAATGTAACTACCAGAAAAATGGGGAGAGAGTTAATCATTTCGAATTACGAAATTGATCAGGAATGAAATCTAATATATACGGTCCTGCTTTTCTAAATATAGAATTAACAGGAATAACATCATATCTACCAGATTTTCCGTAAGAAGATAAGTTTGGTACAAACTCAATGTTTTTTGAATTACTATCTTTTAGTTTTAATTTAATATTAGGATAAATAACATTTGAATATTCTTCCTTATCCCATAAAGGCTCATTAAATTCTTCGCCTTTGCCTATTTTATAATGGAGAGGCAAATCTTCAACAGGTATAATAATAAAATGAAGTCCTGATTTTAGATTCGCTTTAGATAATTGATGGCTTGAAATTATAACGGCAACATAATCAATTACATCTTTCTTGTATCCTCGATTGGGAAATCTTCCATGTGTACCCATAATTTCAACCCCAATTATATTCTTTTCAAGATCACACATATTTTTTGAAGTGCCTTTTGTTTGAATTCTTTTTTTTACACCAAATTTATCTTCCAAGGTTAAATCATATTTGGAATATGGACCAATTGGTGAAGTTATTTTGTACCCAAATTTTTTTAAGTACATCTCAAACCAATATTCTTTAATATTCCCCTTTAATCCCATTACAGTAGCTCTGAAATGTTCAGGTTTACATAGCGTCTCAATTATTTCAAAATCTTCTAAGAATGTTTCCTTACTTAAAAATGGTAATTCACTTTTTTGGGGCGGCATTCTATCATCAATTGAAATACCATCTATTTCATTTAAACCAATTAACTTCCAATTATTTAGTCTTGCGCTATTCCATGGAATTTTTGCGGGGTCAATTAAATATCCTGGCCATGAATTATGTTCCTCTATTTCTTCATACGGAATAATAAAAATACCAGAAGTTGGATGTTGTAATACTAAAAAATCAAAAGTTTTTGCAGAAATTTTATATAAATTATGGGGACGTTTTTCTAATCCATGTGTTTTATGTAAGGCAACACCGACAAATCTATTTTCTACCGTTGGACCTTTAGCTGATGTTTTTAATTGCAATTTGTGACCATTTACATAAAGATCAATATCACTATCACCCTCCCCATCTTTTATATCAATATTCGAGAATTTTTTTCTAAGTATTTTTTTAAAATATTCCTCAAAAAGAACGCCCTTTATCGGTCGTAAAATATTTGTGTTTTTTTGCACAATATATTCGATAATTTTCCAATCAATACCATTAAACTCAATTATTCTTTCAAATTTTGCCTTAAGAGATTTGCTAATCATAAGAAATTAAATTAATTCTGACGGTTTTGCGCCAAGAGCCTTAGCAATTTTTTCAATATTGCTAAGAGTAATATTTTTCTCCGCCCTCTCTATCATTCCAATATAAGTACGATGAACTCCTGCTTTTGCTGCAAGCTCCTCTTGCGAAAGTCCTAACTTATGACGTTCATTTCTTACTTTCTCACCAAATTTTTCTAATGTTGTTTTATTCATAAATTTAATAAATTATATGCTAACTATAGTATAGGCTCTTGCTAATTTTAGTTCTACATACTATAGTTAGCAGATATGAATAGAAGAATTTCTGAAAAAAATTAGAATCTGTCCGAAATCCCGCTCACATTCCTCACCAGACTCCTCCTGTGATCGGGAAATCAATCGAGGCAGGGGCGAATCTCCCAAAACTTCAGACAAATTGTTTCGCCTTGTCGAGTTCGTTTTAATCATTTGGATTTTGTTCGAAATAGTTGTATTCCATTTATATTTATATTATAAATTAATAAAGCATACATCTTTTTGTGGTGATGAGTTGTATCTAACAATTATTGAGTGGTGTTGTGAAGAGAAGACAGTTGAATTTTATGATTGGCGAAATCCTTTCGGTAACTATAAAGCATATTACTTAGAAGACACTAATTTATTTTTTATTATTACTGAAATTGAACGCAGACTCATAATAAAGAGCAAGATCTATGAAAAAAACAAAAATAAAAGAAGGGCAAGAGACGAGTTTGTTAAATCAGAATTTCTAAAAAGACAAACATGGTAGTAAGGTTCATGGATATAAATCAGGCGATATAAAAGGATAGAAATCATCGGATCCACAACACAAACAGAAAGCTAATCGTATCTCGAACTTTTTTGAAGCAATGTCCATAGGGTTTGTGAGGATTGGTTTTACCTTATTTCAAAATGTCGAACTTTAGAGACATTTAAACAAGCAAACACAAACCCTTTAAGGAAATAATTTTGCAAATTCTAAATGGTGGAGCACTTCGTTGCTCTAACTGTTTTGCTGGGGAATTGGGGGTTTTTGAGGAGAATGTCACGAATGTCACATTTTTATGTCGAAATTCTCTTTATTGTGTATTATGGACATACAATGATTATTGATGTATACATACTATAATATGGTATTAAAAAATAAAGCAGCACAAGAAAGATATGTAGGTATTTGTAAAGTAGCAAATGCCTCTATTATAGAAAATGAACGAGTTGTAGATAATCAAACAATTTTGATAACATTAGCACTAGTTATTGATTTTTTTTCTTTACTTTTTATACCAATTAAACTCATAACAGGACCTGTATTAATATTAATGATTGTAATTATTCTTCTTTCGTTTATTTCTTTGTTAATGTGTTTGCTTGTTCCAACATATTTTATACACAAAAGAAGAAAAATAAAAGATATCATTAAAAAATGTCGTTCTGAAGATAAAGAATATTCGTCGGAAGATTTAGGTAATTTAGAATATGAAGAGTTGACAAAAAATATGACAACGTTGTTTTTATCACATTTAAAAATAGACTTATATGAAAAAATCAGATTATGTTCAGTTTTCCTCACCATTTTCTTACTATTTATTTTTATCGCCTGTTTATTATACAGTCGTGTTAATATGAGTGTATAATAAAAGTTGTATGGCAGACAGCGATCCAGTTTTTGAAAAAGATGAGGGAGAGGTGCAAGAAGCAGCTACCACAGGGTCTGTACAACAAAAAGAGGTAAGTGAGAAAGGCGAAGAACAAAAAGAGACGACATCACCTGATGAAAAAACAAATAATACTCCTGAGAAATAATTAATTGGTATTTTTTGTGAAAAATGTATAACTATGTGTGAAGGGCACGGGTGGTATTTTTGTTATGGTTACTTCCTTTGTCATGCTCGGAATAGTTGTGGAGGAAACACCAGTTGAGTGTATGGTCGGTAAGATTTAATGAGATTGAAGTATGAGTGAGAAAGAAAAAGAGTTAGATGTAGATAAAAACATTTAATTTAAAGTAAAATATATGAAAAAATGGATAGAATTAAAAGAAGAAGACGTTGAAAAGGCAGTTGTACATTTTTTGCAAAATAAATGGAAAACAGCAAGTCCTAAACGTAAAACTGATGGCGGTGTAGATATAACATTAATAAACAGAAGATGTAGTAGATATTTTTATATAGAAGCAAAAGGAAGAAATATTCTTAAAAAAACAGGTAAACCGTGTAAAGAGAATTTTTTATCAGCATTAGGGCAACTTTGTACGAGAATGAATACATCTACAATTAAAAAGGATGACACAACCTCAGAAAAGAGCATTAAAGGAGGTGCTTATTATGGCTTGGCTCTGCCAAAAGAAACTGCTAAAATTGCATTAAAAAGAATACCAAAATTATTTGCATCACGAAATAATGTATATATTTTTTCTGTAAATGATAAATTAGATGTTAAACGATATGATTATAAAGATTTTGCATAAAGATAATTTATTGGTAGAAATACTGATCAAAAGGTTCATGAATATAAATTAGGCGGTATGAAATGGTAGAAATCATCGGATCCACAACACAAACAGAAAGCAAAGAGTATTATTAATATAAAAATAGGGATATTGAGATAACAATATCCAAAGAGTGTAATTTTTTCAGATTCAATGAAAGCTTTGTATGCTTCTAAACAATCATTTAGTTTTTTATAATATTTTTTTTAACTCCTCCTCTCGTATTAGTTGATATTGTAGGGAAGGAGCTCCCAGTGCTGGACAAGTTCAGAACTGCAAATTGGAAGAAGATAAAGAGTGAATTGCAGTTTAGTGGGATTTTAGATATGTTTCAAAATGTCGCACTTCAGAACTTATAAGTATTTTAGATGTCAAAACCCAGAGATTTTGCAGTTTCTTCAACTTTTTCAGGGTTCAGAAATACAAAGAAAAAATTGAAGAGGTTGAAAAGACTTCTCTTGAAGAAACGGTTAGTAACTTTCAGCGTGATTTGTATCCTGAAGATGAGCTAAAGATTTGGGAAAGGGTTGCCAAAGAATACCAAGTAGCTACCAGAGACAATCCGAAGTGGACCGTCACAGAAAAGAAAGAGTACTTGGGGAAACTTCTTTTCTCCACAATGAGCTGAATTGCTGTGTAAACTATTGTAAAGTATAATAACTAGATAAAACTATGGAAAAAGAAAAAGGATTTTACAAAGCAGAAGATTTAGCTGAAAAGCTAGATGTAAACATAATGACGATTTACCGCTACATCAAGGCAGGTCGTCTGAAAGCGTATAAGATTGGAAAGGAATTTCGGATTGAAAAGAGTGAGTTCGATAACTTTTTAAGCAACACTAAAACAAATTAAATTTATGAAAAAAAGAGCAAAAAATAATAGGACTACTTCTATGACCGAAGAGGAAATGAAAGTCTTAAGGAAGCGGTTGCTTACAAATAAAATGTTGAAGGGTGATATTTTCAACAAAACAATCCACGCTCAATTGTCTGAGGTTGCACCACATCTACCAGATGCTTCTGTAGATCTTTTATTTATTGACCCTCCTTACAATCTTAATAAAGATTTTGGTAATAATAAATTTCGCATAAAAAAGGCTGAAGAATATGAAAAACTATTTGAAGAGTGGTTACTTTCTATTAAACATACCCTTAAAACAACCTCCTCAGTTTACGTTTGTTGCGATTGGAAAACATCTCAAATGATATTTAATATACTAGATAAGCATTTGAAAATTAGGAATAGAGTGTCTTGGGAAAGAGAGAAAGGCAGAGGTGCATTATCAAACTGGAAAAACTGTTCAGAGGATATTTGGTTTGCAACAGTGTCAGATAATTACAAATTTAAGGTTGATGCCGTAAAGTTAAAGAAGAAGGTAATTGCTCCTTATAGAGAAAATGGAGTAGCTAAAGATTGGTCTGAAGATGATGATGGTAAGTTCAGATTAACTCATCCCTCAAATTTGTGGACCGATATAACAATCCCTTTCTGGTCAATGCCAGAGAATACTGACCACCCCACACAGAAACCTGAGAAATTGGTGGCGAAAGTGATACTGGCTTCTACAAATGAAGGTGATGTCGTTTTAGACCCTTTCCTTGGCTCTGGAACAACTTCCGTTGTAGCGAAAAAACTCAATAGAAAATATATTGGTATTGAAATGAATGAAGAATACTGTTGTCTTGCCGAAAAGAGAATTGGATTTGCCGAAGAGGATAATACAATTCAAGGATACGCAAACGGTGTATTCTGGGAGCGTAATTCAGGAGTTGATCAAACGGAAGATGCGAGACAGTCAACCGATAAACTAAAACTAATATGATAAACCAACAAGCATTTGAATTGATTAACTACATCAAGTCAAAGGACGGTATCGGAAATAAGTCGGTCTTGATTGATGGGGTTCAAAATCAGTTCAATCTAACTAAAGATAGGTCGGTTTATTATTCTGAACATTTTGCTATACGCTTTAGTTCTTCCCATTCTTCCAGTTTCTCAAATACGGTTCTTTCTCTCTCAAATCTTCAGAAGTATGATGAGTTGCCATTTTTAGTCTGCTTAGTAACACCTGAAAAGAACTTTATATACCTAGCTAATACAACCTTTCTGCAAAAAATTAGCCATAGTTCACAACGGCTCAGAGAAGATAATATAAGGGGTAGTTTTAATGGCTCAGATATTTCAAAAAAATTTAATGAGATAGATAATTCACCTGAGCACTTTGATGATCTTTTTGCAATTCACGAAGAGCTTGGATTTGATGGTAACCTTATACGCCTCGTAGAAGCCACTACTGGCATTAGTCCATCAGGCAGTAAGTACGAATTATCACTTGAAGCAGAAGAAGTGGTTAAACAAGCTCCACAAAGGGCAATCAATTTTGTGAACTCAGCTGATTTTGTAGAATTGAAGTCAGACCTTGATGCGAAGGTTGAACAATATAAAAACGAAATACTTATAGCAGGATTTATAGAAAACGTAAATATAAGAGGCAGAGTTATTGAGTATCTTATAGCAGGAGAAGATGATGATCTACGAGACAAACTGGTTCAAGAGCTTTATAACAGCAATAAAAAGATTTCTAGTTTTGGAACAAAAAACTCACTAGGAGACTATACTAGGATATTTGAGAAATATCATACTGAAACTGATGTTAAAACCAAGATTATGATATTGAAGTCAAACCCAAAAGCATACAACATAGATAAAATGTTAAAGTTTTTGGCGACAGATAAGAGTGTATTTATGTTCTATTTTATTGGACTTGAGCCAAATAAGATTGTTGCTCAAACTCTCATCTCTGTTTTCCAAATAGATTTGTTGAACTCAACCATTCTCCTAAAGCACTGGGCAGGTAGAAACTCAAGAGGGGTTACTCAATTTAATGGTGAAATAATCCATAATCTAATCTTATCTGCTAATAACGAGATAGATATAAGCGAGAGTAAAAACTTTCTTGAGAAGCTGATTAGATTAGTGTAACGACCTATGAAAGCAATAAAGGTTGCAAGAGTATCAACAGACGAATTACTAAGGACATCTATGACAAAAAGCATCAAGAGTATGCTGATAAATTACAGCTCTTGGAAGTTGAGCTTTCGGAACACAGAGAAGCTGATTATGAATACCAAACAACAGTGTCTACAGTACTATCTGTAGTACGAAGGGCAAGGGATATTTTTGAGAATTGTTCTGAACCAATGCAAAAAAGAGCATTTTTGAACCTTACTTTCATCCAAAATATGCTTTTTCATATATCTTAATTATACATCACTTGGTTCAATATTATAAAATGTTAATAATTCTTTTAACTCAATATCTAATTGTAAAAAAACTTTCAAACAAAGAAAGGCAGATGGTTCATACAAACCAAAAAAATATATGTCTAAATTATAATGCTAGTACTTATTTTTGAAGGTGGATTATAAAAAAGTGAGATTAGGAATGTGAGAATCATCGGACCTATAACACAAACAGAAAAGCAAATCGTATCTCGAACTTTTTTAGAACAATGTCCATAGGGTTTGTGGGAATTGGTTTTACCTTATTTCAAAATGTCGAACTTTAGAGACATTGAAGCAAGCAATCACAAACCCTTTAAGGAAATCATTTAATAAATTCTAAATGGTGGAGGTGGGGAGAATTGAACTCCCGTCCATGTTACTGGTACATAGCGCTTCTTCGTGACGTAGTGCTTATATAGGGTAAGCACACCCGTGGTTTGCTTCTGTATGTCGATGTGTACCGAAGCGGTTCACACATCCATGTACTCAGAATTCTGACGCCTTGCTATGCGTACTGAGTATTGCTTAGCAGACGGCACTCACGTGAATTTTACTTACGCAAATGCAGGTACTGGTACGAGACCAGCCCGTGCAAATTTTTCTTTTGCATGTATTCGATGTTTAAAGAGATCTCGCTCTACCACGCTACACTATCTACCTTGGGTAACTGTCAAATCCTGACACCCCCGTAGGGAGCCACCTCGGGTGGGGTGAGATGACTCCCTAGAGAGGAATAGAAATTACTTTCTTCCAAATGCTTTCCGTATTGTCCGTTTCGCATCTCTTTTCTGTATAACCTCACGTTTGTCACCACTCAATTTTTTCCGCGCAAGTGCAATATCAACCTTGAGGTTTCTACCAACATTGTAAATAGAGATGGGTACAAGTGTCAAGTTTTTTGCATCAACCTTTCGCGCAAGTTGTTCTCGCTCATGTTTGCCAATGAGGAGTCGTCTAGTACGAGTAGGATCATAGTCATCTGGTGTATTTTTTACCTGATAAGGGGGTATGGTTGCTCCAACAAGGAACACTTCATTGCCTCGTATTAGGACACGAGCACCTTGGAGTGATCCAGAACCCTCACGAACACTCTTCACCTCACTCCCAATGAGGGAGATGCCCGCTCGCAGAGTATCCACGATTTTCATATTTTTTTTCACCTCTCGGTTGGTTATATACGCCATTACTGTATATAATACCTTAGCAAGGTATAAAGGAGGGTGTGTGGGTAAAACAGTGGGTGGAACATATATAGTATATGGAAAGAAAAAAGGCTAGCAAAAAAGACAAAAGACAAAAAAAGATGAAGAGTATCCTTGGAAGAAAAAGGGGTACCAAAAAACCACCCAAGTTCACCACTGTGCTTTTGGTAGTTGTTGGAATACTTCTTGTTTCTTCGTACGGGTATGGATTGCTTCAAGAAAAAGAAGAAGTGAAAAACCCATCAATTTCAGAAATTGTCACAGCAATACAAAACAGAAACATTACATCATTAATAGTGAGTGGTCCAGAGGTGTCAGTGGTATACACTGATGACACGAAAGCGGTGTTACGAAAAGATGCCTTTGAGGCATTTGATCAAACTCTCTTGAACCTCGGAGTGACTGCTGCACAACTAGGAGCAATTGAGTATCGTATTGAAAAAGAAACAGGGTTTGGTGTGTGGGTAAAAAATGTGTTACCGTTTCTCTTTCCCATTCTTATTCTCCTCCTGTTCATTTGGTTTATCACTCGACAGGCAAAAGGTGTTGGTATGCAGGTATTTCAGTTCGGCAGGTCACGAGCACGATTTATCAATCCAAATGATAAGGCAAACAGAGTAACTTTTAAAGATGTTGCTGGAGCACAAGAGGCAAAACAGGAATTACAGGAGTTTGTCGAATTTTTAAAACAGCCAGAGCGTTTCTTTGCGATTGGTTCAAAAGTACCCAAAGGAGTTCTTCTCACTGGTGCTCCTGGTACCGGTAAAACACTTCTTGCACGAGCAGTAGCGGGGGAAGCAAATGTACCATTCTTTTCTATTTCAGGATCAGAGTTTGTAGAAATGTTTGTTGGTGTTGGTGCATCTCGAGTGCGTGACTTATTTGCAAACGCCAAAAAGACAGCGCCAGCGATTGTCTTTATTGACGAGATAGATGCGGTAGGGCGTGCGCGTGGCTCAGGACTTGGCGGTGGTAACGATGAACGAGAGCAGGCACTCAACCAAATACTAGTAGAGATGGATGGCTTTGAACAGACAGATAAAGTTATTGTCTTGGCATCAACAAATCGTGCAGACATTCTTGATACGGCATTGCTTCGTCCTGGTCGTTTTGATAGAAAGGTAACTATTGATTTGCCAGACATCAAAGAGCGAAAGGAGATTATCGCGGTACATGCACGCGGAAAGAAACTTGAAGAGGATGTGGATTTTACAATTGTTGCTCGTCGTACTCCTGGTCTCTCGGGAGCTGACCTTGCTTCGGTGGTGAATGAGGCAGGTATTCTTGCGGTGCGTGATAACCGTACAAAGATTGGACAAGGAGACCTTCTCGCTTCTATTGAGAAAGTACTCTTTGGACCAGAGCGTCCTAGTCGTGTCATCACTGACCATGAACGAAGAGTCATCGCTTACCACGAAGCAGGGCACGCACTTCTCGCATCCCTCCTTCCATTTGCCGATCCAGTGCAAAAGATAACTATTGTTTCCCGTGGTCATGCAGGTGGGTATGTGCTATCACTACCAGATACTGAGCGTCGTTTGAAAACAAGAAAAGAGTTGATTGATAATATCACCATGGCACTTGGTGGCTACGTTGCAGAAGAGATCGTTTTCCAGGATCTTTCAACTGGTCCATCCAGTGATTTAAAAAATGTTTCAGAACTTGCACATAGTATGGTTACTCGTTTTGGTATGTCGAGTAAGATTGGTCCTATTGTTCTTCGACAAAAGCAGGCGGGTGCCTTTGGTTCTGTACGTGAAGGACATGCACCGACGACAGAGCAAGAGATAGATACAGAAATTGAGAAGATAGTGAAAGATGCGCATGCTCGTGCGACAGAGATTCTTACCAAACACCGTAGTGTGCTTGATGTTTTGGTGGTACGTCTACTTGAAGTTGAAACACTTGAACGAGGTGACTATGAGGAGGTTCTCCGTGGAGAAGGTATAGAGATACAGAACGAGTTAGGGAAGTAGTTTCTCTACCATTGAATCGGTTTTTGCGCATTGGCGACGAGGTATTCATTTGCCTTACTGAAGTGTTTGCAACCAAAGAAACCGTGGTGTGCAGAAAACGGTGATGGGTGTGCTGCGGTAAAGACAGCATGTTTGGTGTTGTCTATGAGTTCTTGCTTACCCTTTGCGTATGCACCCCAGAGGAGAAAGACGAGATGTTCTCGTTTCTCGGAGAGTGTCTGTATTACCGTGTCGGTAAATCCTTCCCAGCCAAGCCCTCGGTGTGCTGTGGGCGTGTTGGCGACAACGGTCAGAATGCTGTTTAATAAAAAGACTCCTTGCTCTGTCCACGGAGTTAAATCACCAGATCGAGTATCGACTGTCACACCAGTATCGTTCTGAATTTCTTTAAAAATATTTTGTAGTGATGGTGGTGTGCGAGTGCCTTGTGGTACAGAAAACGATAGTCCATGTGCTTGTCCTTTTCCGTGGTATGGATCTTGACCGAGTATGACCACCCGTACTTTTGTAAAAGGACAGCAGTTAAACGCATGAAACACCTGTGTCGCGCGTGGATACACCTCTTTATCCGAGAGGTATTCCTGTCGTACTGAAACCGCTAATTGGTGCCACTCGTCGGTTGTAAAAAAATCTTTAAGTGCGTCACGCCACGAACTCTCAATACGGACGTTTGTGTCAGTTCTTTTGTTTGCCTGTTCCATAGTTTCTCTGCTACTTTTGCACCTCTCGATCGTTATACATCTTTGGGAGCATCATATCTGGTCGCCACATCTTTTGAAGTTCTTGCAAATCTGTTGTTGTTTGATACTTTCCACTTCCTGCGTAATCAGAGGCACGAATGGCACCAGTGTTGAAAAAGATAATCTGTCCGATACGTCGTCCAACAACAAGGGGGATAGCGTAGTATCTCGAGTTGTTAGTAATTTCCATAGTCCATCGGTTGATGTACCCCACATCACCCCAGCCAGCGCACTTACATACTTCAATAAAGTTTCTGCCAAGTGATGAACGAGCTTTCATCATGGTAGTGATGTGATCAACACCACCAATGAATTCTTCGGTGTGTGCCAGAATGGTGGCACCTGCAGGAACGAGTATGACCTTATCATTTTTTGTGATACCGTCAAAAGGGAACGTATCACCTAAAACTGTTTCCGCTCTCTCTGCTTGGAGTGGTGTTACCCCCCATACCCGATCGACAGCCTTTTTACTATACGGGTTGTAGATCTTATAGACCTTTGTGGTGTCTGGACGCTGTTCTTCAAAGTAGTACTCACCCAAGGCAACATCATAGCTTGAGGTGGAGAGGTTTTCTTTGGAAAATGGCGTAATAACAATGTGGCCTTTCTCCATCTCGTCTATGATGCGTTTGTCGGAAAGTGCCATGGCGGTGGGAGTATACCACCTTGTTGCGTGTGGGGGTATGATGGTTTCGTGGTGGGATAAACCACCTGTAGCTCAATTGGTAGAGCACTCGTCTTATACACGAGCGGTTCCTGGTTCAAGTCCAGGCGGGTGGACTTGCAATATTACTCACGGGCATGACTTCCTTGCTGTGCACCGTTATTCTTCCTGGTGAGTACATACAGTTTTACTATAGAGACATTCTTAAAAGGGACTATATTGATCCATACTTACAGAGTAAAAAAAAGGCCCGGATTACCCAATTGGGCCCGGTGCCTAATCCATCTATATCTCAAGTATATCACACACAATGATATCAATTTACTCACGGGCATGACTCCCTTGTTGTGCACGCTTGAGGAGGTGTGGGTGGTGGTGTAGTGTTGGGTCTTTGGTCACGATGGTTTTTGCCTGTTCTTGTGCTATCGTTACCAGTTTTTTGTTTTTGAGTGCTTCCATAGCAATGTCGGGGATGCCTGATTGTCGCAACCCTATCAACTCTCCCATACCACGCACCTGAAGGTCTTGTTCAGCGAGTTCAAATCCATTGTGTGTTTTTGCAAAGAAAGTAAGTCGGTCTCGTGTCATTGGGTTTTTGTTACTACTGAGTATAAAGCAGTACGGTTGAAACTGGCTGCGAATGACACGACCACGGAGTTGGTGGAGCTGTGCGAGGCCAAACCGTTCCGCATGAAACACGACCATCGTTGTTGCGTTTGGTACGTTAATACCAACTTCAATGACGGTGGTGGTCACCAAAACATCAATCTCTCCATTGGTAAATCGTTCCATAACATCTATTCGTTCTGTGGCATTCATTTTGCCGTGTAGCATAGCAATGGTGAGGTCTGGAAATACTGTTTCTTTTACCAGAAGATACTCTTCTTTGACTGAGCGGAGTGGTGATTCTTCAGACTCGTTAATGCGAGGACAAAGTATGTATGCTTGATGTCCCTTTGTTACTTCACTGCGAATGTGTTCATAGACCTCTGCACTCTCTGTATCACTGAGCAGTTTTGTCTCTACGGGTTTTCTTCCCACGGGTAATTCGTCAAGGACTGAGAGTGAGAGATCACCGTAGAGGGCAAGAGCAAGAGTTCGAGGGATTGGTGTTGCTGTCATTGATAGGAGGTGTGGTGTTTCTATTTTTTGTTGAATAATCTGTTGTCGTTGGGCAACACCAAATCGGTGCTGCTCATCAATAACGACTAGTGAGAGGTGTCTGAAAATAACACTTTTTTGTATGAGTGCGTGTGTGCCAACGAGAATTGCAATCTCTCCGTTTTGTATCCACTTTTCTAACTGGGGGCGAGAGATTTTTGTTGCTTTTTCTTTATCTACTTTTGAGGGAAATTTCATACACTGCTTACCAGTAATCAAACCAACGTGTATAGGGAGGTGTCCAAAGAGTGCTGTGATAGTGTCGAATTGTTGGCGTGCAAGAAGTTCTGTTGGTGCCATATACGCTATTTGAGCAATGTTTTCTGCAACCGTTTTCTTCTCTTTTTTTGCGGTGACAATGGCGTAGAGAATGGCGGCTGCTACTGCGGTTTTTCCTGAACCCACATCTCCTTCCAATAATCGTGCCATCGGTGTCCCTCGCATCAAATCTTTCTGAATTTCATCCACCACACGATACTGTGCTTGCGTTGGGGTAAAAGCGAAGTGTTCTTGCATAAATGATTGTACGTGATCTTTTTGGATATGTATCATTCGTACCTTTTCTTGTGATCTTTTCTGCAGGCTGTACTGTTGGGTAACCTGGAGGACAAACATAATTTCAAAAATGAAACGTTTCTGAGCAACTTCATACTCATCTGTATTGCGTGGTTGGTGAATGGTGAGGAGGGCGTCGTGCAGATTTGGTAGATGCAGTGATGTTTGTACCTGTTTGGGAACAACATCTTCGAGGTGCTTTGGAATGTCAGTGCGAAGGAGTGCCTCGACTTTACCCTGGAGCCATGCAGATGATATTCCTTTTGTTGTTGGATAGATGGGCACTAATGGTTCGTTGGTGGGTGTTGTTTCATCAAATGGGTTCGTGAGAGCATTGATTTTTTGTATTGTTGGGTTTGTGATGTAGTATTTCGTGCTTCCTGCAACACTGCCACGTATCCGTACCATGTCACCTTTCTGGAATTGTTTTGCAATGTATGGTTGATGAAACCACATAACTGGCACAACCCTACCAACTCCTGCTTGAATACTTGCTTCAGCTACCATGACACGTCTTGTTCCTCGTGTCTTTCGCATTCGTATGGCACTCACCTCTCCTTCAACCACTACCGTCTCACCTTTCTGGAGAGAACCAGAGAAGCGGGTTCCTGGTTGTTCAAAACGAGCAGGGAAATGGTACAAGAGGTCACGCACCGTGAGTAATCCAAGTGTTGCAAGACTTTTTCGTTTTTCATGAGTAATGCCACGGAAGTGCTCTGTGATGAGGGCGTCGCCCACTGTAGCCTGTTTCATATGGTGGCAGTATACAAAAGACGAGGGTAGTATTGTGGAATATCAATAATCGTGTGTGTCATTGTGTTGTATTATAGAAGTACTATGATAGGGCGTGTACTCGTGAAGTCTCTTATAGCGATTATTCTCGTTGTTGTGATTGTTGTTGTTGGTGTTTCCATTTTTAATATGTTACCTTCACGATTGACAGATGGTGCGACAGGATCATCACAGCGATTGGTGAGCCTCTCCAATCTTTCTGCTGTTCCTACGGACTCTGGTGTCATTGTCGTTCACAGGGACGATTTTTCTCTCAACTTTCTTGGTCGTGGCGTGAGTGAACCACTACAGAATCTCTTTAATGGTGACCCAACATCACTTCTCTATACACTTGAGGAACAGGTACGTGGGGCAGGTCGTGATAGTAATATCTATGAAGCTCTTGTTGTCAAACCGATACCGACAGGAGAAGATGCATCGCTTGTGTCATATGCTGTTGATGCCACTAAAAAAGACAGTGTCGTATCAGTCCTTATCCCTGCCACCGTTGATGGTAAGAAGGTGATTGCATTTATTGATGGTCAGCCACTGTATACCAAGGAAGGAGAACCCAGAACTGTTGTTATCGGTGCACAGATACTCGTTGCTGCTGTACCAGAGGGCGGTACAGGTGGGGCAGTCATTGCACATCACAACAATTTCAATACGAGCGTTTTACGTTTTCAGCTCTCAAAAGAACCTACTCAGTAGTATCCCCCTCTTGTGATACCATGGGGTAATGCGTCAGGAAAAAACACGGTACATATTTGTTGTTGGTGGGGTTATGTCTGGCATCGGAAAAGGGATTACTGCTTCTTCAACAGCAGTCATACTTTCTGAGTATGGTTACAAGACGAACCTCATGAAGATTGATCCGTATCTGAATGTTGATGCGGGGACTATGAATCCAACTGAACATGGGGAAGTTTTTGTGCTTGATACAGGATTAGAAACCGATCAAGACTTAGGAAACTACGAACGATTTCTTGGTCGTAGTTTTTACCGTGAAGACTATATAACCAGCGGTATGGTGTACCAACATGTGATTGATCGAGAGCGTTCATTGGGATATGACGGTAAATGTGTTGAGACCATACCACACTTAGTTGATGAGACTCGGCAGCGGATAGAGTTGTCGGCACGCCGTTCGCAAGCAGATGTGCAAATTGTTGAGATTGGTGGAACCCTCGGTGACTATCAGAACTTACTGTTCATTGAGGCGGGCAGGCAGATGCAGGTTGAAAAACCTAACCATGTTATCTTTGCGTTGGTCTCATACCTACCATGTCCAAACAGTATTGGTGAGGCAAAGACACGACCAACACAAAACGCTATTCGAACACTCAACTCATATGGTGTTGTGCCATCTCTTGTTATCGCTCGGAGTGAAGGAAAGATTGATAATCGTCGTAAAGAGAAAATAGCACGCTCTTCAAATTTACAAAAGAAACATATTATTGCCGCTACCGATGTTGCGTGTATTTACGATATCATCACGAACCTTGAAAAAGAAAAAATAGGGGAGAAGCTTATCAATCTTCTCTGTTTACCAAAACAACGACGAACGAACACACTTCGCAAATGGCGGCAGTTGCAGAAAAATGTTAAAAATAAAAAGTTTCCGGAGGTGCGTATCGCTATTGTCGGGAAGTATTTTGCAACTGGATCCTACATTCTTAAAGATTCCTACATCTCCATTCTTGAGGCAATGCGTTTCTCTGGTGTTTCTGAGGGTGTGCGGGTGGTACCTGAATTGATTGATACCAAGGATTTTGAAGGGCGAGATGGCGATTATGCGCTTCGCCATCTTGAGAAATTTGACGGTATTATCATCCCAGGTGGTTTTGGGAATACAGGGGTTCCCGGAAAACTCAATGTTATCCGTTTTGCTCGTGAACACGATATACCGATATTAGGTATTTGCTACGGATTACAACTGATGGTCGTTGAGTATATGCAAAATGTGGTTGGTAAAAAAACAGCAAATAGCACTGAGGTTGATCCTCGGACACCACATCCAGTGATTCACATTCTTGAAGAACAAAAGGAGAAAATGAATCAGAAACAGTACGGAGCATCTATGCGACTTGGTTTATACACCGCCACACTTATGCGTCCAAGGATTCTTCATGATCTCTATGGAACAAGGACGATTCAAGAGAGGCATCGGCATCGTTACGAAGTGAATGGTGCGTATGTGAAAGAGTTTACCAAAAAAGGACTCCTTGTCTCCGCCACTTCCAAAAAAGGACTCGTTGAGGCAATTGAGTTAGATACTACCAAACACCCATTCTTTGTTGGTACCCAGTATCATCCTGAATTCACGGCACGTCCCTTTGATCCGAATCCTGTGTTTTGTGGCCTTATCTACGCTGCGGGGGAACGTGCAGCAAAGAGGAAATAGTAGTGATTTTGCACGGACCGTAGCATAGTGGTAGTGTACGCGCTTCGGGTGCGCGTGGTCCGAGTTCGATTCTCGGCGGTCCGACAGTATATGAAAAAATATCTTGGTATTGACGTTGGTACAAAAAAGACAGGCATTGCCGTCTCTGACGACGGTGGTACGGTTGCCTTTCCTGTTGCTACCCATCTCACAGAAACCGTTGAAGATGCTATACTCGCGTACTGCAAAGAGCGTGCCATTAGTGAGGTTGTTGTTGGTGAGTCGTACAACCTGAAAGGGGAGAAGAACAAGGTTATGATAGTTATCCATAAGATTGTCTCTAGCTTAGAAAAACAAGGGTTGGTAGTACATTACGAACCAGAGTATTATTCAACCAAACAGACTAAGCGACTTGGTCGAGGTACTGACGCAGAGGCAGCGGCAGTTATTCTGCAGTCTTTTCTGGATCGTCATAGGAGGGGTGGCTGAGTGGCTGAAGGCGCTCGTTTGGAGTACGAGTGTACGGTTTACGCCGTACCGAGGGTTCGAATCCCTCCCTCTCCGCAGTTTTTTAGGCGAAGCTTTGGGTTTTGATAAAGAATTAACACTCTTTGGGCTCGCGTGTGTATTCTTTTTTTAAATCAGCAATATGCTCATCATAGTTACTATCATCTTTACCAGAACTGCCTTTAAAGCCGAGCTTTCTTCTGTCAAAAATTTTCCCAACTTCTGCAACACATTCACTAATAGAATAAATTACGATTAATCTATACCCACCACTTTTACCAGATTGTCTGTCTGGACTTGGTATTTTCACACAAAATATTTTTACGTTTTTATCCTTAGATTGCCATAAAAGTTTTTTTGTTGGTAATGCTATTAAATGATCGTGTTCACTCTGCAACCAATTATCTATGGAACTTACAAGATGTTTCTCAACCGCAGGATTCAATTTTAGTTTTTTTACTGTTTTTTGAAACTCTGGTCGTTGTTTATATTCTTGCGGTTCCCACATACCACATACTAAACTTTCACATCTATTGATTTTGCGTATTCATAATCAATAGTTTCATGCGGCTTGGAGTAAAACCAAGGGGCTTCCAGGTGTGTCTGGGCAACAATTGTTTGAGTATTATACTGTTCGAATGCTTTGCAGATACCTTGTAAAAGCTTCAATTCCTCTTTATCAAAACAAGACGTATCAGAGGCTACTTTTGTTTCATACTTCTTCCGATGTCCACTATTCTCATCGTTAAAAGGATTTTCAGTGACGGCTAGCTTGTCTTCTTTTTGAAGGAGATTAATGATGTAATCTATGGAATTAGGAACAGGACCATACTGTTTGTGCGTGTATATATCTCCCGTTACGGTTTTGCCGGCATCTCTGTAATGCAAGAAATCTAAGTAGTACACCAACTTGTTTAATTTGGTGGCACCGAGGTGTTCGTTGTTACAATGTTGTATAAAATACAAAATTGCGTTTTGATACTTGATTGTATCTATTTTGGTCATACTACTTTCTGTATGTCAATTATACCACCCATTGCCCATATTCCCTAAATACATACAAATAGAGTTACTTTTTTGGTTTTGCTATCAATATCTGCTCTCTACACCACATATCCTATATGGTTGTGTGACGCTATTCCTCGTGCTATCATGAACTTGATAGTTAGTCTTTGTTTGTAGTGCTATTGATAGGTGGGTAGTATATTGTTATGAAAAACACATGTAACTCAACACGTATAAAAGATTTTAAAAGTTCTCTAACAGAAGAACAGAGGAAGAACATAATTAAACATGGAAAAGTCGCTGCAAACAAAGCATTTCACACGTATGGGGATATTATTAGGAAGTTGTCAAAAGAATAAATCTAATATTGATCTTTATTCAAGCTTTTCGCTTGAACTTATAGAAACGGTTTTTTATGACGCGTTTAAGGAATTTGAACATGGTCAAAAAAAAGAACCTTCTTTTGCTATAGACAAAGATGAGTGGATGTCTGCAATGAAAGAGTTGTTTCGGGCTATATC
Organism: Minisyncoccota bacterium; assembly: GCA_965216295.1. GTDB lineage: Bacteria > Patescibacteriota > Minisyncoccia > Phycocordibacterales > JABAAK01. Next base: position 53,279 of record OZ244141.1, on the reverse strand, counting down.
TTGCAATTTTCCATATTTTCAGCCAAGAATAGCAGAGGTAGATTATATAGCAGCAGAGTTATTTTTTACAAAAATAAAATGCCATGCACCGGATGATCCAAAAGGATTGATGGATGGTAACAAAAGATCTGCAATATTTGCTGTACTGATTCATTATATTTCTTACCGGGCGTTAGAATTAGAATTGGCTGGTAAAAGCTATGAAGATATCAAAAAGGGAATAGCAAATAATATTAGCAAGGATGAGATGTACCAAAAGGCAAAAGATGTAGCTAGCTTAGACAGTCTGCGTATCAATGATACAGAGGAAAAATATGTGTTAGAAAAGTGGTTTAATAATTCTGAGAAAAAGAGCATTTGGAAATCTTTCTCTGGAGTACTTAAAAGTCTGGGTGAGAAAAAGGATTCAGGATCAGGTATTTAGACTCATTTTTGATACCATACTCCACATAATGGATATAAGAGGGGGTATATCTATATGTTACTATGCAGTTATATATGGTTATATTACCTTTCTTGTATTTTGTAGCAGCTTTTGTTTTTGTCGGTACCGCGAATGCTCAGGTGCCAGAGGAGGTTGCCACAGAACTGACGACTACCAGTGAGTATGTTGAGACAGATGGCTACACAAGATGGGTGCGGTCAGAGGGAGGTGTTGTAGAGCAGTTTTTTTCTCAGAAATTGGAGAAAAGGTATTTTCCTGATGGCAGGATAGAGGCATTTGATGACGATGGGAAAAGGGTGTTTGAAAAAAAGGTAAACGGTACTGAGATTTTTTACAACAAAGATGGGGATGTGGCGTCGATTGTTACCGAAAAGACTTTGAGTCAATTCAATAAAGGTGTTTTGGTTTCTCAGGAATACAGGTCACTCCTTGATGATCAGAATGTTTCATTTCGTGATGGTCATGCTGTTATCAGAAAGGGTAGTAAAGATATAAAAGTGTTTGTAGACAAAGAAAGTGGTGCGGTAACTGTTGAGACGCCAATACTGTTTGGTTATACAGAAATGAGAGTATATGTTGATAACCAAACAAAATCATTGGTTCTTAAAAACAAGGACGGTATAGAGAAATATGTCTTAAAAGACGGGGAGGTGGCAAAAAGCTCATTAAAAGTGTCATTTGTAAGGTTTTTCTCAAAAATATTCTCTAGAAAAGCCAGCCAAGATGAATTGAATGCGTTGGTTGATCTTGAAATATTACAATATATTGATTAAGTTAATATATACAAAATACGCACAGGTTATATGGTATTCTTTCTATAGAGAATAGTATGCAGGAAAAAATTTTATTACCTAAAGGTTTGTCAAAACTTATAACGTCACTTGTTCCAAAAGTGATTGCGAGTTTGTTGGTAGTTTTCTGCACCTTCCTTTTTATTCAGATTGTGTTTGCAGTTGGTACAACATCTGTTCCTATCCTTGAGGATGACACAAACCCGGCAAGACCTGTGATAAGTATTACGGGTCAACCGGGTGATTTTTTTGCAGTTCAATCTTTCGTAGGAATTGCCCAGCAAGATACAGAATGGGAAGCATCTGGCAGTTCAGATTTTGCAACAGTTATTCAGAATATTCTTACAAAAGTAACTGGTTATACTCACGGTGCTATTCCAGTGCCCGCTAGTGTTGCGCTGGTGAGTGATGACACAGAGGAGTGTAAGACAGGATTTTTGCAACCCAATATTACTCTTGGAGGTGAAGGCACCGTTGCCTGTGGTAATTTTAATGCACTTACCTATGTGCTCCCTTTTGCTACTGCCCGTGTTATTGTTCAATTTAATCTTAAAGAAAATTGGGTCTTAACAAGTGTGCAAGGTGAAAATGATGCGAACCTCCCAACAAGGGTGGTGAAATCTGATGGAACATATACTGATTACAACATTGACGGAAGTCCTGACATTACAGAAGAAAACAAGGTGGCAGTGCAAAGTGATTGGACAGTAAAATTTCTTGTATCTTCATCACCAACTATAATAAAAGGTTACAAGCCTACAGATACGAAATTATTTTTACGCCCAACAGTAGATTTATCTTCGGGAGAAGATTATACTTTTAGTTATTCATTAGTTGAAGATGAATCATCACTTCCAGGCACTTACGGTACCCCTTTGGCATATGCAGTACCACAAGCAGCAGACACCACTCCACCGACAGTAACTGGTGTAGAAATTACTGGGTGTACGGGTTGTCTGCCATCATCTGGGAATAACAGATATGCAAACGACGGTGACACCATCGAAGTACTAATAACCTTTGATGAAACCCTCGCTTTTAATGATAATGCAATCGCGTATTTTTTGGCAGAACCAGCCTTTTCCAAAGATATCACCGGAAACACTGTTTTAGCTACATATGTGATTGGTGGTGATGATGGGACTACTATTGAGGATGGGGATGAGAAACTACTTACTATTAACGATTTTACTGTATCTGGTTTTGGGGATACAGCAACACCATCAAACAAAATGGGGACTCAGAATTGGACATCTTTTTCTCTTAATGGAACATCTGTCACGATAGACAAGACCGATCCTACATTTGGTACACCCACCTTTGATTCAGCTCTCACATCTGGAACTACTCCTGCCATTACAACAACAACACTTGCAAACTCAGGGGGCAATCCTGTGTTCTCAATAACCGCAACAGACACCAATGCTGCAACAGTAAAATATTCAACTGCAGTTGGACTCATCTCTTCTGGAAATACACCTTGTGCAAGCAGCATCACAAAAGATGCAGCACCCCTCATATCAAGTTTTGAATCAGAGAATGATGGTACTTATCAAATCTGTGCAAGAGCAACTGATGCAGCAGGCAACACGGTAGATGAAAAAGTTCGTTTTGCTAAACAAACAACGGCATCTGATTTTACAATTTCACTTTCATCTAATCTATACGAAAACAATGGGAGTTATTATTTAAATAAAGTGGGTAAAGATGATAACGCTTTTTCTTTGTTTGAACTCTCTGAAGGTTTTACATTTTCATCTGCTGTTATAGATGGTTTTGATGCTACGTGTGATGCAACAACAACATTTACAGCTGATGTTATACAAAACAAAGACTCAAGATTGTCAGAAGGAGAGAAAACAATTTGTATCAGAGGGACAGAAACGGCAAGTGGAAACATAGCATACGGAAGCAAAAATATTACAGTAGACACTGTGACACCAGCAGCTCCAAGTATAAGTCTTACAACCGATACATCAAGGGAAGGACTTGCAGGGGGTGACTCTGATAACTACACACAAGCTTCGAATACTTTGACTTTTACTGGATGTGCAGAGGCAGATTCAACAATTAATATATATATTGATGGGGATGCTGATCCCATATCAGATACAGCACTAGCAAGTGGCGACTCTTGTACTGATGGTAAAGAATACACTATAGACGTACAAAAAGCTGATGTATCATTCTCAGCTAGGGGAACACTTAATACAATACATGTCACCGCAACAGATGATGCGGGAAATAGTTCAGAGACAGAAGCACTCTCAACTTCTGAAAATATAGTATCAGACAGCAGATACTATAGTAATTGTAATGCTGCTCTAATTAACGCTTTATCCCATATTACTAATGGTACTGAACCTACTCAGTACAATCTAAATTGCAGTACTCGTGTGGGTTCAAAAAATTTACAAGGGGATAATAGGTTCTTTGCTAAGTTGACTTTTACTAGAAGATTGACATTAACAAGTTTGGGTGATGACAAAATGAAATTGAGAATCGGTGATGATCTTTATGGAAGCGAAAGCACTGAGCTAAGTTTACCGGTGACCGTGGAAAGTGGAACTACTGTTTTTATATATTTTATAAAGAACGGAAATATTCAAGGATATCTTGCTCCTGATACTGTTGTCTCCCAAATTGGTATTGGTGTCACGATAGACTCTGGAGTAAAGACATCTCCTGTTCCGGCAACCACACTCACAAGTGATTCAGGTACATCAGGAGATAATAAAACAAATAGTAACAGACCAACCTTCACAGTCACAAACGTTGAAAAATATTCAGTTGTATCCACATATGCAACTAAAGCAGGTACAACGATTCTCATATCAGAAACATTGCAAGGATCAACTGACGGCAATGTAAATGTCGCCTTTGGAAATGATGTTCCAAGCTACGTATTTAATTCAAATGACTCTGTTAGTAATGCCGTGCTTGCAGACGGTTCGTATGTTATTACACATCACATAGAAGATAAAGCTGGAAATAAAACCACACAATCTCTCGGTAATCTTACAATTACAATAGACACAACAGCTCCCACAGGACATCAGTTTGATACTGCGGGTTCCGATGCTATGCCAACTCATGTAAACATAGACAACCAATCTGCTTACACTTTAAGAGTAGAAAACATAGCGGCCGATGCAGCATCTCTTGCCTACACAGTCACCGACTCTTCAAATGTTGCAGTTTCAGGTACCATCACTAGTTTTGGAAATGGTGTCGCATCAAAAGATCTTGATTTAAGTACACTTACAGATGGCTCTCTAACATTCTCTATTACGATTACAGACAACGCAGAGAACACAAGCCAGTCAGTGACACATACAGTTACAAAAGATACAGCAGCACCAGCAGCTCCAAGTATAGATCTTGATTCTGCTAGCGATACATTTAGGGAAGGACTTGCAGGAGGTGACTCTGATAACTACACGCAAGACTTATCTGCTGGACTAACCTTCATAGGATGTGCCGAGACAGGTTCAACAATTAAAATATATATCGGCACCTCCGCTTCATCCATATCTACAACAACTACGGCAGATGGTAGTGGCTGTACTGGCGGTGGCAATGAATACACAATAACGGTACCGCAGAGTGATACCGACTCATCAGTTGAAGGAACGCTTAATACAATACAAGCCACCGCAACAGATGATGCAGGAAACGAATCAGAGATTGTGGAAGTATTTGATACTTCTAGCGGTCAAAATATTATAACAAACATACGTGGGGATTATGGCATATGTAAATGGACCCTTAGCAATAAGGTCCGTGATTGTTCCGATAGAGGCATATACCCGTCCTCATCCACACTAACAGAAACTATTTTTAGATTAAGTTTTAAGAAAGACTACACAATAACAGAAAGTAATTATCCATTGACTATCAACTCAGTTTTATATCCAGTGGGAATATATCCTACTCCATTATTGGTAACGAAAGGTACTGTTATTTTAATTAATACTACAAACTTCAAAGCTGTTGTAATAAAAGCAGTAGAAGAATACATACAGCCACCAACTTTTGATGTCACAGTAGACTCTGGCGTAAAAGCACCTGAGTCTTCAGTAATCACACTCGCAAGTGGAAGTGATTCAGGTACACAGGGAGATAATAAAACAAATGACACAACACCAGGCTTTACAATTGTAAATGTTGAAAAAAACTCAGCAGTAACAACATACATTTGGGTTGACGGTAATAGTAATAATAATGTAGAGAGAGGCGAACTAACCGAACTATCAAAAGTAATTTCAGGTCCAGTTGATGGTACTACGGATGCTGTTTTTGGAAATGGCAATGCATTTACTGATGGTACATATAAAATTCGTTTCCAAATAGAAGATAAGGCTGGAAACAAGTCTGGATATTTAGGCGATCTTACAATTACAATAGACACCGTAGCACCAGCAGCGCCTCGCATACCCGACTTGGCTGCAGAGGATGATTCATTTGGGAAATACGAAAACGAATTTAGAGTAGGGACAGACGATGATAACATAACAAAAAAAACTAGGGATTTATCCTTTGCACTCACACCATCTGATGGTGATGACATAGATAAACACCAACTTCTTTTCTATGAGCTTCCCGAAGGAGTAATTGCTACACTGACACCAATTCAAAATGCTCCAGCAGACCCTCACACGACCGTTTCTGCTCACATATACGGTTCTAATAACTTGTTCAAAGATAAAAACACAGAGAGTGATGGTACTCGAGATGTTGAGGCGTACTCTACTGTGGGTATAAATGGTGATGAGAAAAATATTGAAAAAGATTTTTACTTTGTTGCACTACAAGTTGATGATGCAGGAAACGTATCTGACTTTTCTGAAATATTAACACTATCTATTGATACACAAGCTCCTCAGCCTTGGAGTGAAGATTTAAACCTGAATCCAGACAGTGATAGTTGTCGAACACCAGAAACAAGTCAATGTAGGGACAAACAAACTTCTAAGACTGACATAACGTTTATATCAAGCGGTAAATCAGAAACAACAACAGATCTTAATTTTGGTGTTGACTACTACTATATACTATTCCACCAATTAGTAGAAGACAGTGTCAATGGATTTCAGACTGTAGAAGGTGATGATTGGTTCTTACCATCAAAGGAGGGAAGTCAAACTCAACAGATTACAACAACGCCGAGCGGAAACGGATTGAATATACAAATACCAAGCGTATCTCTGGGTGTAGATAGACCTTATAACACATGGTATAGGGTTGGTGCGTATGTTGTAGACTATGCGGGTAACGTGAGAGCAGGATCAGATACTACAAACATTAAGGTTTTAGAAGCGCCACCTATTCCAGAGAATATAGACTTGTCTTCTGATGATGATACAGCAGGTGTAGCAGATGATGATAATATCACTAGCGATAATGATGTGTGGACAATTTCTGGTGAATTTCCAAAGACACAAGGAGAAAAAAACTTTGATATTGAAACAACAGTAACATTAGTTCAGATAAGTATTGGTTATCCCACCACAGACGGAACATCTAATGTAAGAACAGTAGACATACCGAAACCAGATGATGGGTGGGCATCAACAGGATCTGGTGATGATACAATTTATCAGTTTAGTGAGGCAATTTCGTTAAATGAAAACGGATTTGTAGGTATCGATGGGGCATATGAGATAAGAGCAAGGACATTTAACGCCAGTGGAGAAGAAGGAGCGTCTTCTGACGCATTAAATGTAACTCTTGATACCATAGTTCCAGTAGCAGAAGATCTATTAACATTTAAATATGCATATAACAAAATCGTAGAAAATAATTCGAACACTCAACACACATTTACAGCATCTAGAAACGACGCAAGTGACGTTAGAGACATAGAGATAGTAAGAATTAATGACGACGATACGGAAAGTAATATATACAATGAAGGCAATTATGTTTTTAATGCAAGTAATATTTTTAATGGTTCCTATACCACCCTTGGTGATCTTCCTTTGACCATAGGATATAAATTAGTTGATGCAGCAGGTAATATATCAGACCTTATCATACTTCCCATAGTCCCTGTAGAGATAAGTATCTATGATGTTGAAGGAGATGCTACTCAATATGTTGCAGTTGATGATACATCTTCAAGTACTATCTTAAAAAAATCTGAAGGTTGTGTATCCGACGGATATGATTCTTACACAGAAGGTACCGTGGTAAATATTTCTGAAGCAACAGTATGTTTTCAGTCTAGCTTAACTGAAGGACGGTATGAAACCAACTCTTACCAGACCAGTAGTAATGCAGAAAGTTCATTGATACCAGACTTTAGTGTTGTGGCAGATGAAGACACAGGTGTGTCCAATAATGACAGGATAACCAATGTAGTGTCTCCAGATCTTCAAGGTGTCACTCTACCAAACACTCCAGCTAGAGTTATACACGACGGTTACCAATCTGTTTATAACGAAGTGTTTACTGGTGGTATTAATGCACTAGGAAATAATAATAGGCATACAGGGTATTCGGACAGTATATCTGGGACTGATAAGACTGGATTTGGAATAGCTCCAGCAAGCGGTACCTCTTTTACTTTGGGAGAGGGTACTTCAGAAGAGAGCAATGTGGTTATTAAAACAATAACCTATATCTTTGATGATACTGAAGCTTCAGTCCAAGGGATTGCGTATCAATTTAATATTGACACCTATACATTTTTTAATAAGAAGGCATACATAAGAATAACCAATGAAGAATCTGGTAAATCATATGATGTAAAAAGCTGGACCGGCATTGGGAATACTGGGAGTATCACTGGTGTTGAATTTACTAGAATTGCAGAACTAAAAGAACCAATTGAGCCAGGTAGCTCTATCACCAAAGGACAAGCTTTTTTTACAGGACAGTTTAGAGTTGAGGTTTTTGAAAAAGCGAAAACAGAAATATACAACGGTACTGCTGATGACAATGGACTTATCAATATTCCAGCGACTGAATTACAAGAAGGAGTAAACAACTTCTTGGGTTACGTCACTATAGACGGATCAGAGATAGGGCCAACAACACTTCCAACTATTACCTTAGATACAAAGAGTCCAGCAGTACCAGAGTTCACTCCATCCGCATTGTTAACCGGCACCACTACAAAATATCTAAATGGTGCAAACATATACAGCACAGGCACACCAGCATCATTAGGATCTGTGACTGCAGTTACTGGTGTATCTAATAACTATGCACTTGTTGATGCAACGACTGAATGTGATAGTAGTGTGATTGATTACACCGAAGAAATAACAAATGACAATGCAGGCTTAATTGATGGTGATAAAAAGATATGTGTTAAAAATTCTGATATAGCTGGTAACACGGTATACGGGAGCACAAATATTACAGTAGACACTACGGCACCAGAGATAACAATAATAAAAGTAGGGCAAGACTCTTCAAGCAATGATGAATTTATAGCAGTGGCAAATGATCTTACATCCACAACAATACAAAGTTTTCAGACAGACGAAGCCAACAGTGCCGCTGCTGAAAATTGTTCTGCTCAAGGTTACTCATCCTCATATACTTCATATACTGGTGGCACCATATCTACCAACAATCAAATATGTTTCAAGGCAACTGATGCAGCAGGAAATATAGGATACAAAAATTCAAAAAGAGCTTCTTCGTTAATATCAGACTTTAGTGTTGTGGCAGATGAAGATACAGGCGTGTCTAATAATGACAGGATAACCAACGTAGTGTCTCCAGATCTTCAAGGTGTCACTCTACCAAACACTCCAGCTAGAGTTATACATCAATCTGTTTATGGCGGAGTGATTACTAGTGGTGGTCAAACTGGAGATAATAATAAGCATACAGGGTATTCGAAAAATAATTTGCGGGTATCTAATCTTGGAGAAGCCCCAGGAGGTATCATCTCTTTTACTTTGGGAAAGGGTACCTCAGAAGAGAAAAATGTGGTTATTGAAACAATAACCTATCTCTTTAATACTCTTACTGCACTTGAAATCAATGGGATTGCGTATCGATTTAATATTGGTACCGATGCATTTTTTGAGAAGGCATACATAAGAATAACCAATGAAGAGTCTGGTAAATCATATGATGTAAAAGGATGGAGCACCAGTGGGAATTTTGGGAGTACCACTGGTGTTGAATTTACTAGAATTGCAGAACTAAGAGAACCAATTGAGCCAGGTAGCTCTATCACCAAAGGACAAGCTTTGTTTACAGGAAAGTTTAAAGTTGATGTTTTTGAAAAAAATGAAACAGAAGTATACAACGGTACTACTGATGACAATGGACTTATCAATATTCCATCGACTGAATTACATGAAGGAATAAACACTTTTTCAGGCTACATCACTATAGATGGATCAGAGATAGGGCCAACAACACTTCCAACCATTACTTTAGATACAAAGAGTCCAGCAATATCAAAGTTCACTCCATCTGCATTGTTAACCGGCACCACTACAAAATATCTAAATGGTGCAAACATATACAGCACAGGCACACCAGCATCATTAGGATCTGTGACTGCGGTTACTGGTGTATCTAATAACTATGCAATTGTTGATGCAACGACTGAATGTGATAGTAGTGTGATTGATTACACCGAAGAAATAACAAATGACAACGTAGGCTTAATTGATGGTGATAAAAAGATATGTGTTAAAAATTCTGATATAGCTGGTAACACGGCATACAGTACATCCAACTCATTCCTCTTTACAGTAGACATCACGACACCGAACATAACAATAATAAAAGTAGGGAATGATACGTTTGCAGCAACGGTAAGCGACTTGACGCCCACAACAATACAAAGTTTTCAGACAGACAAAGCCAACAGTGCCGCTGCTGAAAATTGTTCTGCTCAAGGTTACTCATCCTCATATACTTCATATACTGGTGGCACCATATCTACCAACAATCAAATATGTTTCAAGGCAACTGATGCAGCAGGAAATATAGGATACAGAAATTCAAAAAGAGCAATAGAGGGAATAGCAAGTATTACAATTGATGATAGCGCTCCTGGAACTTCAAGAGATGATAAAAGATATACAAAGGCAAACTCAGTAACATTTAAGGGACAGACATCACCAAATACAGAAGTAAAGTTATATATAGCACTAGAGGGCAACACAGACTGGTCAGAATCAAATGCATTACATGTGTTAACCACAAACTCTGGCACAGATGGTAGCTTTGTTTCAGAATCAGTATCACTTTCAAGTGGAGACTATGATGTAGCCGGTTCTATCAAACCATCTGCAGATTCACCACACACCACTGTTGTAAAAGTTTTTGATCTAGTAATAGACAACTCCGCACCAGTTATAAGAATAACATCGTTCACAATACCCGCTATACGTGTACAAGCTGAGGAGTATGTACGATTGAGTGTTACAGGATTATGTGGCACTAATACACCGTTAAGTGATTTCCTAACAGGTTCAAAAACTATCACACTTACATCATCAAATGGGTCAGCACTTGAAGACGGATTTGTCTACAACAATTGTGCCGTTCAAGCAGAAGATTACGCAGGTAATGTTGCATCAACCAGTATTGGCACATTTACTGTAGATACTACAGCACCAGTTCAGACAGGCTTTCCTTTTGTACAATCTGGTGTTACCAAAAGACTTTCATTTACCGTTACCGATGCAAACGAACTACAGATAATAAACAATAACGCAGCAAATACAAGGATACAAAACACCTTCACCAGAGAAGTTGCTGTTCCATCTGCTGCGGAAGTTGGAACTAGATCTACTGGACTATTCGTTGCCGATCTCTCAGGAAACAGTATTGAGTTATTGGTTCGTGTAGACAACCAAGCACCAACAGTATCAGTCAGAGAACAGTTTAATGTATCAAACAAGAGAAAGCCGTATTTAGAAGTAACTGTTGCCAGAAATCAAGCATCTGTCTTTGCTACAGAAGAAGAGATACTCACCCCTGTCTTTGCTGGAAAGTGTTCTGACTTCTCAGTCATTGAAGGACAGTATATCTCTACTTCAAATGATTCTGCAGACTATACCATCACCATCAACTCTCCAAGTTCAGAGACATATGATGACTGTACTATTCAGTTCACTGATGAAGCAGGGAACCTCTCAAATGCCATAACCCTTGATTCCTTTAGAATAGCTTCAAGTGGCGGCAGCGGTGGTGGCAATGGTTCACGAAGCATCAAAGCACCAGAAATCGTAACAAATGGTGATGAAGTCACAGAGACACCAGTAGAAGAAGAAGTAGTAACCGACAAAGCACCCGCTCTCCCAACAACACAAGAAACACTCTTGTTCACCAAACCTCTCAAACTAGGAGATGAAGAGAAAGAAGTGAAACAACTACAACAGTTCCTCAACAATCAAGGATTCACCGTTACAGACCAAGGAGCAGGATCACCAGGACAAGAAACAGAATACTTTGGACCAGCAACCAAGAGAGCTCTGGAACAATACCAAGAAGCATACAAAGAAGAGATACTCACTCCACTAGGACTGTCTGCACCAACCGGTGTCCTCGGACCAGCAACCATACAGCACATCCAAGAACAAACAGAACAACCCATACCAGAAGAAGAAGTAATCATCATTCAACCAGACCGTGGTGATACCACCACCGGCACCATTACTATGCTCAGAAAAGCAATCAACGCACTCCTCGAAAGAATCACTACCCTCAGAACACAAAAACAAGAGGATGTTGATGAAAGAGAAAGGCAAGTGGAGATTGAAAAACAAGCAGTGATAGAGACCGAGAGAAGAGAAGAGTTTGATCGTTTCATTGATCTCAATATTGATAGTGCCTTCCGATACCCTGATTCTCTCAGTGCACCAAGCATTCAAGTATCAACCCCTCCTCTCCCTATTGAAGTACCAAAACCAGCAGAACGAAAGGTAGAAGAAAAACGACAACCAGTCGTACAACCAACACAAGGAACAATACTACAAGAATCAACAACACAATCAACAAACTTACCCTCCCGAGTTTTCAGTGCTCCAGAAGCTTACTTCACCAATGGTAACGCACCAACAAGTAGCCAAGATGATGTACCACAAGAAAAGGATCAAAAGGTAGAAAATCAACAGTCAGGGGGAGGGGGTTTTCAGGGATCATTTTTCCCTCGGGTGGAAGTGGAAAGAGATGCTTTGCGATTTAATGGCGAAGGTTTCTAATGTATAATTGTAGTAATATGACAAGTAGAATGAAAAAACAAAAAATGAATAATCTTCACTCCAAATCATATGTTTGGGGACTCTTTTTCTTGGTGATATCTGCATTTATATTCACTCAGGCTACTTTTGCGGTAGACCCTTTACGACCAGAGATAGTAAACACGGATGATCCATTAAAACCAATTATTAAAATAACAGGTTCTGATCAGAGTCGGACTTTTGATGTAGCAAGTGAAATTGAATCTGCCGTCACACATATTACTTGGGTAGAGAAGAATGTTGCTCTTCCCAGAACAATCACTACAAGTGGCAGTAACCCATACCTTGCACGAGGGCAATTTTCTGAATCAGCAGAAGAAGATATTTTATCAATCCGATCGTCTGGTAATTCAATTATTACTTCTTGCAAAGTTTATAACCGAGCAGGCAATCCATTTATAAAAACTGGTGGTTATAATATTAATACTGAGGCTGGGAAGAATGGTGGAAATTGTTTTACGAATGATGGTATTTACAGTTATATAGCCGATTTTGGCAGAGGGGACAAAATTAGTGTGTACGATAAGAAGGGTGTAATATCTAGTCGTGATGCTGAAAAAGTGGTAATAAAATTTGATGAGCCAGTTATCATAACTAGGATTAAAACCAGTTTGGCATCAAGTACTAATGTTAGCGGAACGCTTACCATAAATGAAGTAACTGTAAACCTGAGTGAGTTTATTGACTCAGATGGGTATACTTTCGTTGATCCTATACATACATATGGAGCTGAAAACACATTAGATATAGAATATGAATCAAATGCTCTGGTGGCAACTATAGTTGGGCGTTTATTTATTTTCGGAAATAAAGTGCCAGAATTAGATGTGTACATACAACCAGCACAGTCTTTAGATAGAGGTAAGGTTTATACTTTTTCATATTTTCTAAATGGCGATGATGGTTTGACTCAGAGCCCAAATCGAGGATACAGAACTCCCTTTGTAAGTCCAGACACACCAACGATAACCGATGAAGGTGTTCTTACAATAACTGGAGAAGCGGGAGACTATTTTGCTATATTAAGTAAGATCAATGGAACAGATGGGCCTCTTACCTGGGTAGATCAAAACACAACCTCTCCAATTTCTATCACTACAGATAGCGGAGGAAATAACTTTGCACGAGGTCGATTTCCAGCGGGTGTAACTTCGCTACAGGTCAAGTCTCCTGACACATCATATCCTAATAGGTATGAATTCGCATATGCACGAGCACCTTCGTCATCATCTTCACCATCTTTTATTTTAGAGGATTTTAGTTCTTTTACGGCGGAGCACATATCCAACAACCCACCTATCCCTACTATTGTCCCTGCCAATATTACAGAATATCCGGCAGATTCTGGGAATTATTTCTTAAACTCTGAAAATAGAACCCAAAGGGACAACGGTAATCCTGTTGATATATTTACAACAGACCCAGAAACCCCACCCACACTGGACCGTCAAGTTTCGTATCACTATCATGTCTCTGAGGATAATAGTGATAATTCTAAGGTGTGTCCTACAGACAATGCATCCTACCAAGCAGGTAACATAAAAAATGACGACAGTAGTATAGTGCACGGCAACGATTACATCTTCTGTGTCCAAGCAAGACTAGGAGGCAGTGGTGGTGGAACAGGGGTAACTGATCCTTTTAGGTTTAAAGCCACTTATGATTCAGTTGTAACAATCACCATTGTACCAAACTCAATCTTTGGTCAGATAGAGGAGAATGGCAACACTATACGGTTTTTGACTGATCAAACAATTGAACACACACAACAGACTAGTAGATTATTTACAATAACGACAAACCCCTCAGCTGACATTACAACAACATCCGCTCTTATACTTAATCCAGGGGCTGAGCAGACCTGTGAAACTATTGCAGATACAGAATATGCTTCTACACATAACGATATAACTAACAAATATTTCAATAATTACAGTAGGAGGAGTGGAAATTATAGATATTGTGTTAAGGTTATCAATTCTTTGTCTGCTAATACAGACTATGGTTCCTTTGATTTTGTGGTAACTAAAGGTGGTGGACCAACTGGACCTCAGGCAATTCTTCAAGAAGACACTGGATACAGTGATACTGACGGTATTACAAACAATGGGATTTTTACTGTCGCAATATCAGAAGAGGTGGCATCTTGGACATACTCATACAAAGTGAATGATGTTCAAATAACGAAAAATGGAGATGAAAATATGGTAGGCACAGGCAATACCATCATCATTACCGACACTGGGACTATAGAAATAAAAGTGTTTACAACAGATAAGTATGGAGAAACTGGTGAGGCCGGTGTGGTAAATAGTCCAGTCGAACTCGACTTTGTCAACCCTGTTCCTCCGTCACTTTCTTTTGATAAATCAGCTGAAACTATAACAATAGGCGACTTGGAGACAGTATCTGGTTCGTCTTGGAAATATAAACTAGACGATGGTTCTTATGTTGACGGGACTAGCACCACCATTTCGACAACCAGTCTTAGTCTGGAATCTCATACAATATATACACAGCAAACTGATGTAGCAGGTAATATCAGCACAGAGGCACAGTTAGACTTTTCCACTGCAAAACCACCCGTCATCACACCCAATTCAAGGGTAATATACAGCAATGAGGGTGTAAATTATCTAAACATACAAGGGGCAGAGTATAGGGCAGATGGAAATGCAGTACCGATATTTACAGTATCTGCAAACGGCTCAGCCAATATAAAATATGCTGTTAGGTCAGGATCAAATGTAAGCAGCACACAGTGTGAAAATATAAGTAATTATCCTTATACATCAATCCCCACAAACCAAGACTCAAGCTTTATCGCAGATGGAACCACATATAAGATATGTGTAAAAGGAGAGATTGAAGGAGCCGGTGTCTATGTATCTTTCCAATACACAGTAGATAGAACGCTTCCCTCAGAGTACACTGTTACAGGAAATCCTGCTGTTATACAAACAGAAGGTGGTGTCAATTACTTAGCATTCAGTAAGGTTGGCAACGATACTAGACCTTTAGTGATTTTGTCACCACCAGAGGGTGTGCTCTCTTCGGAATTCAACTACTCTGATATAGATGCAAATGCAGAGAACAATCCGTGTTCTTTCTCAGAATATGCAAGAGACTATGATTACTTCGAGAGTGGAACGGTGATATCCCCTAAAGATTTAAGAACAAACGATACTTACTCACATCAAAAATATTATACATGTTTTGCTAACCCAGATGCCGCATTCAATTTTAGGTCAATCAAATTCTTTTTCACTCTTGTAAAACCAGCACCGATTAAAATTTTCAATGCAGGTATTAATAACAGCGGTTTAACAGGATATGTCCCACAAGCAGAGTCTGCAGGATTAGTTACATTTGAGTTTTCTAGGACATCCACCCTTATGACAGACAGTCTGGCGGATTGTACGAGTGCCGCTTTGACTTATGAATCTTACACACCGCCAGACATTGTATATGCTTGGGTTACATCTCTCTCACCAACAACCCCACTTGTAGAAAACCAAACATGTTTCAAGGCAACCGACTTTGTGGGAAATATATCATATAAAAATTCTAAAAATTCAGAAGACGGTACGGTTACAAAATTTTTACCTGTTACCGCAAATGGTGAAGAAGTTGCTGGTAAGACAGTGGATGACATAAGATACACAAAAGATGGCGAAATATCCTTCACAGGATTATCGGTGCCAAATACACAAGTGAATATATACATACAAGCACACTCCGACTCGCTCAGTTGGACAGTGGCACCCATTGAAGTAGCGGTGTCAGTAGATGGGACGTTTGAAGTACCTATACAAACCTTCGCAAATGGCAGATATGACATAGGAGCATCTGTCATTGCATCAGGTTTAGATCCCACAGCGATTAAAAAAATTCTAGACTTAGAAGTAAACACATCTCCACCTCAACCTCTCACCTTTAATATAAACCCAAGTGCCTTTATAGAAAAAATAGAGGGAGGAGTGCCTAGATATTTTATAACCTCCAACACTTTCTATGGTGAGCCCGAAGATATAATTCTAGAGTTAGACTCAGAAGGATATCCAGACCCAGTAATACGTTCTTTTGGAACAAAGCCAATATCTACAACTGGTGATGTACCCGATAGTTACTGTGACCCTACATCTTCTCAATATATTGGTCTTCTTAGTAGAATCGATTCAGGATATTCCACCACGCCTGTGATTAAGCACTATATGCTAAATAGATACACCATCGGCAATGTAAAAGACCCTATACCAGACGGTAGATGGGCTAACTGTTTTAGACTTAAGGATAGTTTTGGAAATACATCATACAAAGTATTTAACTTTCAGGTTGACAAAGCTCCACCAAATCCACCGACTGTGAATTTAAAAGACGACACAGAGGATGCTGAGGACCTGGTAAGTGACCCCACTCTTTCTATTTCAGATCTGGAAACTGTAGAAGGAACCCAATGGTCTTATGATGTCTATGCTAAGAAAACCTCTCTAACCCTTTCAGACACCACACTCACCACTACAGGCGCATCGCCTACATCTATAGGCACATACAGCTTTCCTATCATAGATCAAGATGCGAGTCTGATAAAGGAGAATGGGAAAATGCTTGTGCGTGCAGTAGACCTAAATGGAAAATTACTCAACAGAGATATAGAGTTCAGTACAATTGCAGGATATGGTGCAAACCTTTTGGCTAGCAAGGGGTCCTTGTTTTCACCGGTAGGTTCTAATGCCTTCGATTTTGTTGGGGGGAAGATTCAAGGGGTTTATTTTGATGGAAATAATATAGTTATCTCCATTACAACAACTTTTAACGCATCACTTTCCAATTATAAAGACCGATTCAGGTTTGAAATATTTTATGGGCATTTAAGGGGTTCTGAGTATGCCGACACCACCTCCGACACAGCAGAAATCACACCAGGTGCAAAACTCAACTCTGGTGAAAGATTTACAGTGATAAGGCAAAAAGATGATTTAGAAAACACTGGGTTCACAGCTTTTAAATACATCCTTACACTCGGTCGTAAGCAAATCCCAACCATCGCAGTATCTCCACCAGAAATTCCTACCACACCAATCTTGCGTATAGTAGGAAGACCAGGTGATCATTTTGCAATAAAAACAATAAATCTAACCAATGATAATCCGTACAGTGCAATGTGGACAGACACAGACACTTCTAACCCCATAACCATCACAACAGATACTACTAACAGCCCATACCTTGCACGAGGACAATTCCCAGCAAGAGTATCCAAAGACTTGCCCAATGATTACAAGACAGTTGTCCCAGAATTTAGCTATTGTAAATTCTTTGGGTTAGATGGCAGTCCATATGAAACCTATTATGGAGATGCTGATGATTCACTCACTGCAGCAACCTCTTGTGTGTATTACGCCAATGATATTTTTTCCACTGTCTATTCTTCTTCAGAAGTCGGAGAGGTGGTTTTTGTAAAAAAACCAGCTGATGATAATAGTAGTCAAGCATATCCTGAAAAACTAGTAATAAAATTTACTGAGCCATATGTCATAACTGCCGTTAAATTTGGATTAGGTGGTTTCCTTGATAACTTCGACGACTCCAATGCAGTAACTGTAAGTGGATCAGACAGTTCGGGACAAGATGCTATACAAGGTTTGACTGCTTACGAAGTTGTCAGTTCTCGTAGTGTTGATATTTTATTCGATAGTCCTGTGTATACAAAAGGTCCAGAAAACGAGATAGTGATAAGTTTAACGGAGGATGTGAGTGATAATCAGTCCCTTAGTGGATTTCAAATAAAAGGATACCCGGCAAGTATGGAATCTGCGGTAGAGATACAGTTGGACAACCATCTAGAATCAAGGCTTGATTACGAGTTTTCATATGCCCTTGGGTATGCGTCTCCAGACACATCTTCACATTTTGGTGCAACATTAAACTACAACCCTTCCAAGCCTCCCCTTACTCCTCCTACAGTTACATTTACTGATGTTGGTCTTTCCAGCGTGGTTGATGTTGCATCCGGCAGGAGTCAAGCAGTACACAATAGCAATGAGCAAGCCATTAAAGATGGCAGCACTAATGACCCACTAGTTTCTATCACCATCCCGACTATTCCTGAGGGAGGGACTTTAACATCTGTAGAATACAGTTTAGATGATGGAGAGAATTGGCAGACAGCGACAATTACATCAAATCCATTAGTAGCATCAATAGATCTAGATAACCACGGTGAAGGCAAGTATAAAGTGAGAGCAAGATACACAGTCTCAAAGACAGGAGGAATCACTGAGACATCAGTAGGATCTGAAACTGTAGATATAACCTACGACACCACTCCTCCAGACTTAAGTGGGCTTGTCATAACTCCTGATGAAAATGTCCTTGTAAAAATCGGGCCTACATATTATTTGAATATAGAAAATAGTAGCAAATCTTTGCCTATTGTAACAACAAACACCCCAGAAGAATCACTCTTGAATATACAGTCTGGAGTTCTTTTGACAGCAAGTTCCTTTGAAGAGAGCGACTGTGAGAGCATCTCATACACTACCATCCATAGCACTCATACTAATACATTTTATCCTGTATCATATACTCTCTTTGAGACTGGCAAAGAGTACGGTCTTTGTCTTGGATTCTTTGATTATGCGGGGAACATAGCATATAGAGTGTTTAGATTTACTTACACATCTGTCGTACACGACACTGTCTTTACAGCAAACGAAGATATGGTGGAATACGATGATGATGCAGACCCACAAACGGATGCGAAGAATTATCTAAATCTTGTCCTCAGTCGGCAGAATCCTTCTAGTGCGATAGTTACGGCAGACCCCGCTTCCAATGTTCAATTTAGATACAAAATAGTCACTGCAGATACCTCATGTGACAGTGAAGACTATGGCGATGACAGTAGCACTGCCTATGACTCACCCATAAAGACTGATGACAGTTTCATGACAGCAGATGGGGATTACAGGGTATGTGTGCGATCTGTAAACCAATACAAAAACAAATCTTATGCAAATTACGACTTTACTCGCGACACAGTAGTACCTGAAGGGAATAATCCTTTTGTTCTTACTGGTGATTCCGATTCTGGTGTACAAGGAGACAACAAAACAAACGACACAACACCAAACTTTGAAATAGAAAGTTTAGAAAATGGCGAGACAGTAAAGACATACATTTATAACAAAACCACAGAGGGTACGGATGTAGATCCAGAAGATTTAACTATAATAGCAGAAACAGGGAACTCAGCAACGATTGCCTTTGGAAACAATGTTGCTATTTCTGATCTTGTCGATGGAGAGTATGACATCCGATTCCAAGTAAGAGATGCAGCTGGAAATGTTTCAGCACTTGAAAACAATAGTCTTATCATAACCATAGACACCACACCACCTTCTATACCTTTAATACCAAATCTTATTGATGAGGATGATACCTTTGGAAAATACAATAACACACTGAGAGTTGGAACAAATACAGATAACATCACAAACAAGATAAATAATTTACACTTCACTCTCACGTCAGGTAATGACAATGACGATGACAACTATCAGATATTCTTATACAGAATACCTGTTGATGTGTTTGCAGAGGGAGATGAGATAGATAGGGATACGCTGGAACCTGTTGGACAGGCACCTGAAAATCCTTACACAGCAAATGTCTATGACGTAACAAACTTTGATGCTAATACTAATAAGCGTGTTGTTGAAACATATACAAGTGATACCATAATAGATGAAGAGAGAGTTAATGGAAGAGAATTTTACTTTGTTGCATTGCAAACAGATGAAGCGGGAAACTTCTCCGACATTGCCTCAACACCAGTCTATACACTTACCATTGATAATACTCCTCCAATATCTTGGTTCAATGATCTAGAAATAAGTAGTAATGTTCAAACTACTGCAACTGATATAACTTTTGGTTCAGACGGTAGATCCCAATCTGCTAAAGAAGATCTTGAATATTATGCAATACTTTTGAGACGACAGATTGTTGAAGAAGATAGCGGTAACCTCATAGATGATCCAAATGATGTAGCGTTTGATCCAACGAGTAGTGGTTACAAACAGGGGACTATACTAGTGGAAAATGAAGATGGATACTCTGTTAATATACCGTATATTGATTTAGGAATTGGTGAAGATGGCAATTCGAGATCGTATGATGCTTGGTATCAAGTCACAGCGTTTGCAGTGGATAGGGCTGGTAACATGGTTCAGGGAATAGATACAACACAGATTAAATTCTTGGAAATACCAAAAAAGATAACCAACTTGAGACTACTGCAAAGTGATGACACGGGAGTATCAAACAGTGATGGTATCACCAATGTGGTCGATGGATGGCAGATATCAGGACAGTTTGGTAAAACAAATGGAGAGAAAATCGCAGGCTCAGAGACAGCGGTTGATTATATTGAGCTCACGATACTGTACGGTGACAACACTCCAAAAGTAATACCTATAGAAAAACCATCTGCTGGTGAATGGGGAGTAGTATCAGGCACCTCAGGTGAAAACACGATATATGAATTTTCAAAAGTGTTTGAATTTGATGAGGAGATACTTGCTCAAGATGGAGAGTATCAAATTAGAGTACAAGCGTTTGATGATGGGGGTCTTCACAGCCCACTATCAGACATTTTGAATATACAACTAGATACGGTAGTACCAACTGAGTCTGAATTGGCAAGTTTTGTGTATGTATATAACCCAACACTGACCGCAGGAAATAAACATGCATTTACGATTACAAGAAATGCAGACAGTGATGTGGGAGATGTTTCTATATATGACGACAGTACTGCTATAGAAGAAACACCTTCATATGATCTTGTGGATTCTGATCAATACACAATTACAACGAGTGCATCACCAGACAAGCCATTTGCAACTGTAACATACAAATTAAAAGATAGAGCGGGTAATGAATCAGATTCTATTCAATTTCCTGAGACCCTAACTCCTTCAAAATGGAGTGTCTATAGAACAGATAATGCCAATAGTTTTGTTGCATTGGATACTTCTACGCAAGCCATCGCAACAAGTGATTTGTTATCAAGCAGTGCTACCTGTGGAGTAAATACAGTAGAACCAACCCCTTATGTTCAAGGTTCTGAAATCGAAACAACAACAGGCAAGGCTTGTTTCACATCTCTCTTAACTGAAGGTATTTATCAAGCATATGCATATCAATCAAGTGTCAACGCACAAGATCCATTGATATCTGAGTTTGGTATTGTTTCCGATGATGATACTGCTGCTAAAGGTGACAGAATTACCAAGACAACATCAGTTCGTCTCATGGGAACAGCTGTTGCAGGAACAACAGGAGTTAGAATTATAAATTCGGATGGAGATGATCTCCCTGTTGAAGTTGAAAGTGATGAGACCTTCCAGACTGAGGTGGTAGACTTACAAGAAGGTCGGAATAACTTCTTCGGCTACGTAACTGATGCCAATGGTGTAGAAGTAGGTCCATTACCGCTCCTACCAATTACGCTCGATACACAAGCACCTGCAACTGCCTCTACCTTTATATTCTCTTCTGATCTTTTCACTTTCACAACTCCTCAGTACCTCAATAAAGAAAAAAAGGCAAAGAGGCTCAACACCGTAGGCATATCGCTTGGTACGACAGTTACGACAGCGGGTATCTTTGATTCGTTTGCACTTGTAGAGTCTACCGTAGAGTGTGACGACACCTCTAGCTACACAAACCCAATAACTAATGAGGCGGCGGGACTGACAGAAGGTTCACAAAAGATATGTATACAAACAACTGATGCTGCTGGAAACTCAGTGTATGGCAGTTCTCTAGAGTTTGTGGTGGATACGACACCTCCAGTCGTTAGTATTATTAAAGCAGGAGTTGCTAACGGGAACGAAGGATTTGTTGCGGCCGCAGAAGATTTAACCACAACAATCATGCATAGTTTCCAGACAACTGTTGCCTCTTCTGCTGCATCAGTTGATTGTTCTGTTCAAACACCGTATATATCATATAAAAGTCCAGTCATTTTGAGAACTACTGGTGGCAATAACCCTAAACAACTCTGTTTTGCAGCAACTGATGTAGCAGGAAACAAAGGATACAAAAACTCAAAAGAAGGAGAAGATGGTGTAGCAGGGTTGGCATTATCAGATACAAGCATAATATCTAGTGTTGTAGAATCTGTAATATATGTTGGAACAACGTCAATAGGACTCAGTGGAATTACACCAGCAGGTGCTACCGTTCATCTATATAAAACAGAACGAGGCACTGAAGCGTGGGCACCACTACTGCCGGAGTTTGCTGCAGATGCTACAACTGGACAATTTACTACAGATGCTATTACTTTGCCACAAGGTGAATATGATATAGCTGGATCAATAACTCCTGTAGGTGAAACGGTAGAAACAATAAGGATTAAGTTACTCTCAATCACCATCGATACAGTAAAATTACCTACTTTGACACTTGATAGTAATGCTGCTTTCACAAATACAAATCGGCAAACTATCTATGCTTGTGGGCTATCCATAGCTGATTCCGCATATACAGATAGCAGTAAAGTGAAATTCTATGACGGTGACTTTTTTGTAACTGATGGAACTATAACTATAGTGGACAATGGTGGTGAGTGTGCTACAGGCAAAGTGATACGGCTTTCAGGACATTCATTTGCAAATGGAGAAAATAGTATCACAGTTACCATAGATGATTACGCTGGAAATACATCAGATAGGGCAATTCCGTTCAATCTGTTTATAGATACCACAGCACCAGTCCAGACTTCTTTCCCATTCACCAAAGGAGATGGTGAATTATATACAAGGTCTTTCACCTTTACTGACATCACTACAATTAGTATTGCTGGAACAACCGTCCCATATTCCTTTACCCAAGCAGTGAGAGTTCCTGCGGGAGCAGCGCCAGGAGTGCGAAGGGTGTCAGATACGAGTGTCACTGATGCGGGAGGTAATACTGTCTCTCTTCGAGTCAGAGTAGACAACCAAGCACCAACAGTATCAGTCAGAGAACAGTTTAATGTATCAAACAAGAGAAAGCCGTACTTAGAAGTAACTGTTGCCAGAAATCAAGCATCTGTCTTTGCTACAGAAGAAGAGATACTCACCCCTGTCTTTGCTGGAAAGTGTTCTGACTTCTCAGTCATTGAAGGACAGTATATCTCTACTTCAAATGATTCTGCAGACTATACCATCACCATCAACTCTCCAAGTTCAGAGACATATGATGACTGTACTATTCAGTTCACTGATGAAGCAGGGAACCTCTCAAATGCCATAACCCTTGATTCCTTTAGAATAGCTTCAAGTGGCGGCAGCGGTGGTGGCAATGGTTCACGAAGCATCAAGGCACCAGAAATCGTAACAAATGGTGATGAAGTCATAGAGACACCAACAGAGGAAGAAGTAGTAACCGACAAAGCACCCGCTCTCCCAACAACACAAGAAACACTCTTGTTCACCAAACCTCTCAAACTAGGAGATGAAGAGAAAGAAGTGAAACAACTACAACAGTTCCTCAACAATCAAGGATTCACCGTTACAGATCAAGGAGCAGGATCACCAGGACAAGAAACAGAATACTTTGGACCAGCAACCAAGAGAGCTCTGGAACAATACCAAGAAGCATACAAAGAAGAAATACTCACTCCACTAGGACTGTCTGCACCAACCGGTGTCCTCGGACCAGCAACCATACAGCACATCCAAGAACAAACAGAACAACCCATACCAGAAGAAGAAGTAATCATCATTCAACAACCAGACCGTGGTGATACCACCACCGGCACCATTACTATGCTCAGAAAAGCAATCAACGCACTCCTTGAAAGAATCACTACCCTCAGAACACAAAAACAAGAGGATGTTGATGAAAGAGAAAGGCAAAGAGAAAGACAAGTGGAGATTGAAAAACAAGCAGTGATAGAGACTGAAAGAAGAGAAGAGTTTGACCGTTTCATTGATCTCAATATTGATAGTGCCTTCCGATACCCTGATTCTCTCAGCGCACCAAGCATTCAAACATCAACTCCTCCTCTCCCTATTCCTCCTCTCCCTATTGAAGTACTAAAACCAGCAGAACGAAAAGTAGAAGAAAAACGACAACCATTCGTACAACCAACACAAGGAACAATACTACAAGAATCAACAATACAACCAGCAAACTTACCCTCCCGAGTTTTCAGTGCTCCAG
Organism: Minisyncoccota bacterium; assembly: GCA_965216295.1. GTDB lineage: Bacteria > Patescibacteriota > Minisyncoccia > Phycocordibacterales > JABAAK01. The sequence goes on along the minus strand of OZ244141.1, from coordinate 28,596 downwards.
AAGCTTACTCCACCAATGATAACGTACCAACAAGTAGCCAAGATGATGTACCACAAGAAAAGGATCAAAAGGTAGAAAATCAACAGTCAGTTACACCACCAGGGGGAGAGGGTTTTCAGGGATCATTTTTCCCTCGGGTGAAAGAAGGGACGAGGAGTATACCCAATATTTAAAAAAGAGTGTCTCTGTGTCAAAAATATAGTATAATTATTACAGTATGTCAGAAAGGACAATGGTGAAAAAGATATCAAGTTTGGCGACAATAGGGTTTCTATGCCTATTGAGTGTATTTGTTTTTATTCAAACCGCAGCAGCTCTGACAACTCCAGTACCAACAAAAGGAGGAGACTACATAAAAGTCCAAAATTTTACTACAGGGGATTCGATTCATTATCTTAACAAGCAAGCAAGAGGATTGGCGAATTTCCCAATAGTCACTGTAGAAAAAACATCAAGTGAAACAGTTAAATACCAACTTTTAAATCTTAGAGGAGATCTTCGAGGCGCAAAGTGTGATGATTCAAATAAGGTTTCATATGATCGTCCTGCAAATGCACCAATATATACTGACACGGCTCTTATAACGAATGATGGTGACTATAAAATTTGTATTCAATTATCTGATACTAATAGTTCATCATATGCAGCATATGCCTTTACAGTTGATACAGCACCTCCAACCGCTACTGGTGTTTTTGCAGATTCAAACGACATCACATTAAGTAATCAAGCTCAGTTTGGAGTTTCAATAACTGACATAGCAGATGCGAATGCAGGGGGGATACGGAATATTGTCTATTCACTTGATCCTGCAGGTGGTTTTACACCAAAAAATATTACAAAGTCTGACTCTAACGAAAGACTTTCCTCTGGCGATCACGCAACAACTCTTGATGTGTCTGGTATTCCAGATGGAACATATGCACTACAAGCCAGAATATATGACAATGCAGAAAACTTCATTGATCTGACTGCAAGTGATACTATTGAGAAACAGGTTGTTGAGAAACAGATTGTTCTAGTAAAGAGCGCAATAAACGCGAAACTGCCTGACACAGATGTTCCTATCACACAACAATTCACCAAGAGAGCTAACGCAACTTTCGTTAGTTTGGAGTTTTACACCAATGTAATACAGGGTGTTGAAAATTGGTATTTCGAATACGATCCAGCAACATACTCTGACCTACACCTCATCTTTGAAGAGGCAAAACAAAGAAACTCTCATTTAGTTATAACAAAAGCAGACGGACGAACACTGAAAATTTCCAACATAACCGTTGACTCAGAAATATTGACAGGGGGCAATCAAGGCGAGAGAATTGAAGCACAAAGAATAGTGGGCAATCAATCAGCCGCTGGACGGGCATTCATATCGGTCGGAGATGTGGTTTCATTAAAGGTCGTGCATGTTGGCGATACAGTCTACTATCTCAATCAGGCTGCAAGAGGTCTAACAGAATCACCAATAGTCACTGCAACACAAAAGGGTGGTGTTGATGGTATTGGATATAGCATTCAGTCTGATACAGCCATAGCCTGTGATAGCAATCTTACATATACAGACACACCAATATATACTGATACGGATTCCATAACGGATGATGGTGATTATGCGATTTGTATTGAAGCATCTAATAATTCTGATTCAGTCTATACAAAATACAACTTTACAGTTGATACAACACCTCCAACCGCTACTGATATTTCTGCAAAATCAAATGAAATCACAACAAGTAATCAAGCCGAGTTTGAAGTTTCAATAACTGGCATAGCGGATGCGAAGAGGATTGTCTATTCACTTGATCCTGCAGGTGGTTTTACACCCAAGCAGGATATAGTCGCTTCTGGCGATCACACAACAACCCTTGATTTATCTAGTGTTCTATTTGGAACATATACACTACAAGCTAGGGTATACGACAAAGCAGAAAACTTCATTGATTTGGCTACAAGTAATACTATTGGAAGACCGAATGATAATAGTGATATTCTTCCTAGTACATTAGTGCTAGTAAGTGGAAGATACATAGAAACAGGTTATAACAACAACATCAATTATCTCAATGAGAAGGCGACGAATGCTTTATTAAAACCAGCACCAATCGTTACTGTAGAAAAACCTGCAAATGTTAATAGTATTGGATATAGCATTCAGTCTGATACAGCCACAGCCTGTGATAGCAATCTTACATATACAGACACACCAATATATAATGATACGGATTCCATAACGAATGATGGTGATTATGCGATTTGTATTCGAGCATCTAATGATTCTGGTTCAGTCTATGTAAAATACAACTTTATAGTTGATACAACACCTCCAACCGCTACTGGTGTTTCTGCAGCAGAGGAAATCACACCGGCGGGACTTGGACTTGGGATTGGAGCTAATGGTAAACGAGTAAAGAGTCTCGCAGAAGACTTTGAGGTTGTTATAGAGGGTATCGCGGACACAAATGGAGTGGGGAAAATCGTATATTCATTTGTTCCTGCAAGTGGTTTTATACCAAAAGATATTGTGGAGGCCATCTCTGGCGATTACACGACAACTCTTGATTTATCTATTGCTCCAACTGGAATTAATAATACGCTAGTAGTTAGCATATATGACAACGCAAGAAACGTCACTCAATTTCTCAATTCTATCGTAAGAGGCCCAGAATATATACAGAACTCTGCCATAATAGATTATGATGACAATGATCCATCCACTGCAGTTAAACACTATATAAACAAAGAGACAAGAGAAGGTACACCAATAGATATAATAGTTGCAAAAGAAGTGGAAGGTTATACTTTTCAATATGCTGCTAGCCCCAGTTCAACCTATGAATTTGAATATAGGAACACAATTGTCACTGCGTCAATAAAATGTGATTCTTTAGATTCTTATACAGAAAATCCAATAAAAACTGATTCATCAATTTTGTTGGAAGCACAAGAGGGACTGATTTGTATACGAGCCGAACGAGATGGTGGCTTTTTCTATACAAGATATCCTGTATTTGTAGATACGACGCTTCCGTCTATTACCTCTTTTTCTACATCAACAACAGAAGTTATAAAAACTCGTGATGTGGTGTTTTCGGCTACTACAGTTGCTGTTGATTTAGAAAGTGCATTAAAGGAAGTTGTCTATGAAATCTATGACCAAAATGATGAACGGGTACTGGGTCCAATCACTGGTGAATTTTTTTTGGGTCTAAATTTAAAAGAATTTGATTTATCAGCTTTGAGGTCTGGGACATATACAATACAAGCCACAGTATATGATTATGCTGGGAATGCCAGTGAGGTGAGTACAACAAGCGTTGTATTAAAATCATTTTTACAACCAGCAGATTTCATCGTTAACTATGATAATGGTTCAGAAGAAATTCATTTTATAAATAAGGATGGAAAAAGTAATACAACCCAGGCAATAATTACTATAGATGGAATTGAAGGTTTTTTTGATATCAAATACAATATACAGTCTGGTACAGCCGTAGAATGTAGTGATATTGCGTTAAGGAATTATGGTACGAACCCTATTTTGGTTGGTAATTCGGTTATAGATAATGATGGTGGTTATACAATCTGTATAAGAACAAACCACATTGACGCCAACTACTCATACTTATCATATAAATTTATAGTTGACACAACACCTCCAACCGCTACTGGTATTTCTGCAGATTCAAATAGCATCACATTAGCTAATCAAGCACAATTTGAGGTTACTGTGGCGGGTATTGCAGACATAAATAGGGTAGGGAAAATTGTCTATTCGATTGATCCTGCAAATAGTTTTACACCTAAGGAGGTTATAGAGCAAATTGTTAGTAATCGTCAAACAACAACTCTTGATTTATCTGGCATTCTGTCTGGAACATATACACTACAAGCTAGCGTATATGACAATGCAGGAAACTCTTCCGACCCGATTAGAAGTATTAATTCTGTCACAAAAAAATCAGCGTACACACAGAATCCCGCCATAATAGATTATGATCATGATGATAATGTACTCACTGAATCCCGGCATTATATTAGCAAACAAGTAAAAAACAGCACACCGCCAATAGATATAATAGTTGCAAAAGGGGCGGAAGGTTTTACTTTTCAATATGCTGCTAGCTCCAATGTGACCACGCCATGTAATTCTATTTCTGGATATAGTGCCACTGCGATAAAGAGTGATAACGGTGTGTTTGATAACGATGGTGCTGCTCAGATTTGTATACGGGAACAAAAAGGCAATAATTTTTCCTATGAGAAATATACTATATTCACTGATACAACACCTCCAACTATCAATTCTTTTAATATACCAGCAACAACAATCATACGAGAAAAAACAGAAACATTTATTGTTTCCGTAACTGCTTCCGATTCAGGTAGTGGTGTAGGGAGCGTTCATTATGAAATTCGTAATCAAAATAATGAACAGGTATCTGGTTCATACACTAGTAACTTTTTTAATGATAATGATGAAAACACAACAAACCTTAACCTATCAACCTTGGAGTTTGGGACATATACAATACGAGCCATAGTATATGATATTGTTGGGAGTGCCAGTGAGGCGAGTACAGCAAATGTTACATTAACACCTCCCACTTTGACACTAACTCTTGCAAATGACACAGGTATATCTAAATCAGACGGTATAACTTCAGATTCAACTATAACCGTAATAAAGAGATTAGGAACAGCGTGGAAGTATAGTTTTGATGGTAGTACATACGTCAATGGAGACGGCACTGGCGGAACAGTGACAATTCCAAAGAGTGCATTTCCCACTTCTGTAGGATCAAATGACAGGGAATATAACATCACAGTAAGAGAGTTTGATTTAAATGGTGTGCAGCTATTAGAATCGACACTGACAATATTTGTAGACACTGTCAGCCCAGTCCAAACTGTCATACCACCTATTAAAGCAGGAACAACAAGAACTCTTTCATTTGTCGTTGAAGATAGTAATGCAATACAAGTAAACGGGGCACTTTCTTCAAAAACATTTGATGCAGAGCAAATTATACCAGCAGGCATTCCATCTGGAGAATATGATACAAAACCAATTGTAGTAGTACATGATGCAGCCGGGAACATGGTTAAAATGAAAATACGAATAGATAATGATGCTCCAGTTATCAATTCTGTCTCTGCGGTAAATACAAGTAGAAAGTCAAGACCCTACTTCACAGTTAATGTTAGTGGAACAGCAGGAGAGACTCTAACACCATCGTTTGATGAAAAATGTCAAGATTTACAAACAATTGAAGGTAGTTATGAAACAACCGAAGAGTTAGGAACATATACCGTTACATTCAATTCACCAAGTTCAGGAACATACTCAGATTGTTCAATACAATTTACCGATGATGTTGAGAATGTCTCTGCTGATACTTTCGCTATCCCATCTTTTAGAATAGCTTCAAGTGGCGGCGGAGGAGGAATTGTCGGTTCCATTACGTCTATAATCGTTCCAGACGTCTTTGACAATAATGATGGCGAAGGAAAAATCATTGGTGAGGATGTAGAACAAGATATTGTTCCTGTCGGGAAAATTATATTTACAACATCGTTACAACTAGGAGATGAAGAGAAAGAAGTGAAACAACTACAACAGTTCCTCAACAATCAAGGATTCACCGTTACAGACCAAGGAGCAGGATCACCAGGACAAGAAACAGAATACTTTGGACCAGCAACCAAGAGAGCTCTGGAACAATACCAAGAAGTATACAAAGAAGAGATACTCACTCCACTAGGACTGTCTGCACCAACCGGTGTCCTCGGACCAGCAACCATACAGCACATCCAAGAACAAATAGAACAATCCATACCAAAACAATCCATACCAAAACAACTCATACCAGAAGAAATAATCATTATTCAACCAGACCGTGGTGATACCGCCGGCACCATTACTATGCTCAGAAAAGCAATCAACGCACTCCTCGAAAGAATCACTATCCTCAGAGCACAAAAATCAGCACTATCACCTCCTCAAAGTATCGTTATTCCAGAGAATACTCACTTCAACACAAATATCAATGCACCTAGTTTACCGACAACTCCAGTATTTATAAATGATATCGTTCAACCAGCAAAAAAACAAAATGGGGTTCCAAAGAAAAACTCACAAGAACAGCAGTCGACAACTCAATCAACACTAAAAGAACCAATCCATCTTCCGACTCCAGTTACCACCTTTTACTCCAATGGCGCACCTTCTTTATAGCAACCACTACCTAGTTTTGTTTAGAAAATAGAGAGAGTCTTGTTGAAAGGTAACCAAAGATGGCAACAAGTACTCCGAGAATGATGAGCATGATAGGCCAGTTAGTGAGAGAGAAGTGTTCACTTGCTGTATAGAAGATTTGTGGGACAAGAAAAAGAATGCCCATCACCAGAAGTATTCTGCTATTCATATATCTAGACAAATAAAAACCAAGAACGATGATAAAGTATCCTGCCACTTCCCACGGAATAGATTTGTGCAGAACTGCTTGTTCAAAAAAACTAGCGTATATTCCTAAATAGCCAAAGATGTATAGAAAACGAGAGAGGTATCTGTGTAGTGTCTCTTTTTGCATGTAAGCGAGCGCTATATACAAAACACCAATTGCTATTGAAAGATAGGTATATAAATCACTTAAAAAAACATCAATATCAAAAATTATTTTGAGCTTGAATATTATTGTATCAGAAATTGCTCTGAGCGCGAATATTGCAGTAGTGGTAAATGCAGATACTGCCATAAAGACAAAAACACTGTGACCAACACCCCTCTCTTTGTGCGCAAGAAAGGCATACACACCAGTCATAATGAAGAATAGGAATGCTGATAACCAAAAAAGATTATCGATAAGAAATTCTCTAGAATGCAACTCAAACAGAACAAGAGATATACCAGCTGCCACCAAGAGACCTCCAATGAAATGAAGAACACTACCACCCACGTGTATCTTCCTTTGTTTCACCAAAATCATAGCACTGACGGTTAGAGCAATACCGAGAAGAAGTGTTAAGGCAATTCTTCCAAACGGTCCAACGAGAGACCATATCTCTCCTAGATATTCTCGCAGTCCGATAATGACAAAAACAGCAGCCACCGAATAGAGGATTTTCTTAACATCAATTTTTGATTTTTTCTGAGGAGTCACCTCTGTTGGGGTATCACTATTTTCTTGCAACTCAGTCCTTTCCATATTGTTTTCAGTATACCCCATACTTTATTCTATAATCCACCCAATGAAGGAGTAATCATACTTATTAACTCCTCTACCATTCCGTTGTACATTCATGATGAGGTTTACTCTCTGTGTCATGTCGTCTTTTTGAAAAAAGTACCCATGCCCAGGACGAGTACCGTATCCTGTCACACTTTCTAAAAGAAATGGAATATTACTATCATTTCCTCTCTGATAGTACAACTGCACATTATCTGGTGAGGTGGTACTCTTGTTTAACGATATATTTTGTGCCTCTTCTATTGTGATACTTGTGTTGGTATCGGTCGTTGGATTGTAGATAAAGAGCATCGGATCTTCAAGTAATGATGTATGGCGAGCACCTTTCTCATCCTTTTGTTTTAGATAAATGTCACCATCCTCTGAGATATGGTAGTGACCTGTACATGCGTAATAATAGTTGCAGTGGCTATAGAGAAAGGTATACGTTGTCAGCGGTGGTTGTTTTGGTAGATAGATACTCAGAACAACTCCAATGATGACGAAAACAGGGAGGGCGAATGCAAGAATCACGAGGAAGTGTTCTCGTATATATTTTATATACTTACCCATATATTACAAAAAATTAATTTCAATGATGTGTGTATTGTAGCGTATTGATATTATTAGAGCAATGGTTCATACTGCAAATATGAATAAGATTGGTATCTTTATTGTTATTCTTGTCATCATTGCGGGTTTTATATATATCACTCATCGATCTGTTGAGAAACCAAAGACTGAATCTGATATTGCACTTATTGATGCATTGCGAAAAAATGAAGCGGTTTCAGTACTTCCTGGTGTTCTTCCAGTAGAAGTTGAAGTAATTGACTCTGAGACACTAACACAAGAAGATGAAACGGAAAAAATTGTAGATACAGATGGTGATGTAACAGAGACAGAAAAAATACCTCAGCAAAAACCACAAGTCACAATTTTACGAACTGGTACTTTTAATCCAGACGCACAAGGTTCTGATCCTGCTCATCGAGGGTGGGGGAATGTCATGATTGTTGACTTTGATGGGAAAAAGAAATTGGTAACTGGTGAAGACTTTCGTGTAACAAATGGACCCGCATATCACGTGTACCTTGTGCCAGGAGTGAATGTGGAAACAGGATCTGCATTCCTTGCCCTCAAAGACAAGTCGATTGATATTGGTGAAATGAATCAGTTTAGTGGTTATCAGGTCTTTACATTACCTGATGATTTAGACATTACTGGGCTTAATAGTGTCGTTATTTGGTGTGAGAGTTTCTCACAATTCATCAGTGTTGCAGACATACAGTCATAGAGTGGTGTCGCAGAAATATAATGCCGTATGAATCCAATGGATACTACGAACAATACTAACAAGGACGTACTTGACGTTGTTGTTATTGGTGCTGGTGTGTCAGGTGCCGCACAGTTCTTTGCCATGGCAAAGTATACCAATTTGCAGAATGTTGTTCTTCTTGAAAAAGAAAGCGATGCTGGATTTATTAATTCTCATGCAACGAGTAACTCACAAACTCTGCATGAAGGGGATATTGAGACAAACTATACATTTGAGAAGGCAGCAGCAGTAAAGCAGAAATCGGCATTTGTACGCCACTACGTGCAGACGAAAGAGAAAGAAGGGCTTTTTTTACGAGGACCAAAAATGGTACTCGGGATTGGTGACGATGAAGTTTCTTTTTTAAAGAAGCGATTTGAAGAAATTGCTTCTCTGTATCCAACCCTTGAACAGTTAAGTAGAAATGAGATAGGGGCTGTTGAACCGAAGATACTTGAAGGCAGACCTGCTTGGCAACGACTCTCTGCGCTCTACAACAAAGACGGGCTAACGGTAAACTACGGAATACTAGCACAATCACTACTTGAAGATGCACAGGCACACTCAAAAGTAACAGGAAAAAATTTCCATGTTGCATTTAATACAGAGGTACAAAAAATAGAGCGAGATGAGAATGGGCAGTTTACTGTCACCACCAATCGGGAAGTATACCGTTGTCGTTTTGTTTCTGTCTGTGCTGGTGCACACAGTATGTTGTTTGCAAAACAAATGCATCTCCCAGAGGCACAGAAGCTCTCTCTTCTCTGTGTTGCTGGTAATTTTTATTACACACCAAAGCACATCACCACGAAGGTCTATACAGTACAAAATCCAAAATTACCGTTTTCTGCAGTACACGGTGACCCAGATATTTTAGATAGTACCAAAACAAGGTTTGGTCCAACCACACGAATGGTTTTTATGCTTGAACGGCATCGATATAGCACTGTGAGGGAATTCTTCTCAACACTCTCACCACTTTTTGGCAGTATCGTATCGTACATTCGTATTTTACTTGATGTTGATTTCTTCTTCTATGCGATAAAGCACAACATACTCTTCCAGATTCCATTTCTTGGTAACTACCTTTTTATGAAAGAGGTGCGAAAGATTATTCCTACCGTTACATTCTCTGAAGTGCAACGAGCACGAGGGCAGGGTGGTGTTCGACCGCAAATCGTCAATACTGCCACTAAGATACCACTAAGCTTGGGTGAGGCGAAATTGCAAGGTGATCACATACTATTTAATGTCACGCCTTCTCCGGGAGCAACAACGTGCCTCTACAACGGTATTGTTGATACAAAAAAGATGGTTGCCATTCTTGGAGCGGATTTCCTTGCTGAGGCTCTTGAACAGGACTTTGGCGTTGCAACCAAGGAGGCAAACCAACGACGTGTCTAAAGGTGGTATACTATTGGGTGTTATGAAAGTTGTGAAATGGGTGGTATAGTTCTTACCATATATACATATGAAGTCATTTCAGAATGCAATGTGCGGCAACATTTATTTTCTTGCGGGAATTGCAAGTGTGGGATATCTCTTTGTCGATGTCCTTTGGAGATTTCTGAGTGTTGGTGAGTTTTCACTTACCACCTTTATTACTCTCACGGTGTTGTCTGTCTTTTTCATTACCATAACTCAAGCAGGGTACTATATGGCTGGTGTGACGGTACGAAGTAAACGCCTTGCTCTGTATGCACTTATCTATATTGCTGTTTCAGTATCTGGTGCTATCATACTCAGCACCCTTCTTTTATTTTTAAATCAATCAGCACCATCTCTCATTGATCAAATCTTTTCTGTTCTCTATGGTATTTGGCCAATAGCACTTTCCCTTATTGGAATGCTGTTCTATCACGCATTGGCAAAAGCATGGCGACGGCTTGGCATCTTAGCTGGGGCAACTGGTATGTTTGGTATTTTGACCAGTGGTTTTCTCGTGTTGTTTTCTCTGTTGGCAATCATTCCATTCTCGGCTTTAGGTCAGCTTGCTATAACACCAACCTTTATTGCTATTCAAATTGTCGTCTATTTTTTGGTTACTATTACTTCACTTCTTTCAATTATTTTACTTTTCCAGTTCTCAAGAACGCTGTGTCACCGTTAAATTTTTACTACCCCTATGAAGACATCACTTGATGGATTGCTACATGTAGGGCATGATAATCGAAATGATACTACGGATGTTCTCCGTATTGTTGGTTGTGGTGGTCAAAGGATCATTTCTGGTGTTATACCGATTGCTCCTTCAAAGAATGGTATTCTCCCAGCACTTGCCTCTGCGGTTATCTTTCAAGGTGATTTTACCTTACACAATGTGCCGACAGTCAGTGATGTAGCATCACTTCTGCGTATTCTCAAATCACTTGGTATTACGTGTCATCGTGCAAATGGTGATGTTTCTGTCGTCGTGCCGAAACAGGTGGGATCTGATTTACCAGCTGATGAGGTTGCAGAGACTAGAGGAGTTGTTGCTTTTTCTGGTCCCTGTCTTGCTCGTACTGGTCGTTGTTGCATCCCTAAAGCTGGTCCTGGAGGATGCTCTATTGGTAAGCGTCCCATTGATTTTTATCTTGATTTCTATCGAGCACTCGGTGCCACAGTGCATATCAATGACAGACATATAGTCTGTGAGGCACCACAAGGACTCTCTGGTACAACTTTTGCCTTTCCGCGAAAGAGTGTTGTCGGTACGATGACAGCGGCAATGACGGCATTGCTTGCTTCTGGCACAACAGTGATACAGAACTGTGCGTTAGAACCAGAGATTGAAAATCTCCTACAATTTTTTGTTGACAATGGTGGCACAATACGTGGCATTGGCACAGAAACGCTGAGTATTGATGGTACTGGTGGTGTTCCGCTTGTTGCTTCAGTTCCGTTTACGAATATTCCAGATAGAATTGAAACAGGTTCTTGGCTCCTTCTTGCTGCTTCAGTTGGTCGTGACATTACCATTACAAACTGCCAACCACAGCATGTGCGAGTGGTGGTGGAATTACTCCGTACTCTTGGGGTTCCAGGCATCACCGAGACAGCAGAAAGTATTCACCTCTGCATTCCAGAAGATTTTTCCTTTACCAACAAAAAATCACTATCCATTACCACAAAGGAGTATCCAGGATTCCCGACTGACTTACAAACACCAACACTTGTTTTTCTGACACAGGTTAACGACACACACACTGTTCAGGAAACTATCTTTGAAGAGAGAATGGCGGCACAAATAACAGAGTTGCGAAAGTTTGGGTTTGATATTGAATACTTGGATAATAGTAGGGCACGGACACATCCTTTGAATGGTAAACATCCAAAAGGAACGTCAGTTGTTGCTGTCGATATTCGTTCTGGCTTTGCCTGTGTTCTCGCTGCCATTCTTGCTGATGGTGAAACTGTTCTGTATAACAAACAGGTTATCGATCGTGGGTACGAAAATATTGCTGGTCGTCTACAAAAGTTAGGGATAACGGCATCATAGTGTGTAGCGAAGTGATTGTGGTATAGTGCTTTCGCTATTTTCACTATGGAGCGCAAGCAACAGCATGATAGACAATCAATACAACGTTTATGTTACTCTCAGTACAATCTTTGGAAAAACAATTTAATGCGCAATTACTCTTTTCTGGTATTTCTTTTACGCTTGATGAAGGACACAAGGTTGCCTTGGTTGGTAAAAACGGTGTTGGTAAAAGTACGTTACTGAAAATCATTGCTGGGTGTGAATCAACGGATGGTGGTTCAGTTACCATTGCGAAAGGAAAAACAGTTGCTCACTTACCGCAAGAAATAATTGCAGGTGAAAGTCGTACAGGCATTGCGTACATCACTGCACCACAGGCAAACGGTGGTTCTGTGCCAGAACATCGTGCCTATACATTTCTCAACAGCCTGGGGATATCAAAGGAGATTGCTGCATTGCCGCTCAAACTGATGAGTGGTGGTCAACAGAGCAAAATACTCCTTACTCGTTTTTTACTTGAAGATGCTGATATATTCCTCCTTGATGAACCAACCAACAATCTCGATATACCATCACTTATCTGGTTGGAGAGTTTTCTCAAGGAATCGAAAAAGACACTCATTATCGTATCACATGACTTGTACTTTATGGATGCAGTCACGAACCGTGTGTTTGTACTGACAGAGAAAACCATTCAAGCACAGCGTGGTTCATATACTGATTACCTGCAACGACAAGAAAAAGAATACTTGCGACAGAAAGAAATGCACGAGCGACAGCAAAAAGAAATACTTCGTCTTGAAGAGCAGGTGAGTGCGACAAAAGAGAAAAGTGAGAAGATAGACAAAACTGAGGTACGAGACAGTGATAAGCGTGCAGCAGGGTGGTCTCGTGATCGTGCAAGTTCTAGTCAGGGAAGAGCAAAAGCGCTATCACGGCGATTAAAAAAACTAGATCGAATAGAAAAACCATTTGAAGAAGAAACATTTGCAATGCGTGTGCACTCAAAAGATATTGAATCAGATGTTGCTATCGTAGCGGATCAGGTTGTTGTGGGATATAAAGACACCGAACTACCAGCACAACACACAACAGAAGTTGGTCCATTTTCGTTTGAATTGAAAATTGGTACACGGGTCTGTTTCATGGGAGAGAATGGTGTTGGTAAGAGTACCGTTTTACGATCCATTATCGGTATGCATAAACCTCTCTCTGGTACCATTACTGTTTCAGAAGGGGTAACCTTTGGTGATCTTATGCAACAACACGAACGTGCTGATAGGTCATGTACTGCTGTGGAGTTATTTACACGAGAAACTGGTACAGATACTGAAAAAGCATTTCATATGTTGAAAAAATATGGTCTGCCAGAACACGCATTACACCAAACAGTCGGAAAACTTTCATCTGGTACTCGTGCACGCACCCTCTTTGCAATCTTTGATACACTCGGTGTCAACATGCTCATTCTTGATGAACCAACCAATCATCTCGACATGCCTGCGGTTCGTGCTTTGTGTGAATTACTCAAGACATACAACGGAGCTGTTCTATTAGTGTCACACAACAGGTGGTTTTTGGAACAGGTGCATATTCAGCAGTACTACGAGATATCTGATGGTTCTATGAATCGCATCAAAGATTTTGAAGCGTATCTCAAGCAGGTAAAAACAAAAGCAGAGAGGATAATTGCTCGTCTCAAGAGAAGTATCACATAGAGGCACTACGTAGAGATGGGGAGCACGCATTTATCGTCTCCAAAGCAGAGTATATCGAAAGCACCGAAACCAACGAAGAACCATAGCGCTCCAATACAAAAGAGGCCAATACAAAGTCCTTTCCAAAATTGTTCCATACTCGCTATCTTGTATACATGGTACCGTACTATACAATGATACTGTATGGCATCGTACTGGGCTCAGAAAAGGAAGATTACTATTCAGTTGGGATTATTTATCCTGGTCGCTGCTCTTATCTCATACGGTATATTCTTAACGCTCCATGTTGAGCCATCGTGTACTGATAGGACGCAGAATCAAGATGAGGTTGGTGTTGATTGTGGGGGAAGCTGTCCTATTGCCTGTGAGTTTGGGATTGTTCCGGTAAAAACACTTTGGGCTCGCTCTTTCAAACTCACCGATGGCTTGTATGCTATCGCCGCGTATATAGATAATCAGAACGAAGATCGTGCCGCTACCAATGTCCCTTTTGAATTCAACATCTATAACGAGAAAGGGAGAAGAATTGATCGTGCATCCTCTCAAACATTTATCATGCCAAACGGTGGTACGGTAGTATTTGTTCCGCACATATCTACTGGTGGGCAGGTAGTAGCAAATACAAACTTTCGCCTTCTTCAGAAACCTGTTTTACAGAAAACACAATACCAATACAACATTGCTGTGAGTGATAAAAAGGTTACTCACTGGGATACGGAACCACGGGCAGAGGCGGTGGTGACAAACACGGGAACGGTACCATTGCGCTATATGTACTTTGTTGCGATTATCTTTGATGGGGATGACAATGCCATTGCTGCTTCGAGAACCTACCATGAAAATCTACAACCAGGTGAGTCCATGCCTATTTACTATACTTGGATTAAGCCATTCGAATTAAATACCGGTGATTGTATTGCTGGTGCTGGTGTGTGTGATCGGCAACCGACACGTATGGAAGTGGTGCCTGTGCAGGCAATTGATAGGTAGCATATGCGACAGTATCTGCAAGGTATTGATTGGTCATTGCTCGTCCCGATACTCATCCTCTACGGTATTGGTTTGGTAACTATGTATCCCATCAATGAGTTTGAGGGAGCACTTTTTTCTAAACAACTCTTATTTGTCACTTTGAGTATTGTTACCATTGTGGTGACTTCTTATTTCTCGTACAGTGCACTTCGAGGACCCTTGCTTCCTCTTGTTCTCTATTTTTTTGCTGTTCTTGTTCTTGTCAGTCTCTTATTTTTTGCTCCAACGATAAATGGGGCACACAGCTGGTTTGTCGTAGGACCTTTTAATGTACAACCAGTTGATTTTGTTAAAATCATCCTTATCTTTATCCTTGCGCGATACTTTGCGACACGGCATATACATATCCGTCATATTCGTAACGTTATCATTTCACTCTTATTGACAGGGATTCTTGCTGCTTTGGTGTTCGTACAACCTGATTTTGGCTCATCTGCAGTGCTGTTGGGTATTTGGTTTTTTATGATTCTCGTCTCTGGTGTTTCCAAAAAACACCTCTTTGGACTCATTATTATAGGGTTTGCCTTTTCGGCGGTAAGTTGGCAGTTTCTTCCGACTTACCAACAAGATCGTATCAGTTCATTCCTTGATCCACTCGCTAATCTTGAAACAACCGGGTACAACGCATACCAATCCCGAGTTGCTGTTGGTTCAGGCGAATTGCTCGGTAAGGGTGTCGGTGAGGGAACTCAATCGAAATTGCAATTTTTACCGCTCTACGAATCTGATTTCATCTTTGCAGCCTTTGCTGAAGAATGGGGTTTTATTGGTGTGACATTACTCTTTTTGTTGTTTGGCATTATTTTAACGCAACTTCTCTATATCGCCTATCGAGGACGTACTAATTTTGAAACACTCTTTGTTACTGGTGCTGCTGGACTCATATTCTCTCACTTTATTTTACACATCGGTGTCAACACTGGTGTCTTACCAGTCACTGGCATCACACTACCATTTGTTAGTTACGGTGGGTCACACCTTGTTGCATCAGCATTCTTGATTGGTATTGTGATGAGTATGGCAAAGCGATGTCGATTAATACGAGTGGATAAAACACGGATTATTCGTGAATAGGGGGGAAAGGTGTATACTGTGCTGACATGGGTAGTCTCTGGCAAGGTGTTTGGTCGAAGCGGGTTGTGCTGTATCTATATGTTGGTATTCTTGCCATTGGTACCACACTCCTTGGTATTCACGTCAGTGGTAACGAAGAAAAGCCTCTCGCTGTTGGTTTAGATCTGGCAGGGGGTGCGTCGTTACTCTATACCATTGATACATCAGTTATTCCACCAAAGGGTGTTGTTGTTGATAGGGTTA
The DNA here is from genome assembly GCA_965216295.1 of Minisyncoccota bacterium. Lineage (GTDB taxonomy): Bacteria > Patescibacteriota > Minisyncoccia > Phycocordibacterales > JABAAK01. The sequence goes on along the minus strand of OZ244141.1, from coordinate 12,519 downwards.
ATGGATTGAAAAAGGTTATTGAAAGGCGTGTTAACTCATTGGGTGTTTCTGAAGCGTCGGTATATACCGTTCGTAGTTCAGCACTGACTGGTCTGCCACAACACTATCGCCTCGGCATTGATTTGCCTGGTGTGACCGATATTAGTGAAGCAATACGACAGATAGGGAAGACACCATTTTTGGAATTCAAGTTATACGATGAAGCATCTCGTACTTACAAGGATATACCGGTGACTGGTGGTAATGTAGTTGGTGCTGAGGTGCAATTTCTTCCTGGTCCTGGAGGAGCACTGAGTAATGAGCCTGCTGTCCTTCTGACATTTGATAGTGAGGGGAGAAAGAATTTTGCAACAGTAACGCGTGATAATGTTGGGAGCGTGCTGGGTATTTTCTTAGACGGTGTTCCCATATCCACACCACAAATACGAGAGGCAATCCCTGGGGGGACGACACAGATTTCAGGAGCCTTTGACTTACAGGGAGCAAAAGATCTTGCTGCCAATTTGAATGATGGGGCACTACCATTACCAATTGTGCTATCGGAGACACGAACCGTGAATCCAACACTTGGTGCAGAGACATTATCGTTGAGTATCAAAGCTGGATTTATTGCAATACTCCTTATCGTTCTTTTCCTCATTTTTGTGTATCGTGCTGTTGGTCTTTTAACTGCTATTGCATTAAGTGCATATCTCGTCATCATGATTGCACTTTTCAAGGTGATACCGGTTGTCTTGACCGCTGCTGGTCTTGCTGGTTTTATTATGTCGGTTGGTTTTGCCGTTGATGCGAATGTGCTTATCTTTGAGAGAATGCGTGAAGAGTTACGGAAGGGTTCTTCGTTTACCGATGCTGTTGAACGAGGATTCGTACGTGCTTGGAATTCTATCCGTGATGCCAATCTCTCAAGTATCATCATTGCACTTCTCTTATTCTGGTTTGGTACATCAATTGTGAAAGGGTTTGCGTTTACCTTTGCTCTTGGTATTATCGTTAGCATGCTTTCGGCATACTGGATTTCACGACTCCTCCTGCGACTTCTCGCGAGACACTTGCCAAAGGTGGTGAATAAGTGGATTGCAACACAATAGTATTTATGATTAAAAAACACACAATCACACACGCAAGTATCGGTGTTAGTATTATTATTCTCTCCATCATTGCTTTGGTGGTGATAGGTCCTAATCTTGCCCCAGAGTTCTCAGGAAGTTCACGCTTAGTTATTCAATTACCAGAAGGAACAGTATCTGCTTCGGTGGAAAGAGCGCTGAGGAGCTCTTCTGCAGAGGAAAATGTGCAAGAGGTACTGGAAACCATCTCTATTAAAGAAAGCGAAGACACTTTTACCCTCTCAGCACCAGCTATTTCAGAAGATGTTTATTTGGCACTTGATAGTGTTTTCACTGAGGCGTTTGCTACCTATACCGTCATCTCTTTTGAATCGTTCTCACCAACCATCAGTCAGGAACTCATCCGTCGATCTATCCTTGCTATTGTTATCGCTTCATTCATCATCATTCTCTTTGTTGGATTTGCCTTTCGGAATGTCTCTCGACCAATGAGTTCGTGGAAGTATGGTGTTGTTGCAACGATTGCATTGCTCCACGATGTTATGGTTCCTATTGGCATATTCTCTCTTCTTGGTCTTTTCACTGATGTTGCTATTGATGTTCTCTTTGTCACAGCACTGCTTGCTATACTCGGATATTCAATTAACGATACTATTGTTGTCTTTGATCGTATTCGTGAGCGTCTTACAATACTGCAACAAGAGAAACGGGCAGAACATTTTGAAGATACTGTCTCTAAAGGTGTTCGACAAAGTCTTCGTCGTTCTGTGTACACATCACTATCAACGGTCATACCACTTGCTCTCATTGTCTACTTTGTACCAGTAACACAATGGTTTGCACTCACGCTCTTCATTGGTATTGTGGCAGGTACGTACTCATCACTTTTCTTTGCTTCATCACTGCTAGTTCTCTGGCATAGATTTTTTCCGCAAAAGAAAGATACCGATATTAGTGAGAGAAGTGATTTAGAACAAGCAGAGTTGCGATTGCGCAATCGACTGCATGGTGTTGATGTGATATAACCCTTTCTTTCCTTGCATATTATTAATGCTTCACGGTATACTACTAACGGTAACAGGCTTTCCGTTGTTGTCTCTGAGCGTCTGCAATGCAGTCGCTGGTTTGTTTTTGTTTTTTTACAGTCATTACTATAAACATCACAACCACAATCGCAAGAGATTGTTGTACAACATTTTCTCTTGCTCCACTTATTATTTTTTTCAGAGTTTGATCCTAGCTCAGGGTGAACGCTGGCGGCGTGGATAGGGCATGCAAGTCGAACGAGACTTCGAGTCGAGTGGCAAACGAGGTAGTAACAGGTAGGAATCTACCCCTAAGTCAGGTATAACATGCTGAAAGGTATGCTAATCCCTGATGGTCTCTTCGGAGTAAAGATTTATCGCTTAGGGAGGAGCCTGCTTCGTATCAGCTTGTTGGTAGGGTAATAGCCTACCAAGGCAACGACGCGTAGGGGAGGTGAGAGCCTGACCCCCACCGATGGAACTGAGACACGGTCCATACTCCTACGGGAGGCTGCAGTCGAGAATATTCCGCAATGGGCGAAAGCCTGACGGAGCGACGCCGCGTGGTCGATGAAGCCCGTTAGGGTGTAAAGACCTTTTATAAAGGAGGAAGTTTATTGACGTTACTTTATGAATAAGGGGCTCCTAATTCTGTGCCAGCAGGAGCGGTAATACAGAAGCCCCAAGCGTTATCCGGAATCACTGGGCGTAAAGGGTATGTAGGTGGTGCTGTTAGTCTTGCGTTAAATCGTTTGGCTCAACCAAACATGTGCGTGAGAAACGGCAGTACTAGAGGATGGGAGAGGTATACGGAACTCATAGAGTAGGGGTGAAATCCGTTGATACTATGAGGAACACCAAAAGCGAAGGCAGTATACTGGCCCACTCCTGACACTGAGATACGAAAGCGTGGGTAGCGAATGGGATTAGATACCCCAGTAGTCCACGCCCTAAACGCTGCTCGCTAACTTTTCGAGGCACTGGCCTTTTGAGAGGTAAAGTTAACACGTTAAGCGAGCCGCCTGGGTAGTACGAGCGCAAGCTTAAAACTCAAAGGAATAGACGGGGACTCGCACAAGCGGTGGATCATGTGGCTTAATTCGTAGCTAAGCGAAAAACCTTACCGAGGTTAGAAACCTATACGACGATACTTTGAAAAGAGTATTTCCTTCGGGCGGATAGGCAGGTGATGCATGGCCGTCGTCAGTTCGTGGCTTGAGCTGTTCCCTTCAGTGGGGTAACGAACGCAACCCTCATCGTCTGTTACATGTTGTCAGACGAGACTGTTCTCTCACGAGAGAGGAAGGAGAGGATGACGCCAGGTCCGCATGTCCCTTGACACCTCGGGCTGCACACGTGATACAATGGTTACTACAACGAGTTGCTAAGGTGTAAACTGGAGCAAATCTTTTAAAAGTAATCTCAGTCCGGATTGAGGTCTGCAATTTGACCTCATGAAGTTGAAATCGCTAGTAATCGCGGATCAGCACGCCGCGGTGAATACGTTCTCGAGTCTTGTACTCACCGCCCGCCAAGTCAGGGAAGCTGAGGGTATCCGACGTCTCATTTTGAATGGGCCTAAGGTAAATTCAGTAACAAGGGCTAAGGCGTAACAAGGCACGGGTAGCGGAAGCTGTTCGTGGAATGTAAATCAAGTGAATACTGCCTGACAGCATTTTTATCTTTTTGATATAGATACTGTGAGGAATGGTCAGTTACCCGAGTGTTTCACACTTGGGTAGGACGATTGTACTGGTCTGTAAACCGTACACGGCACCCCTAGATTGTCGATACTAGGGATAAGTGGGGCAAAAGAAAGTGTTGTACTCACGGTTGTGATTTATAGTATGTTTATTGACTATGCGGTTCCCTGAAAAAAGGGGTATAATTGCTTCACCATGGAACGATTTGTTTTTATTGTTAGTCTTGTTTTATTACTCATACCCTTTATCGGTGGCTATTCACGATGGGAGGAGTGGATTGTGTTTTCCATCGGTCTTCTGTTGGCAATTATTGCTGGTAATCGCATGCTACGATCAGAAGATACAGAAACACTAGACAAAGAGACGATATGATACCTGAAGAAGAACAAGTAACCTACCTAGGAGAAGCGCATGGGCGAGGGAAGCCCACTCGTTTTGGGATAAAAGAGAAGGATCGCTCACGGCATATTTATGTTATCGGACAGACGGGGACAGGAAAATCTACACTGTTGGAAAACATGGCAATACAGGATATCAACAATGGTGGAGGTCTTGTTTTTATGGACCCTCACGGTCAAGCAGTTGATAGTCTTTTAAATTTTATTACTCCAGATCGTCTCAATGATACTATTTACTTTGCGCCACATGATCAAGAGCGTCCCATTGCTCTCAATATCATGGAGGACGTTGGGTATGATAAGCGGCACCTTGTGGTCAGTAGCCTCATTGCCGCTTTTCGTCGTATTTGGGGAGAGACATCATGGTCTGACAGAATGGAATACATTTTGAGTAACACGCTTCTCGCACTGCTTGAGTATCCTGATACAACACTTCTTGATGTTGGTCGCATGTACACGAACAAAGATTTCCGTGAACGAGTTATCGATGCAGTGAAAGATCCACAGGTACGGTCATACTGGCGTGGTGATTTTGCTCGATATACAGATCGGTACTCTGCTGAGGCAACACCTGCGATTCAAAACAAGATTGGACAGTTTACCTCAAACCCATTGATTCGTAATATTATTGGTCAACCAAAATCTGCTTTCAGTTTTCGTGATGTGATTGATACCAGAAAGATACTCCTTATCAACCTATCCAAAGGAACTATTGGTGATACAAATGCGAGACTCTTGGGTGTTCTTTTTTCAACGAAATTGTATCTTGCGACACTTTCCCGTGCTGATTTAGAGAGTAAAGAGCGTGAAGCACTTCCACCATCGAACTTTTATGTTGATGAGTTTCAATCATTTGCCAGCAGTACGTTTGCAGAGATACTCTCAGAGGCACGAAAATACAAATTAAACCTCGTTATGGCACATCAGTATATTGCACAACTTGATGAGATGGTGCGGGATGCTGTGTTTGGTAACGTTGGAACACTCATCACTTTTCGTATTGGTCCACTTGATGCAGAGTTGGTAGAGAAACAATTTACCCCTGTCTTCAAGCAAGAAGATCTTATCGCGCTACCACGCTACCACATGTACCTCGTTCTTAACATTGATAACGCTGGTTCTCGTCCATTCTCTGCATATACCGTCGCTCCTCCTCAACACCCTGCAGATTCACAACGAGAGAATGTTTTACGACAATCCAGGGAGCAGTACGGGACAGCGCGTGAGGACGTTGAAGGACGCATAGGAGAGAGTCTTCAAAAAGATTGGCAGGAGATAGCAAGTAGTGGTAAGGGGGGTGGTAAAGGAGGTGGAAGTGGAAGGAATAATTTTTCTCGTAACGGTCCACCGTCTGGCAATGGTAATCATCGAAGTTTCTCTGACAAGAAAGGGGGTGGCAATGATGGGCAGGGAGTAACTAGAGGTGCTCCTTTTCATGAGAAAAATGAAAAAGGGGTTCCCCAACGGAATAATATACATAACGGTGCTCCTCCTCCTCCTCGGAAGGAGGAACAGAAAGCCCCACCAGCAAGTGCTGGGAATAGTCTTGCAAGCGTCTTGAAGTCGATGCAACAAGAAGCAGCAACACAGACTCCTTTAGAACAGAAACCAAAACTTGCTCCACCTCCTCCTGCTCCGACAAATAGTGACTGGGTTTCTCTTGCTGATGTAAAGACACACACACCACCACCACCGCATCATCAGAAAAAAAAACAACCTTTTAAAAGGGATACGGTAGTTCACACACATCCTCAGAAACCACTCATACCCGGTCCAAACAAAAAGGATACGGTAGTTCACATACACCCTCAGAAACCACTCATACCCGGTCCAAAACCAAAAATCATTCAGGAGACAACAACACACGAGAAAAAAAGGATACCAGAAGAGATATCATCATACGAGAAAAAAAAGATACCAGAGAAGGACAGAAGAGGGCAAGAACGTAGTGCACCACCGATGAAACAGCACGAGGTTCAAAAAAGCGCTACGCATGTTTTTACTCCAACACTTGTCACTGGTGGTAAGACGGTGACACAGTGGCAACTTCATTTTGATCCATACCGTTTTTTTAAAGATAGAAAGGTAGTTGTTATGGGATTAGGGACGCTCGGCAGACAAGCAGGAGACATTGCCTGGTTGGCACGTGCAGGTGCACACGTTCTCGTCACAGATCTACAAGGGTACGATATACTCACTGAATCGGTAGAACCACTCCGTCGTTACAAAAACATTACATTTCGTCTTGGAGGTCATGCAGTGGAAGACTTTGTCAGTGCTGATTTTATACTCACTGCCGCTGCAGTGCCCAAAGATAACATCTACCTTGCCGCTGCACGAAAGGCAGGAATCCCCATTATTATGAGTGCTGCATTTTTTGCACAGCATGCGGGTATTCGTGTTATCGGCATTACTGGTACCGAAGGGAAGTCAACGGTTACAGCGTTTGTAGAAGCACTCTGTCGTAGTGCGTTTGGTACAAAGAAGGTGTTGTCTGGTGGGAACAAAAAAGGGATTTCTAATTTACAATTATTTGAATCAATAGAACCTGATTCTATTGCTGTCTTTGAACTTGATGCATGGCAGTTGCAAGGATTTGGTACTACCAAGATGAGTCCCACCATCAGTGTCTTTACCAATTTTGCTGATAACTATATGGATTACTATCAGGGTGATAGTGCATCCTACTTTACAGACATGGCGAACAGCTATGCGTTTCAGAAGTCAGGAGATATTCTCATATGTGATGCGTCTGTGAAGAGAGCGATACAGCAGTATGATATACCATCTCCTGCACGGGTGCGTGTTGTTGAAAAAATGAATCCTCATCTACGACCGTGGGTACAGTTACGCGGTGATCACCAGCTCTACAATGCGTCACTTGCATACAAAGTTGCAGAAGAACTTGCCATACAAGATGCAACTGTTGAAAAAGCATTTCGTTCTGTGCGAAAACTACCAGGTCGATTAGAGAAGATAGTTAGTCGTTTGACTGATCGTGTTTGGTACAACGATAGTGCGGCAACGACACCACAGGCAACCATTGCTGCACTCAACGCAATACCAGAGGCAACGGTACTTATTCTTGGTGGTGCTGATAAAAAGTTTACCGTGGCGCCACTTGTGAAAGCATTGAAAAACTATCATGGGACTGTACTCCTCTTACCGGGTTCTGGGTCTGACAAAATCGCTAACGCACTGTCTGATAACGACATACGTGTAGACTCTCTTGAAGATGCGGTTGATAGGGCAGTATCACTCTCAAAGTCTCAAGATACTATTTTATTTAGTCCAGGGTTTGCACCATTTGGGACATTTCAAACTGTGTATCATCGTGATGAGGCATTCCGTTTGGCACTGTAATGATGTGCTAGAGGCACTATGGTATACTCGCTCTGCATTGCGCGAATGTAGCTCAGCTGGTTAGAGCACTGCACTGATAATGCAGAGGTCGTAGGTTCAAATCCTACCATTCGCACCAGAGAAAATTCTACTTTTTACGTATGTTTGGTCTCATTGAGATAGGGAGCATGTCTTTGTATGAATTTGATTGGTGATCTATCTGTACATCAATAAATTCTGTGTCGCCACTGGAGATGGCAAGGTAATCTCTTTCATCTTCATCATCTTGTTTTTGAGTTCTATCGTAACCTTGTAAAAAAGCCTTTTTTGAATCTTTTGTTGTTACTTTTTTGAATCTTTCTATACACTCATCTCGCCACTTTTCACACTCTGTTATTCGATATGATTCTTTGAGTTTTTTGAGAAATACTATTTCTTTACCGCAAGCATCGCTTTCAGCCCATATAGAGTCACTTTCTTTCTTAGGATACATCAAACGTTGATAGATGTGTCTTGTCTCGTGTATAAGTACTGAAGCAATAAAAGGAAAAGGGATCACGTAAAATAGATTTAACGGAAACACTACTAATGAAAGATTCCCATATGACATAGCCTCTCTTTCTGTATCGCTTTCAAATAGTAAGATGTATTTTGGACAGGTCACGAAACCAAATCTTTTTTTGTCCACAGATAGAATGAAATCAATGAGTCTCATAGTGTATTCGATATAAAAAATCTGAGATTTTTTCCTTGCTAGTATGTTGATACCTTTGTATTTTTTTCTATAATATTTCATATACTTCATTTTAAAATAAAAAAGTGGAGGCTCTTTCGAACCTCCACGAAAGAAGAATACGTTACCGTTTTCTTCCTGGGGTGTCTTGAGTATTTTGATCTTTCTTGCTAGGAAAGTCTTTTTCCAAGACCTCTTTTTTTTCAGGCTGATTTGAACTATGACCACTCGTGCCACTGGAAGAAATATTCCTTCCCCCTCTGTCTTTATCAATCTTACTTCCACCCATTTCTTCTCCTCCTTTGGATAAGATAACAAAAAAGTGAAAAGGAATCTTTCCACTTATGATAATAATATAACAAGAAGAGTGACTGGTCAAGGTTGACTTCTATAATATTTTCTTTTACTATGCGAACGTATTTTCACCTATGGTTGAAAAAAGAGTAGCAGCAAAACGTATCACATACAGTACACAAACCATGCAAGGGGGTTGTGGGATGGTGTGTTCATTGGATCACTACTTTGCTGGTCGGATTAATCAAATGGAATACTTGCTAGGTGCTGTCTTTTCTGTTTTCTTTGCAATTTTTGTTACTATCATCTCTGTCATTGTGTTATCGTTTCTTTTGACTGGTGTTGTTGCCGGTACGCTTAATGCGTTATACCCGATTACTGTAGAGGAACTCGCACTTGTTTCATCTGTCTTTATTGGTGGTTTTGGTTTATTCATTGGTTTTTTTGTTTTTCTCTTTTTCACTACCAGTTTTATGACTCGACGAGTTCATGACATGTCTATCAGTGGTTGGTGGGTGTTTGCTTGGTTTTTACTTGGTTTGATACTACCACTCTTTCTTTTCAATACACCGAGCGTTACCATCTTTGACTACAATGTCGGATCTCTTCTTCTTTTCAATATTCCTATTATTATAATCGCTCTTTCATTCATTCCTGGTGATGAGGGTACAAAGAATGCATACGGAGCAAAGCCAACGAATCGATCTTTTTGGCGTCATTGCATGTGTTGCAAGAAATAGAGTGGGGTGATATGGCGTTTTCTTTGAGAAACATATTCTGTGGTTTCTTTGTTGGTAGTGTTGTTGTTGTACTATTGTTTTCTCATACTACTGCCGCTGCTGCGACACCGAATCTACGTATTACTGAAGTGCTATATGATTATAAGGTTTTAGATGATGATAGTGATGACGGTCGAGAATGGATTGAAGTTATTAATGTAGGTCCTGGCTCAGTGACATTGACTGAGATTCAATTGGTTGATGAAGATGTTGAGGAAGATGAGGTTAATGTTAGTGGTGGTAGTACTCACCACGGTATAAAGGAATTTCGTGGTGGTGCGGTTCTTACCCCTGGTTCTGTTGCTATCATTTCTGAAAAACCAGATACATTCTTGCAGCGGTACAGTACCTACACAGGATTACTCTTTGCAAGCTCTTTTTCTCTTAAGAATACTGGTTTGTCACTAAACCTTCTCTTTGGTAAACGAGGTGAGCGAAGTATCACCACCACCACAACCTACTCTTCAGACGACGGTGGTAAGGGTGATGGTAACTCACTTCACATTGCACAAGATGGTACTATCACCGCTTCAACACCAACACCGGGAGAAGTTTCTGGGTTTACCATAGATTACAGTGAAGTGGAAGGTGGGGAGACAGGAACAACAGGTACATCAACATCAAGTGTTACAACACTCAGTCCAACTGAACTTGCAGAAGAAAAACGAATCTTTAAAAAAACCATTGATGACTTCCGCGTAACCATCAGTCCGTATCCAATACTCACCGCACTCACAACAAAGTTTGTTTTAGAAGAAATATTTTCCAATGACTCTGAAAAATATTCGGAGGGATTGTGGAACTTTGGTGACGGTCATGTTGCCGAAGGATCGATTGTATATTATTCCTACAGTTACCCAGGTACTTACATCGTCTCTGTACAAGTACCAGATTTTACAGAACCTATACGAGTCTCAGTCACCATTGTTGATCCAAAGATACAAATTACCGTAGGGGATGACACACTTGTGCGTTTAAAAAACGATCACTCCTTTATCTTTGATATTTCAGGGTGGCAGATTGTGAAAGATGACACAGTCTTTGTTTTTCCAGATCAAACATTCATTTCTGCAAACGCCACAATTCCAACTCGTTTTTCTGTGATACCTGGTGATACTATTCAACTCACAACAGAGAGGAATGCAGTGGTCTCCACGTTGGTTGTACCAACAGTACGTGCTATTGAACAAGCTCCGTTGCCAATAAAAAGCACACCAAACAAAATTCCAGAGAAATCACAGGAAGTTTCAAAAGAAAAAACTGTAGAAGAGAGTAAACCAAAGCCATCCACCACAGAAAAAACATTTACAACACCCTTTACCAAAAAAATACAACCTGATCGTTCGTCATCAAAACAAATGGCAATACTTTGGGCTGGAATTTTTATTGGTTTACTCCTTATTCTTATGACACCACTATTGTTTGCAAAAACAAGACGTCAGACGAAAAAAGTGGTACGCAAGCGTGCGAAGTGAGCAGTAAAAGTTATCCACCACACGACACGTCTTGTGACATAATAGGTGGTTTTGTTTTACATAATGCATGTAAGCCTATAAGGCTTGTTATAAATGATAATCAGTCAATTGATATGAAACGCCGCACAGCGAAAAAGAGGACAACCAAGCGTCGTTCAGTGAGGAAGTCTCCTGCAAAGAGGACAACCAAGCGTCGTTCAGTGAGGAAGTCTCCTGCAAGGAAGACAACCAAGCGCCGTTCAACAAAACGTCGTTCGACGAAGAAGAGGTCTTCTGCAAAGAAGACAACCAAACGTCGTTCAACAAAACGTCGTTCGACGAAGAGATCTTCTGCAAAGAAGACAACCAAACGTCGTTCAACACGACGTCGCTCAGCGAAAAAGGCACCTGCAAAAAAACGTAGGACACGCCGAAGTCGTTAAGAGTTGAACTTTTAACCATAGAAGCATTCACTTTTATAGTGGTGCTTCTGTGTTTTTGTCTTGTGTTATGATGTTCCTATGTTATTACTAGATAAAATCTTTGGAACGGATTCAGATCGCTATTTAAAAAAAATAAAACCCCTCGCAGAACATGTTGAAGCATTAGAAGAAGAGATGCGTTCATTGTCAGATGAAGTTTTAAAAGGGAAGACTGCGGTATTTAAGAAGAGGCTGGCTGATGGTGAAACACTCGACGCACTGCTTCCAGAGGCATTTGCAACTGTTCGTGAAGTAGCACGACGAACAACAGGCATGTGTCCTTTTTCTGTACAACTCATTGGTGGCATTACTCTCCATCAAGGTTCAATTGCAGAGATGCGTACCGGTGAAGGAAAAACACTTGTTGCAACACTACCAGCGTATTTACACGCACTCACAGGAAAGGGTGTACATATTGTTACCGTCAATGATTACCTTGCACGTCGTGATGCTGTTTGGATGGGGCAGATATATGCCTTTCTTGGTTTGACCGTCGGTGTTGTCAATAGTGAAAACAATTCATACCGTTATGACCCAGGTCACCGTGAAGCAGATATGGAGCGCGACACACTCGGCTCTTTCAAGATTGTTTATGATTTTCTACTTCCTGTTTCGCGAAAAGAAGCATACGAGGTTGATATTACCTATGGTACGAACAATGAATTCGCTTTTGATTACTTGCGTGACAATATATCCTACAACCCACAAGAGCTTCGTCAGCGAGGTTTTGCCTATGCTATCGTTGATGAGGTTGATTCTATACTCATTGATGAGGCAAGAAATCCCCTTATTATCTCAAGCCCTACAGACATTCCCCCCTCTCACTACCAAGGGTTTACCAAATTAGCAGCAACATTTATTCTAGATACAGACTTTACCATTGATGAGAAACAGCGAGCAGTTTCAATACTGCCACCTGGTATACAAAAAGCAGAGCGAGCCCTTCAGGTGGACAACATGTACGTTGAGGGGGCACAGCGTGCCATACACTATTTGGAGAATGCACTGCGTGCTAAATCATTGTTTACCAAAAACAAACAGTATGTTGTTCGTGATAACAAGATTGTTATCGTTGATGAGTTCACTGGACGACTGCAGCCTGGACGACAATGGAGTGAGGGACTTCATCAAGCAATTGAGTCAAAAGAGAATGTTCACATTCAAAAGGAATCACGAACATATGCTTCCATCACTTTTCAAAACTATTTTCGACTCTATGGTCGCATTGCTGGAATGACA